>JAKOVT010000194.1 GCA_029781935.1 Actinomycetes bacterium | reverse complement strand
CCGTCGTGGGCGACGACATCCCGTCGGCGGTGCTCGAGTTCGCACGGTCGGTGAACGGCACCCAGGTCGTGGTCGGCACGTCGCGACGCGGTCGGCTCAGCACCGCGCTGCGTCCGAGCACGGCCGACCTGATCGTCCGCGACTCGCGCGAGATCGACGTGCACGTCGTCACGCGAGATCCCCGCTCGGCCGGGCAGAACGGGAGCGATTCCGTCCGCCGCGTCCGGGGGCCGCGCCGGGCGTGGTCCTGGGCGGTCGGGCTGGCCCTTCCCCTGCTGCTGACCCTGCTTCTCCTGCCCGTACGCGATGCGCTGAGCCTCAGCACGGTGCTGCTCGCGTTCCTGCTCGGAGTCGTCGCCACCGCGCTCGTGGGCGGGCTCGCGCCCGCCATCGTCACGGCGATCGAGGCGAGCCTGCTCGCCAACTTCTTCTTCGTGCCTCCGGTAGGGACCTTCACGATCGCGGAGCCCGAGAACGCCTTCGCCATCGCGGTCTTCGTCGGGGTCGGCGCCGTGGTCGCGACGATCGTCGACCGCAGTGCGGTGCGGGCGGCGCAGGCGGCCCGGCGCGGGGCCGAGGCGAACGTGCTCGCCTCCCTGTCGGCAGGAGTGCTGCGGCGCCGCGACGGCGTCCGAGCGCTTCTCGACCAGGCGCGCGAGACGTTCGGCATGCGCAGTGCCGCGCTGTTCGAGACCGTCGACGGCTCCACGACGGTGATCGAGGTCTCGGGAGACCTGCCGCCCTCGTCGCCCGATCGCGCCGACGTCGCCGTCGACGCGGGACCGAGCCTGGTGCTGGCCCTCTCGGGCGCCCCCCTCCCTGCGAGCGACCGCCGCATCCTCGACGCGTTCGCCGCCCAGGCGGCCGCGGTCCTCGATCGCGACCGGCTCGCCACGAAGGCGGCCGACGCGACCCGGCTCCGGGAGTCCGAGGCCATGCGCACCGCGCTGCTCACCGCTGTCTCCCACGACCTGCGCACCCCGCTGGCCGGCATCAAGGCGTCGCTCGCGACCCTGCAGGACGACGAGCTCCGGCTCGACGACGGCGACCGCCGCGCCCTGCTGCGCGATGCCTCGACGGCCGCCGACCGGCTCGACGCGCTCGTCGCGAACCTGCTCGACCTGAGCCGGATCCAGACCGGTGCGGTGCGGCCCCGGCTCGAGCCGACGTCGCTCGACGAGGTGCTCCAGCGCGCGTTGCACGGCGTGCCGGCGGGGCGCGTCCTCGACGAGACGGACGACGGCGCGCCCCTGCTGCTGACCGACGCCGGGCTGCTCGAGCGCTGCGTGGCGAACCTCGTGGAGAACGCCGTGCGCCACTCGCCGGCCGACCGTCCGGTGCGGCTCTGCGCGGCCGAGGTGCCGGGGGGCACCCTTCAGCTGCGCATCGTGGACCGGGGCCGCGGCGTCGACACCGCGGACCGGGAGCGGATGTTCGAGCCGTTCCAGCGGCTCGGCGACGTGCCGGCGGGGGCCGGCGTCGGCCTCGGGCTTGCCGTGGCCCGGGGTCTGGCCGACGCGGTGGGCGCCTCAGTCGAGGTCGAGGACACGCCGGGCGGCGGCCTCACCATGGTGGTCACCGTTCCGCTGGCCCCGGCCTCGACGCAGGACGATGACCCGTCATGACACGCGTTCTCGTCGTGGACGACGACGTCGCGCTGGCGCGGGCCCTGGCCATCAATCTCAAGGCCCGCGGGTACGACGTGGCGACCGCCGCCACCGGCAGGCAGGCGCTGGACGCGCTGGCTCGGATACGTCCCCATGTGGTCGTCCTCGATCTCGGCCTGCCCGATCTCGACGGGATCGAGGTGCTGCACGGCATCCGTGGCTGGAACCCGGTGCCCGTCGTGGTGCTGTCGGCGCGCACGACGAGCGACGAGAAGGTGGAGGCCCTCGACGCCGGCGCGGACGACTACGTCACCAAGCCGTTCGAGATGAACGAGCTGCTCGCCCGGCTGAGGGCTGCGGTACGACGCGGCGCAGCGACGGGAGCCGACCGGGCGCCTCAGGTGGTCGATGCAGGGGGCTTCTCGGTCGACCTCGCCTCCGCCGTCGTCGTGCGCGACGGCCGGCAGGTCCGGCTGACACCGACCGAGTACCACGTGCTCGAGGTGCTGGCACGCAACATGGGTCGCCTGGTCTCCCAGCAGCAGCTGCTGACCGAGGTCTGGGGACCGGGGTACGAGCGCGAGACCCACTACCTGCGCGTGTACGTGGGGCAGCTGAGGCGCAAGCTCGAGGTCGACCCTGCGTCGCCGCGTCACATCATCACCGAGCCGGGACTCGGCTACCGGCTCGACCCCTGATCCCTCAGCCTGCGGCGCCCTCGACGCGCGCCCGGATCTCGTCGGCGCGCAGGTCGGCCGCCGTCGCGCCGCCGATCGTCCAGTCCTCGGGGGCCACCGTCCAGATGCCTCCGCGCACGAGCGAGCGGTCGGCTCCGAGGATCTCGACGATCAGGTCGGTGAACCCGGCGAGGAGCCGGCGGCGCTGCTCCTCCGGACGCCCGGCGAGAAGGGCGAACTGGAAGAAGGGCGCCTCCGTCGCGCCGTCGGAGACCAGCGATCCCCCGACGGCGACGCGGTGCGCCGGGTAGGTCTGCGCGAAGGCGCGAACACGCGCTACGGGCGTCTCGAGGACCTCGGCGAACAGCGCGCAGGCTCGTTCGAGGAGCACGCCCACGGCAGCGTCCGGGTGGCGCTGCTCGACGAGATGGAACACGACGACCGGCATGGTGCCTCGCCCCCTTCCTGGACGCAGACGGGCGCGGGGCCTGCGTAGGGAGGAGCCCCGCGCCCGTCGACGGTGGCGGCTCGGCGAGCCGCGGGCCGATCAGGTGTAGACGGTCAGGAACGTCTCGGTGACCTCGCGCTTGTAGTAGTCGAGGCCGCGGGCGAGCTGGTCCATGGTCCACGTGACGCACGGGCGGTCGTAGTTGAAGTTGTAGCCGCCGGCGAAGACCTCGTTGCGGTTGCCCGACGGGTCGAAGAAGTAGATCGTCTCCCCGCGCGTGATCCCGTGGCGCGTCGGCCCGAGGTCGATCGGGACGTCGTCGTGCACGAGCGTGTCGGCGGCGTCCTGGACCTTGCCCCAGTCGCGGAGCTGGAAGGTGAAGTGGTGCAGCCCGCCGTCCTCGCCCTTGAGCAGCGCGATGTCGTGGGTCTTGCTGCTGCACGACAGCCACGTGGCGATCAGCGGGGCACCGTCGTCCATGCTCGCGACCATGCGCTCGACGGGGGCGAAGTCGAGCACGTCGACGAAGAACCGCTCGGCGGTCTCGAGGTCGTCGCCCTTGAGCAGCATGTGGTCCAGGAACGGCGCGCCGATGCCCTTGAGGTTGCGCGGGTGCGACATCGGGTTGAGCACGCCGACGTCGACACCGAGGTAGGTCATGTCCTGGTAGAAGTCGACCTGGTGGCCGAGCATGTGGACGGTGAAGCCGTCGCCGACCTCGGCGTTCTCGCCCTTGGAGAAGCGGGTCACGGTGTAACCGAACTTCTGCGCGGCGGACTCGAACTGCGCGAGCTCCTCGGGCTTGCGCACCTTCATGCCCAGCCGGACCAGGCCGACGCCGCCCTCCTCGAGCACGAGGGAGTGGTGGTCCCACTCGTCCCAGCCCTTGAAGTAGACCTTGCCGTCCGCTGCTCCGGTCTCGTAGAGGCCGACGGTCTCGCTGTAGTGCTGACGGGCCTCCGCCATGTCCGTGACCTTGACATGCACGTAGCCGAGCCTCATGACACCCATGCGTGCTCCTCGTTGAGCCGCCCGGCGTCCACCGGGACGGCTGTGTGGGCTCGAGGGAACCGTAGGTGGACCGCCCGCGACGATGCCTGTTCCGCCATCCCGAACGGCCTCCCTCGTGTCTCCCGATGCCGTTCGGAACCGTTGGCGCAGTGAGGTTTCCCTTGCCTACGTCGTCCCGCCGAGTCGCTAGGGTGCGCGCGTGAGCACCTCCCTCGCGGTCGTCACCGGGGCCACCGGCACCCTCGGGCGCCGCCTCGTCCGCACCCTGTCCGCGCGTGGGCTGCAGGTGGTGGCGGTCAGCCGGTCGGGCGATGCGCCCGGCGAGGGCGAGGTCGTCGCGGTGGCCGCCGACGTCGGCTCGCCGGACTGCGTGGCGGCCGTGCGAGACGCACTCCCCGACGGTCGGCTCGCCGTGCTCGTCCACGCCATCGGGCTGCCGGGCGCACCCGACGTCCTCGAGGTGGATCCTGCGCTGCTCGGCATGGCCGTCGACCTCAAGGCGGGCGGCCTGCTGCGGCTGCTCGCCGCGGTCGACGCGCACCTGGGCGAGGGCAGCCGCGTCGTCGCCGTCGGCGGCCATCTCGGCATCGAGCCGACCGAGCACGCGCCGCTCGCCGGTGTCGCGAACGCCGCGCTCGCCAACCTGGTCCGCCAGCTCGTCGGACCCCTCGGGCGACGCGGCGCGTCCGTGCACCTCGTCGCGCCGGGCCCCTTCGAGAGCCCGCGCGTGGACGCCCTCATCGCCTCCCGCGCGGCAGGGAGGGCTCAGTCGGTGGAGGAGGCCAGGGCCGAGCTGCTGGCAGAGCTGCCCGCCGGGCGCCTGCCCTCGCCCGACGATGTCGCCTGGGCGATCGCGAACCTGCTCGATCCCGAGGCCTCGGTGCTCACCGGGTCCACCCTGTTCCTCGACGGCGGTGCGCGGCGCGGGATCTTCTGATCCCTGACGCTCAGTCGGCAGACAGTCGGCTGGGGTCGTCGAACGGCACCGCGTGCGGCGCGGCGTCCGCGGCCGCGAGGCGCCTGCCGATCTCCTCCGTGGCCGTGCGGACGGCGCGTCCGAGCTCCTCGCGCTTCGGCCCGATGCGGTAGAGGGGTCCGCTCAGGCTGACGGCCGCCACCACGACGCCGAACGAGTCCTTCACCGGTGCGGCCACGCACGCGACGTCGCGCACCACCTCGCCGTTCTCGTGCGCGATGCCGGTGCGCCGCACCTCCAGGAGCTGCGCCTCGAGCGCCCGTCGGTTGGTGATCGTGTTCTCCGTGTAGCGGCGCAGCGTGCCTCCGAGGGCGGCGTCGAGCTGCGCGGGGGTGGCGAACGCGAGCAGTGCCTTCCCGAGGCCGCAGCAGTGCGCCTCGAGGCGCGAACCGACCCGCAGCCCTGTCACCGACACCTGGTGCCGCGACGCGACCTTGTCGATGTAGAGCACCTGACCCCGCTCGAGCACACCCAGGTTGATCGTCTCGCCGGTCTGCTCGCTGAGCGCGGCCAGCACGGGTGCGGCGTACGTGCGCAGGTCGGAGCCGGCGCGCATCGTCTCGTAGAGCTCGACGATCCTCCAGCCCAGCCGGTAGCGCCCTCGGCCGACGTTCACCAGCAGACCGGTCTCCACGAGACTGGTGAGGAGCGCGTGCGCGCTCGACCGCGGCATCCCCAGGGCCTCAGCGGCCTCCGACACGCCCCACTCGGGACGCTCGATGCTGAACAGGTCCAGCAGCGGGCCCACCTTGGTGATGGTCTGGAGCATCGCCACCCACGTCCTCGTCCGGTACGGCACAGGCAGGGTAGCCCTGTCGAGGGGGCGCGCTGCGCCAGCCGCTCCCGGACGCCATCAGCGCAGCGTGGACGGCTTCCGGCAGCCCCGCCTCGCCGTCGTGACGACGACCGGTTCGTCCGTCTCGGGCCCGTTCGGCATCGCCGTCGCGGACCGACCCGCGGGAACGCGTGGTCCCGGTATACGGGACTCCGGGGGACCCGGCCTCGCCGCGTCCCTAGCCTCGTGCCGTCGGCGTCAGGAGGCGGAGCGTGGCGGGGACCGAGGCGCGCATCGTCGTGCTCGGCGCCGACGTCGCGCTCGACTGCCGGCCGGGCGAGACGGTCCTCGCGGCGCTCCACCGCCACGGGCACGCGGTGCGTGCGGGCTGCCGCCGAGGGGGCTGCGGCATCTGCAAGCTGCACATCGTCGAGGGCTCCGTCGACTACACCCACGCGGTGGCCCCGACCGTGCTCACCGACGACGAGCGCGCGGACGGCGTCTGCCTCACCTGCCGTGCCGTGCCCGAGGGCAAGGTCGTGCTCGAGGTCCGTCCCGAGGACGTCAGCCGTCCCCACGCGCTGGCCACGCTCTACGCCTCGCTGGGCCTCGCAGCGCCGGACCCGGCAGCCACCCGCTGACGGCGTCAGTGGGTGATGGCGTAGCCGACGGCGATGCCGACGGCGCCGATCCACCAGCCGTACCGGGCGCTCGCCGCAACCACGGGCTCGGAGTAGCCGTAGACGGTCGAGAACTGAGCGGGTCCGAACGCGGGGATCGACAGCGCGCAGAGGATCAGCGCCAGTCGCACGCCGTCCGGAGCGAGCAGGATCGCGGGCACGAGCAGGGCGACGCGCACAGCGACGAAGGCCGCCCAGCGCGCCAGTCCGGGGCGCGGGTCGATGCGCTGGGTCGGGTGCAGCACCGACCCGACGAACACCGCGGCACCCGTGGCCGCGAGCACGGGTGCCATCGCGAGCGACACCGCCGCCGTCCAGTCCGGCGCGGGCCCGACCAGGTGCAGCGCGAGCGCCACGACGAGCGCCAGCACCGGCGACTGGTCGACCCACGACGAGCTGAGCCGCTGCTTGATCGGAGCGTCGCGACGCAGCAGGGCGACGTACAGCGCCCAGAGCGGTGCGCCGAGCCGGTCGGCCAGCACACCGACCAGGAGGGCGGCCGGTCCACCGAACGCGGCGGCGAACGGCACGACGAAGAACCCGGTGTTCGGCGTACCGGTCCAGGCCCACAGCACCGCCCGCCCCGCCCGCCGCTCGCCTCGCGAGAAGAGCAGCGCCAGCGCCAGCAGCACGCCGCAGACCGCCACCACGGCCAGCGGCCATACGACGTCCTGGACTCCGGTGAGCCGCCAGGCGGCCGACACCGACAGGACGACGGAGGCGACGAGCAGCTGCGCGCGCACGTAGCGCGGCCAGGTGCGCTCCAGCGACGGCCGGCGCGACGCCGCCCAGCCGAGCATGGCGCCGAACGCGTAGGCGGCGAGCACGACGAGGCTCATGCATCACCCACGGCTCGCGACCCTACCGAGCAGCGGCTCGTCGACCGGGCGCGCGCCCGTCCCGCGGAACCCCGGTCAGATCGAGAACTCGGCGAGGTCGCCCACGTGGGGCTCGCCGGCCGCGCGCGCGAAGGTCACCATGGCGTCGAGCACCAGCCGGCGCTCCGCCGGTTCGAGCCGCCCGAGGATCTCGCGGATCTCGTCGCGGCGGCGTGCGGTCACCCGGTCGACGACCCGCTTGCCTGCGGCGGTGAGCGAGACGAGCGTCTCGCGCCGGTTGTCGGGGTTGGTCGCCCGCCGCACCCACCCGCCGGCGACGAGCCGGTCGGCGTTGCGCGTGAAGGTCGAGGGGTGGACGCCGAGCGTCTCCGCGAGGTCGCGGTTGCGGACCGGAGCAGCGGCCGTCGACAGGACCACCAGCACCCGGAACTGCGGGACGGTCACGCGGTCGAGCTCCGGCGCGATCGAGCGGGCCACCACTGCGAGCAGCGCGCGCGAGGCCGTCAGCACGGCCGCGGCCGAGGTGTCGAGTTCGCTCACAGGGGCATCCTGCCAGGCCCGCGCCAGCCTTGCCGGGCTACCCGTGGTGTCCTACATCCATTGTAGATATACATGAATGGGAGGGTGTTCGGCTCGGTCGGCGTGCCGTACCGCAGTTCCTGAGCCGCGCCTAGTTCTCGCCCGACCGCCACGGGTCGCGCCACGCGGGCTTGCCGGCCACCAGCTCGTCGACGCCGGGAGGCCCCCACGTCCCGACGACGTACGGCGCCACCGGGGGCGGATCGTCGATCAGGGGCTGGACGACCCGCCAGGTCTCCTCGACGAGGTCCTGGCGTGCGAAATGCGTGCGGTCGCCGACCATCGCGGCATGCAGCAGCACCTCGTACGCCGTCGGTTCCTGGCCGCCGACCGCGGCGAAGTCGAGGTCGAGCCCCACGAGCCGCGGGCGCGGCTCCTGGTCGAGATGCGCCTGGATCCGCAGGCTGGTGCCCGGCTCGGGACCGATGCGCAGGACGAGCTCGTCGGGCGCAGGACGCGGCGCATCGCGCGGGACGAAGCCGAGCCACGGGATCTCCTTGAAGATCACCCGGACCTCGGTGGCCGTGAGGGGCAGGCCCTTGCCCGCGCGGATGACGAAGGGCACGCCCGACCAGCGCCAGTTGTCGATGAACAGCTCGAGCGCGACGAACGTCTCGGTCTTGGTGTCGGGAGCGACGCCGTCGACGTCCTTGTAGCCGAGGTACTGCCCGCGCACGCACCGGGCGGGGTCGGCGGGCCCCATCGCGCGGAAGACGTCGCGCTTGCGGTCGTTGATGCTGTCGGGGTCGCGGCCGTGCGGCGGCTCCATCGCGACGAGGCTGAGGACCTGCAGCAGGTGGTTCTGCACGACGTCGCGCAGCGCACCCACCGGGTCGTAGAAGTGGCCGCGGCCGTCGACGCCGAAGTCCTCCGCCATCGTGATCTGGACGGAGTCGACGTACTGCCGGTTCCACACGGGCTCGATGATCGAGTTGGCGAAGCGCAGGAAGAGGATGTCGTCGACCGACAGCTTCCCGAGGAAGTGGTCGATCCGGAAGATCTGCTCCTCCTCGAGGTACTGCGCCATCTCCGCGTTGAGCGCCTTCGCCGACTCGAGGTCGTGGCCGAAGGGCTTCTCCACGACCACGCGCGCGTCCTCGGTGAGGCCGGCGCGCGACAGGCCGCCCACGACGGTCGAGAACAGCGACGGCGGGATCTCGAGGTAGAAGGTCGGCCGCTTCACGTCCGTCATCGCCGCGCCGAGCCGCTGATAGACGTCGTCGGTCGAGAAGTCGCCGTGCACGTAGAGCAGGCGGTCGGAGAAGCGCGACAGCACGTCGTCGTCGATCTGCTCGCCCTTGGCGTCCAGCGAGGCGCGCACGCGGTCCATGAGCTGCTCGTGGGTCCAGTCGTCGAAGGCGACGCCGATCACCGGGCAGTCGAGCAGGCCGCGCCGCTCGAGGCGGTAGAGCGCCTGGTAGGTCATCACCCGCGCCAGGTCGCCGGTGATGCCGAAGATCACGAGCGCATCCGACAGCGCGTCCTCGTCGCGGTGGATATGGGGCATCGCGTCCGGCTGCTCGGACGTGCTCATGGCGCTCCTCGTCGTCGATCGGTGCCCCGATCATGGCGCACGCCGGGCGCCCGGGACGGGCGCGCCCCGGTCCGGGGGCGATCTGCGCACGTGGCCCGACCGACCGGCAGACAGCATCGCGCGGTAAGGGTACCCTCACCGCCATGTCGGACCGGGCCGGGCGCGAGGACGCGGACGCAGGGGCGCAGCGCGCCTGGCTGGCCGCGCGGCGTCGCATGCTGGTGCTGCAGCTCGAGGCCTGCTCGCCGCGGGCCAGCCGCTACCGGGTCGACCGGATCGTGGCGCTGCGCCGGCGGCGCCGCGAGGTCGACACCGCTCTGCGGGCGACCGCCCAGGACCCCTGACAGGGCCGGGATCGTCCGTTCGGCGGACCGGCGATTCCTCAAGTTCCGCTCTCCGGCGTCGACATTCTCGTCCCAGAGGGGAGACGGAGGGGTCCCCCCGCGGATGGGGGGAACCCATGGACGAGCTGCTTGCCGAGCTGGACGCCTACGACCGCGAGTCGAAGGCGGATCGTGAGCGTCGGCGCCGACTGATCACCACCGCTGCCATCGTGGGCCTGGCTTTCGTGGGCATCGGCCAGCTCGCGACCGGTGCGCTCTTCGAGGACAGCGCCACCGCCGCCGTGTCGTACGCGTCGGGCAACGTCGCGATCCAGGCCAACGGCTCGTCGAGCATCGCGCTCGCACCGGCGACCAACCTGGCGCCCGGCGACACCGTCTACCGCGCCATCAACGTCGCGAACACCGGCTCGCTCGACCTGCGCTACGCGATCTCGGGCCAGACCACGTCGGACACCAAGAACCTGTCGTCGGTGCTGTCGTACACGGTCTACGCCGGTGTGCCGTCGGGCGCCTGCGCGCTGGGCAACATGGGCGGCGCCCCGGCGATCGCGTCGAACGTGACCATCGGTCTCACGTCGACTGCGCTCGTCGGCAACAAGGCCAACGGCTTCCAGGCCGGTGACCGACCCCTGCCCACCGGACCGGGCAGCAACGAGGACCTGTGCGTCGCGATGAACCTCCCGCTCGCCACCACATCGGCCTTCGCCAGCGCGTCGGCGAACGTGACGCTCACGTTCGACGCGGAGCAGACGAAGAACAACTGATGAGCTCGGTGGCCGCCCCGGGGGCGGAGCGGCCACCGAGCCCGTCCGTGTCACGAGGGGGTGATGACATGACGACGGTCGAGGAGGTCGCCGCGCCCGCGTGGCGCAGCGGTTCGGCGATCGTGCTGGCACGCGCGTCCGCGAGCTGGCGCTCGTGGGGGCCGACGCTGCTCATCGCCCCCTTCGTGGCGCTGATCCTCGCGTCGTACGCCGTCCCGCTCTGGTACCAGCTGCACGGGAACCGGCTGCTCGTCGTCACGAGCGGGTCGATGGCGCCAGAGATCGCCGCCGGCGACGGCGTCGTGATCCAGCAGGTGACCGACGCGTCGCAGCTGCGCGTGGGACAGATCATCACCTTCTACCCGGTGGGCTCGGCGACCCTCGTCACGCACCGCATCGTCGGCATGGCGCGGGTGGAACGGGTCGACAACCAGGGCAACGGCGTCCTCGGAGCCGACGGGCAGCCGATCAAGGACCCCTACATCAAGACCAAGGGCGACGCCAACAAGGTCGACGACCCCAACCTCACGCCCGCGACGTCGGTGCGCGGCATCGTGCGCGAGGTCCACCCGGGCTGGGGCGTCCCGCTCGCCTGGGCCCACTCGCCCATGGGTCGGCTCATCCTGTTCGTGCCCCCGCTGCTGGTCCTGGCGCTCCTCGAGCTGCGCTCGCGGTCGATCGTGGACCTCGCCCCTCTCGTCGACGGCGCCCGGCGCCTGGTCCGGCGCCCGCGTCGCGCCGGCGACCTGTCAGGAGACGCCGATGCGTCGACTGCCGCGTGACACCGCTCGTCGTCTCCGACTGCCGCTGGCGGCCGGTCTGGCCGTCGTGGCCTCGGTCCTTCCGCTCGTGAGCACGACGTCGGCGCAGTACACCTCCAGCGCCGCGGCCACGACGTCGGCGACCACCCGGGCCGCCTGCGGCGGAGGCACCCCCTACGCGACGCTGCTCGGGAGCCCGTCCTACCTGCCGTCGCTGTGGTGGCGGTTCTCCGAGGTGACCGGGACGACGACGATCACCGACGGCAGCGGGCACGGACGCACGGGGACGCTGACCGGCAACGGCGTCACCTTCGGCACCGCCAACACCGGTCTGGTCACCTGCGACACGACGTACGCGATGCGCCAGCTCGGCAACGCGGGCAGCACGGGCCGTGTCGTCTCCGCGACACCCGTCACGTCGCCGACGACCCTGACGATCGCGACGTGGATCCGCAGCACCTCGCTCAACGGCGGACGGATCGTCGGTTTCGGCGACTCCGCGACCGCGGGATCGACCGTGCAGGATCGCGCGCTCCTCCTCGACCGCTCGGGGCGCGCCGTGTTCCAGGTGGCCACGACGACCGGCAACGTGCTCCTCACGAGCCCGGCCCGCGTCACCGACAACGTGCTGCACCTCGTGGTCGCGACCCTGTCCGGGACGTCGGCGCGCCTGTACGTCGACGGGGTCCAGGTGGCCGCAGGGATCGTGGCGTCGCCGCGACCGGCGTACACCGGCTACTGGCGCGCCGGCTGGGACCAGAACGTCGCGACCGTGATCACCGGGTCGCGCAACCAGGCAGCGCTGCGGCAGGACGAGCTCGCCATCTGGGAGGGCCGGGCGCTGTCCGGCGCCGAGGTGGCCGACCTCTGGGGCGCCAACCACTGGTGAACGGCGGGCACGACCCGCGGCGCACGGCAGGAGCGGCACGAGAGCAGGAAGGGGGCACGCACATGGCACGCCGGCGGCATCGCACGCTCACGACGACGTTCGCGGTCGTGAGCATCGTCGCCATGTCCGCGCTCGGTGTGGCCCTGGTGCTCACGCAGAGCCAGTTCATGCGCCAGCAGGCGCTCGACGACGCGGTGCGCACGGCGGTCGCGTACGTGAAGACGGGCGTGAACGACCACGTGCCGCTCAAGGAGTGGACCGCCGAGCAGCTCTCGCCCGCGTCGACGCAGGCTCTGGCGCGCAACCTGCGACTGGACTCCGACCTGCGCGAGGTGCGGATCTTCGTGCCGTCCGGCCGACCGATCTACGACTCGAACGCGGACTCGACGTCGTACGCGTTCCCGGACACCGAGCGGCTCGACCTCGCGCTCGGCTCCTCCACGCCGACGGCCGAGATCGTGACGCAGGTCGAGAGCGCCGGTCCCGCGAGCGCCGACGGCTCCCGCGTGGTGTCGGACGCCGAGACCGTGCTCGACGTCTACGTCCCGGTGCGCGCCAAGGGCAACGGCGCGCCCGTCGCCGTCGCGCAGGTCGTCCTCGACTACTCCTCGAACTGGGCCGCTACCTCGCAGGCGCTGCAGCGGGTAGCGCTGCTCGTGGCCGGCTGCCTCGTCGCCGTGTGGTTGCTGCTCTTCCGCACGGTCCGCCGCGCCAGCCGCGTGCTGCGCGCCTCGGCGTCGGAGAACGCGCGCCTCGCCCTGCTCGACCCGCTGACCGGGCTGCCCAACCGGCGCCTGCTCTCCCAGCGTCTCGAGGTCGCGAGCGAGCAGTCCACCGCCAACAGCACCCAGCTCGGACTGCTCATCATCGACGTGGATGCGTTCAAGGAGATCAACGACTCGCTCGGGCACGACCGCGGCGACCAGCTCCTGCAGCAGGTGGCCTCGCGACTGTCGAGCATCGTGCGGTCGACCGACACGGTCGCGCGGCTCGGCGGCGACGAGTTCGCCATCCTGCTGTCGAGCGTCCGCAGCGTCGACGACGGCGTGATGTTCGGGCAGCGGGTGCTCGAGCAGTTCGCGGAGCCCTTCCACATGGACGGGCTCGTGCTCCACGTCGAGACGTCGGTGGGCCTCGCGGTGCTGCCCGACCACGCGGACGACATCACGACGCTTCTCAAGCACGCCGACATCGCGATGTACGTCGCGAAGGCCGGGCGCATCGGTCTCAGCGTCTACGACCCCGGCGGCGACTCGAGCTCGACCGCCAAGCTGATCCTGCTCGGAGACCTGCGCCAGGCGCTGAGCAGCGACGACCAGCTCAGCATCCACTACCAGCCCAAGATCGACCTCGCGTCCGGGGACATCGTGGGCCTCGAGGCGCTGCTGCGCTGGAACCACCCGACCCGCGGCAACATCCCGCCCGGCGACTTCGTGCCGCTCGCCGAGCGCACCGGCCTCGTGCACAGCCTCACCCGCAAGGTCCTCGAGCTGGTGCTGAGCCAGCTGCGCGACTGGCGGCGGGCCGGCTGGGAGGTGCAGGTGGCCGTGAACCTGTCTGCGCTCAACCTCTCCGAGCCCGACCTCGACCACAAGATCGCCGCGCTGCTCGAGGAGTACGACGTACCCGCGCAGCTGCTCGAGTTCGAGATCACCGAGTCGGCGATCGTGCAGGACCCCGAGCGGGCCGCCATCACCCTGCGCAAGATCGCGGCGATGGGCTCGACCATCGCGCTCGACGACTTCGGCATCGGGAACACGTCGATCAGCCAGCTGCGCGACCTGCCCGTCGACACCCTGAAGATCGACCGCTCGTTCATCGTCGACCTCGAGAACGGCAACGAGGTCCTCGTGCGCGTCGTGACCGACCTCGCGCACGAGTTCCAGATGGTCGCCGTCGCCGAGGGTGTGGAGGCGCGCGCCACGGCCGACCACCTGCGCCGGCTCGGTTGCGACCTCGCGCAGGGCTTCCTCTACGCGCACCCGATGCCGGCGGACCAGCTCCTCGAGCTCTACGCCGAGCACGGCATGACGCCGCGCACCGACGTCGAGGAGCTCAGCTCGGCCGGCTCGTCCTCGACGTCCTAGAGAACGGCGGGTGCGGGCGAACGCGTCCAGTGCAGCCGCACGACGACCGTCGACACCGCGATGCTGATCACGACTGCGCTCAGCATGGCGGCGTAGATCTCCCCCGACAGCAGACCGGCGGTCACGAGCAGGGACGCGAGGACGAAGCTCAGCTCGCCGACCTGCCCGATCCCGACCGCGAGCTGGAGCGGCCGCGACACCCCTGCGTACCTCGCGGCCAGCGCCGCAACGCCCACCTTCGTCACGACGAGCGCGACCAGCACGAGGGCGAGCCACGGCAGCCCGGCGAGGACGGCCTGCGGGTTGATGAGGGTGCCGACCGACACGAAGAACAGGACGGCGAACACGTCGCGGAAGGGCACGAGCTGCCGTCGCGCGGTCACCGACTCGGGCGACTCGGCGACGGCGAGGCCGGCGATGAACGCCGCGAGGGCGGCGGGGACGCCGAAGACGACGGCCCCCAGACCTGCGAGTCCGAGGCCGACGCCGATGGACACGAGCAGGAACAGGTCCGGCTCGGAGCCGAGATGGCGCAGCGCTCGGGGCAGCAGCCACGCGGCCGCGGCGGAGACGACGAGGAAGCCGACCAGCCCGGCGATCGCGAGCGCCGGTCCACGGTCGGAGACGCCGGCGACCGAGAGCAGCAGCGCAGCGAGCAGCACCCCGCAGATGTCCTGAAGCACGCTCCACGTCAGCATCGCGGACTCGGTCGCCCGGTCGGTGCGACGTCGACGGCTCCGCACGATGTTGACCACGACCACGCTGGACGACAGCGCGACAGCGAGTCCGAGGACGAGCGCGGTGGTGAGCACCATGCCGAACGCGACGAACAGCCCGCCGGTGAGCAGCGTGGTGAGCGCTACCTGCGCGGGCACCGCGAGCAGCAGGGCGCGCTGCTCGCGACCGATGCTGTGCAGGTTGATCTCGATGCCCACCTCGAAGAGCAGGAGCACGACGCCGAACTCCGCGAGCAGCTCGACGTGCTCGCGCGGCGCGACGTATCCCGGGGTGAACGGCGACACGACGACGCCGACCGCGAGGAAGCCGAGGACGGCCGGGAGCGTCAGCTTCCGCGCGAGCCAGCCGGCGCCGGCAGCAGCCAGGAAGATCAGGCCCAGCTGGAGGATCTCGCTCGAGACGCCCACGCCGATCAGCTCCCCGACGACGAGCACGGGGTGCGGACGCACGGGCTCCGGAGCATCTCGGCCTTCCGTCGGAGGTCTCCCGACGTGGAGGCGGGCGACCCGGGCGGGCGGTGGTCCGACCCTACCGGGCGCCCCGGTGGCGGCAGCCCACCCGGACGGCTGCCGCCCAGGATCTCGAGCGTCCCGACACCCACGGGTCTATACCCCCGGGGGTATCATTTCCCGCATGGCCAGGCCCGCAGCGCACGACCGCCCCTCCCTCGCCACCGCCACCGTCGCCGACGGCCGGCGGCGGACCAACCTGCTGCTCGGGTCCGGGCTCGCCCTCGCGGTGCTCGCGATCCTCGCCCTGGCCGGCCTGGGTTCGCGCTCGAGCACCTCCCCAGGGGCTACCGACCCGGATCTGGTCCGGGAAGCGGCGCTGCGGAGCTGTCCCAGCGGGTCGGCGTCGGCGGCGTCCTCGGAGCTTCCCGCCGACGAGCTGCCGTGCCTGACCGGCGGGACCGTCAGTCTCGCCTCGCTGACCGGCACGCCCCTCGTGGTCAACGTGTGGGGTTCCTGGTGCCCGCCGTGCCGCGACGAGCTGCCCTGGTTCGCCGCGCTGGACGACGAGGCCGGGCGACGCCTGCAGATCGTCGGCGTGGACGTGGTCGACACCGACCGGGCCGCGCTCGAGACCCTCATCGCGTCGAACGTGCACTACCCCGTCGTCGTGGATCCCTCGGGACGCACCCGCGGATCGCTGGGCTGGACCAGCGGGACTCCTGTGACGCTCCTGGTGTCGCCTCAGGGCGAGGTCGTCCACCGGATCGTCGGCCGCGTGCCCGACGAGGTCACGCTGCGCAGGCTGGTCGAGCAGTACCTCGCCGTCGACCTCGGCCCGGCCTGACGCACGGGTCAGCCTCCCGTCAGCCGCGAGCTCAGGCCCACGGCGTCGTACGGGGCGCGGCCGTCGGCGTCGTTGTCGAAGAAGACCCAGACGTCGCAGCCCTCCGCCTGCCAGCCCGTGATCCGCTCGGCCCACCGGTCGAGCTGGAGCCCGGAGTAGCCGCCGTGGTAGAGCCTGCGGGGCCCGTGCAGCCGGACGTACACGACGTCGCTCGTGACCACCTCGAACATCGGGAAGACGCCGGCGGAGTCCGACACCACCATGCCGACGCCGTGCGCGCGCAGCAGGTCGTGCGCCTCGGGCGAGGCGAAGCTCGGGTGCCGCGGCTCGAGCACGTGCCGCAGGGGCACGTCGACGGGTACGTCGATCCATGCACGGTCGGCCACGCGCTCGTCGTGCTCGGCGGCGAGCTCCGCTGCCTCGGCGCTGCTGCGCGGGAGCAGCCGCAAGAAGGCGTCGAGCGGCTCCGCGTCGTAGGACATCCATGCGGGGAGCTGCCACAGGAAGGGGCCGAGCCGATCACCCAGCAGCAGCGGGCCGCTCGCGAGGAAGTTCGCCATCGGCGTGCGGCAGCCGCGCAAGGACCTCAGGTGCGTGATGTAGCGCGATCCCTTGAGCGCGAAGCGGAATCGCTCGGGCGTCTGCGACCGCCATTGCGCGAAGGTCGACGGTCGCTGCAGCCGGTAGAAGGTCGCGTTGATCTCGACAGCGGCGAGCTTCTCCGCGATGTGCTCCAGCTCGCGACGGCGGGGCAGACCCTCGGGGTAGAAGTCGCCGCGCCACCTCGTGTACGACCAGCCGGAGACGCCCACGTGCACCGGCACGGCCGCGCTCAGTCGTCGTCGACCGGGTCGCGGAGCTCCGCCTGGTCGGCTACTGCCGCGCCGCCGTCCGGCGCGGGAGGGACGCCGTACCCGTCCGGGTCCAGGGGGTCGTCGGGGTCGTGGTCGAGCTCGTCACCGACCAGCGCGTCGAGGTCCTCTGCGTCGGACTCGTCGTCGGGCACCAGCTCCGCGTCGAGCACGTCCGGATCGCCGTCGAGCTCGAACGACGTTCCCGAGTCGTCGACGCTGCTTCCCTCGTCGACCGCCATCGCCGCACCGTCCTCCGCGAGTCCCGTCATGGCGAGATCGAGGTCGAGCGTCTCCGGGTCGAGCCGCGCCTGCTCGGGATCGGTGACCGGGGTGCCGCCGCCGTAGACAGGATCGTCGCTCGCATCGACCGCGTCGCCGTCCTGCACGTCCGGGCCCTCGAGCGCATCGACGACAGGGGAACGGTCGTCGAGCGCGTCGGTGCCGCGCACCCTTCCGGCGAGCGCGGCCTCGATCGCAGCCCGCTCCTCGGCCATCTGCAGCCGGGAGGCCTGGTCGCCGAGGTCCCCGAGCGGCTCGTCGGTGATCGCCTGGGGCAGCTCCTCGCTCATGCGCTCTCGTCCCGATCCACGTGGGGACCGAGAGCCTGGTCGGACGCCGACTCGTCGGCGGCCTCGGCCCCGAGCTTCGCGTCGAGCATCTCCTCGACGAGCTCCTCGTGGGACGTGCCCGTCCCGGAGCCGGCGTCGAGACCGGTCAGCCCGTGCCGCAGCTGGGCGCCGTCCGTCCGGACCGGGCCGGGCCGATCCGTCGTCTGCCTGCTCATGCCTGCCTCCTCGTCTCGGGCGCGCGCATGCCCCCGCGCCGAGTCGCCAAACACCAGCGCATCCACGGGAGGGTCCTGGCTTCCGCTCCGGTCCAGCCCTCGAGGCGCCCGTCGTGGCCGGCGTGGGGCGGCGGGGCCCCCTCCTGCCCGTCGGCCTCGTCCGCCTCCGGTGTCGGAGCACGTGCGTCACGCGGCGCGGCGCACCGAGGTGTACGGCGCGAGCCCTGCCGCGATCAGTGCGGCGTTCACGCGGGCATAGGCGACCGGTCCCGGCTCGAGACCCGCCTGCAGGCAGAAGTGGCGGCGGTTGGGGGCGCTCGCCCGCACCTGGGCCAGGCGCACCCGGTCGTGGAGCAGCTGGTCGCCGCCGGCCACCCGCGAGGCGGGCTGCCGCAGCGGCGCCGACTCGAACAGCGAGCCCTGGACGTCGTCGCTCATCGCCGCACCTCCCTCGATGGCCTCTCCCCTTCTCCCGGTAGGACGAACGACGGTTCTGCAGCGTCCCCACGCCGGCAGGTTGACCTGCGCGCATCGGGGTAGTCGGGGGCATGGCCACACGACTGCGTCCCGCGGCTCCCCCGGCGCCGCCACGATCCGACGCCACGGCTGCCAGGGGTGCCGCGGCCGAGCTGCTCGGTCTCCTGGAGATGATGGCCGGCGGGGCGCTGCCGCTCCGGATCCGCGCATGGGACGGCTCCGAGGCGGGCGATCCGAGCAGCCCGGCCACCGTCGTCGTCCGATCGCCGCGAGCGTTGCGTCGTCTGCTGTGGTCGCCGGGCGAGCTGGGGCTGGCGCGCGCCTACGTCAGCGGCGACCTCGACCTCGAGGGCGACATCGTCGCGGCTCTCGACCTGCCCGAGGTGATCGCGCGGGTGTCCGGCCACGATCACGTCGGACTCTCGCCCACGCAGCGCCTCCGGGCCGTGCGCACCGCGTCGCGCCTCGGCGCGCTGGGCCCGCCTCCGCCGCGCCCCGCCGAGGAGGTGGCTCGACCTCGTGGTCGCCTGCACAGCCGGCAGCGTGACGCGCACTCGGTGTCGCACCACTACGACGTCGGCAACGCGTTCTACCGGCTCGTCCTGGGACCCACGCTCGTCTACTCGTGCGCCTACTGGTCCGGCGCCGACGTCGACCTCGACGGTGCGCAGACGGCGAAGCTGGAGCTGGTGTGCACCAAGCTCGGGCTGCGGCCCGGGATGCGCCTGCTCGACGTCGGCTGCGGGTGGGGATCCCTCGCTCTGCACGCCGCGCATCGCCATGGCGCGCGGGTCGTCGGCGTGACGGTGAGCGAGGAGCAGGCTGCCCTCGCGCGGACGCGGGTCGACGAGGCCGGCCTCGCGGACCGGGTGACCATCCGCCTGCAGGACTACCGCGACGTCGACGACGGGCCCTACGACGCCATCGCGAGCGTCGGCATGTCGGAGCACGTCGGTCGCGAGCAGCTGACGGCGTACGCCGCCACGCTCTTCGACCAGCTCGCGCCGGGAGGCCGGCTGCTGAACCACGCCATCGCGTCGGTGCGCTCGTTGCCCGAGCCGCGACGCCGCGAGCGCGGCTTCATCGACAGCTACATCTTCCCCGACGGCGAGGTGCTGCCGCTGTCGACGACGCTGGACGCGCTCGAGCGGGTGGGCTTCGAGGTGCGCGACAGCGAGGCCCTGCGCGAGCACTACGGCCGCACGCTGCGCGCCTGGGTCGACAACCTCCGCGGCGGCTGGGCCGAGGCGGTGTCCGAGGTGGGCGAGGCCCGGGCCCGCACCTGGCTGCTCTACCTCGCCGCGTGCGCCCTCGCGTTCGAGCACGGCGGGATCACCATCCACCAGGTCCTCGCCGTCCGCCAGGAACCCGGTGGTGCCAGCCGGTTCCCGGCGACGCGCGACGAGTGGCTGGGTCGGTTCCGCTCTTCGTCCTGACCCCGCCGGGCGCGCCGAGGCCCACGGCGCCTCACGCCGGGGCCAGGACCGGGGCCCACGGGGAGCCGCCCACCATCGGGACCCCAGGGCGGTCGCCCTTGGTCCAGTAGCGGGCGACGTAGGGAGTGGTCCCGACCTGCACGCGGGTGCCTCCGACGTACGCCGTGGTCCCGTTCCACTGGGGATACGTGCCGACCGGCACACTCGGCGACGGTGCCGGTGAATCGCCCGGCATCACCGGTCCGAGCAGGCGCCACGGTGCGCCCGCGGACTGCGAGCCGCTGACGTCCGGCGGCATGCCGGTCGAGTAGAAGGCGGCCTCGTAGACCTGGTGCTTCCACACGACCTTCATGCCGGTGACGTAGATGGTCAGCGGGTCCCACACCGGGTAGGGGCTGGTCGCGGGGTCGTCGGAGGCACGTGGATCCGGTGCCGGAGCCGTCGTGGTCGTCGGCGTCGGGGTCGCTCCTGCCGCTGCGGGCTCGGCGCCGGAGAGGGGCGTGAGCAGCCCGTCGCCCAGCGTCTGCGCGAGGCTGCCCTGCCCCTGATCGACGCCGCTGCACGAGGTCTGCACGACGACCGTGACGGTGGGCAGCGGGTACTGGCAGGTCGCGTCCCTGTTGAGCGACCACATCGAGAGCAGGCCGAGGTGGTGCTCCCGCGCGAAGCGGTTGACGCCGTCCGCGTCGCTCATCGTGAGGCGCTCCGCCGCCACGTCGGTCTGTCCGATCATCACGGTCGCGCCGGTGCGGGCCCACGCCCCGGCATCGTCGAGCACCTGTCCGGCCTCGCCGAACACGGCGCGGACCTGGTCGTGCAGCGCGGTCGTGGCGGTCGTGATGGTCGCGACCATGCCGTCAGGCGCCAGGGAGCCGAAGTCGAACGCCATGCCGTCGACGCCCGCGAGGTCCACGCCGGCGGCGAGGAGAGACGCCACGGCGGCGCGGCCGTTCGCGGTGAGCCCATCGCGGCCGAGCGGGAGGGTGACCCAGACGGTCAGCGGGTCGTCGGCCGGGCGGCTGCGCTGCAGCTGCGCGATCGCAACGGCCCGGCGCTGCCCGGCGGCGGAGTCGGCCAGGGCCGCGCCCTCGACATCGAGATCGATGGTGTCGACGTCGTAGCGCTCGACGACGTCGGCGTACGCCGCCCGCAGCGCGGACGCGTCGGTGCACGCGGCGGCGAGGTCGCGGTGCGCCTGTCCGCCGAACGAGATGCGTACGTGGCCGCCGGTGGACCGCAGCGCGAGGACGCGACGGCCGAGCTGCAGCTGGTCGTCGGCCTCGTCGAGCGTGTAGGCGCCTCCCCACGACGGACGGCACGGGTTCGTCTCGGACGCCACCACGAACGCGAGCGTCACGTCCTGCTGGTACTGGTTGCGCGGCGTCTGGAACTCGTACTGCGGCATCGCGGTGACGTCGACGTACGGACTGAACACGGGCGGAGCGGACGACGCGGCAGGCGTGAGGAGGGGACGCTCGACGGCGACGACTCCGGCGACGACCGCGACCGCGGCCACGACCACGACAGCGAGGCGCGTGAGGGAGATGCGCGTAGCGGGACCGGTCATCGCGACACCTCCTCGCGAGAGCCGCGGGCAGTGCTGTGCTCGGCCGTGCCCCGGTGCCGGGAGCGCGTATCGCCACGTCGGGACATCGGCGGGGTCGAGCTCGCTCGCCGCGGCCGGTCGCCGGTGCTGGTCGGGCCGTAGTACAGGACGTCCTCCCAGTCGTCCGCGGTGGACCGGGTCTCGTCGGTCACCGCGCGCTCGACGCGGGGCACCCGGATCCAGGTCGCGGCCCCGTGCAGGACGTCCTGGACGGCGTTGCGGACACCCAGGAACGCGACGATGGCGTACGTCGTCAGCAGCGCGTTGAAGGCGGCGAACGCCGCGTTCCCCCAGTTGCGCTCGAGCACGTCCCGCTGCAGGACCCAGAACGAGAACGCCGCGATGAGCACGGCGGAGAGCACGAACAGCGCCGGTGTCGCCGTCCTGTCGCGGATCTTCGGCGTACGGGCGAAGGGGATCTTCGACTTGGCCGCCGCCTGCTGCAGCGACTTGAGGACGCCGGCGAGGTTCACCGGCAGCAGCACGAGGTTGAACCCGTAGATGCGGAAGACATCGGTGCGCTTGTAGCCCATGCGGTGCAGGTCGGACGACATGGCGATGAAGTACGGGAGCGCCGCAGCGACCAGGGCAGGGCTGAGCAGCCGGCTGTTGAACGGCAGCACCAGCAGCGCGACGAGTCCGACGCTGGCCCACGCGACCGACGCCATGTAGTTGACGCGGAGCGCGATGGACGCGAGTCCCACCTTGCGCCGGTCGCGGCGCATGCTGCGCAGGTAGCGCCAGTACGCCGGGATGATGAGCAGACCGCCGTTGGACCAGCGGCCGCGCTGCACGGCGAGGGAGCCGAAGTCCGGCGGCGTCGCGCTGTAGCTCAGCCGCTCGCCGTAGTTGTAGAGGGTCCAGCCCCGGGCGACGAGGTCGATGCTCGACTCGGTGTCCTCGATGACCGTGCGGTCCTGGATGTAGCGGCGCTCCTCGACGCCGTCGACGTAGGTGACCTCGACGATGTCGTCGAGGGCCTCCCGGCGGATCAAGGCGTTCGCGCCGACCCAGAAGGTGGCGTCGTAGTACGTCATGCCCTGGTGCAGCTGGTGCTGCAGGTCCGTCGTCGCTCCGGCGATGCGCTCGACACGCGTGATGGCCCCGCGGAAGGCGGAGTAGGGCGTCTGGATGACGGCGATCCGCTCGTTCCCGGGAAGGTCGAGGTGGTAGGCCAGGCGGAGGCAGTACTCGCGGAGCAGCACGCTGTCGGCATCGAGCGTGAGCACGAGCGGCGTAGCCGGGACGACGAGGTCGGGCGAGTCCTCGGTCGGCCGCAGGACGACGCCCGACCGCGTGACGACCTCGCGGTAGCTGCCGCCCATCAGCGACAGATAGGCGTTGAGGTTCATAGCCTTGTTGGCCTCGGGAGGGAGCTCGGCGTACCTCTTGCGCTCGAAGGTGGCGAGATCCGCCTGGAAGGTCCACGCGAGGCGCCGGGCGAGCTGGCAGAGCCGCTCCCACGACATCTCGACGCCGGAGCCCGCCGCCGCCGCGAGCGCGTCGCCGGTCCGCCGGAGATCGTCACCGAGGGCGGCGAGGACCTCGTCGGCGACGAACGCCTCCTGCATCGTGCTCCGCGGATGCTCCGCGGCGCGGGTCTGGAGCCAGTCCGCCGCCCACGCGAACTCGGCAGCCAGAGCGCGCAGGTCGTCGGGCGACCCGGCGCCGCCGGAGAACCCTCTGAGCTCGTGGGCGTCGAGGACGCAGCTCAGGCGCTCGCGCGGCTCGCGCAGGTAGTCGGCCACCTCCGCAGCCAGCGCGCGGCAGGCGACCAGGCTCGCCGCCGCGTCGTCGTCGGCGGGCTGCGGCGGGTCGTCGAGCAGCAGGACGACGCGGATCGACGGGAACTCCTGCAGCGCGGCCGACAGCAGCGTCATCCGTACGACGTCGGGGTCCTCGCGGTACGACGGCACCAGCACCGTGATGGCCGACGCCGACTCGGCGAGGTGCGCATCGATCTCCGCCCTCGGCACGCGGAGGTGGCGGCGGCTGCGGTGCAGCGCCCCCTGCCGCGCCAGCAGGTACATGAGCGCCGAGAACGTGAGCAGGCCCATCAGGACGACGTAGGCGATCGTCTGGACGACGAACGAGCTGTCGATCCCCCCGGCGTCGACGAACTGCGCGAAGACCGTACGACGCAGGTAGACCAGGAAGGCCACGACGGTGACCGTCATCGCCAGACCGCCCATCCAGGTCTGCGCGGTGCTGGCAGCGGTGGGCTCGGCCGACAGCGGCGGCCGCGGCCGCTCGGCACCCCACTGGCGGCGAAGCCGGCTGGTCAACGTCCACTCTCCTCGCGTCGTCAGCCGGAACGAGGGCGGTGCGAGCCGCGCCGCGACGACGTGCTCCGGCTAGGACCGCAGTCCAGTCGACCCGGCTCTCCGTTCGCTCTGCCCAGCCTCATCCGGGCATGGGCCCGAGACGTTCACCCGTCCGGAGCAGCCGTTGCCGCCGGCGGCCGCAGCGCACGCCAGTCGGCCGGCGCGGCACGGGGCTCCGTCAGGCGGTCGGGGCGTTGGGCAGCGTGCGGGCGACGTCGGCGACGAAGGCGCAGCCGTCGAAGTCGGTGTTGACGCTCCAGCCCAGTCGCACGATCACCGCGGCCTTGGAGGGCACCATCGCGACCACCTGGCCGTAGTGGCCCTCCATGAGCAGCGCGTCCGTCGGGTAGCCCGGCGTCGTCGCGCACTCGCCGCCGTCCGCGGCTCCGGGGATCCAGGTCTGCGCGCCGTAGCCGTGGCCCTCGCCGGTCGGCATGGCCGGCGTCCCGGCGAGCTTCCACCAGCCCGATGTGATGAGCTGCGTGCCGTTCCAGCGACCGTCCGAGAGCATCAGCTGGCCGAGCCGCGCCCAGTCCGACGTGCTCGCCCACAGGTAGGACGAGCCGACCCACGTGCCCGACGCGTCGGGCGACAGGGTCGCGCTGGTGAGGCCGAGCGGCTCGAAGAGGGCGGTGCGCGGGTAGTCGGCGTACTCCTGATCGGTCGCGAACTGCGCCTTCACGACCGCGGCGAGGATGTTGGTGGAGGCGCTGAGGTACTCCCAGTAGGTCGCGGGCGCATGGTCGAGCGGGTGCTGCGCCGCCCACCCCGACATGTCGTCCTCGCCGTACAGCATCTGCACGACGTCGCCGGTCGGGCCGTAGCCCTCGTCGAGCGCGAGGCCCGAGCGCATGAACATGAGATCGGCGATGGTGACGTTCTTGCGGTCGTCGGCCCTCCACTGCTCGACCCACGACGGAGCGCGACCAGCGGGGAACGCGTCGACGACCTTCGTGTCGACGCCGATCCCCTTCTCCTGCAGCTTCTTCCAGGCGAGCATGCCCGTGACGGTCTTGGTCATCGACCACCCGAGCAGCGCTGTGTTCTCCTTGATGCCGGCGCCGTCCTTCAGCAGCACGAGCTTGCCGTCCTGGACGACCGCGACACCGCGCGCCGCGAGGCCGTCGGGATCGCTGGAGCCGACGAACGCGCTGTCGACGACCTTGGTCAGCGCCGCGGTGTCGACGCCGGTCACCGTGGCGGTGCCGTCGCCCTGCGGCCACACGGCGCCGCTCGCGGGTGCGGGTACGTACGGCTCCGCCGACGGGTCGGCCGGCGCGTCGAGGACGCAGCCACGGTCGCTCTGCAGCGCCGAGGTGCGCGAGACGATGCCGAGGAACTTCGAGGTGACCGTGCGGTTCGCGTCGTCGACGCTCGTCGACACGACGGCGAGGATCGGGCTCTGCGGGGTCACGTCGGCGGCCACGAGCTGGTCGGTCGGCAGGTCGCGACCGGCCACGAACTTCGCCCCGCACACCGTCTGCGCCACCACGCCGGCCGCGTTGGACGGGATGTGGAACCACATCAGCGCACCGACCACCACGGCGAGGAGCACCACCACGACCACGCCGATCCCGATCAGGATCCGCTTCACCCAGCGCACGACGGCCTCCCCCGGTACGCCGCGGCGCCGGGACGACCCCGACAGAACCCGCGCGACGCAGCCCGGTCGCCCCGGACGCTACCGCTCCGGGACGCCGACAGCCTTGGTGGTGCGAGGGACCCTCCTCCGTCACGACGCCGCGCCGCTGGCGCCGGACCGTCCCGGCGACGCCGGCCGCGCGTGGCGCGAGGGGTGGGCGACCCTGCGACGCCTGCTCGCCGCGGTGTCCTCGACCGGTGCGACCCAGGTCACACAGATCCAGAGCAGGCGGCGGAATAGTTGACGTCTCAACTACCGTTCCTCCGACTGACCGAGCCGTCCCGGCTCCCCTGATCACGAAGGAACACGTCATGAGCACCGGTCTCCTCATCCTCCGCATCGTCGCGGGCCTCCTCCTCGCTGCCCACGGCTCCCAGAAGCTGTTCGGCTGGTTCGGCGGCTACGGCATCGCCGGCAGCGGCGGCTGGCTGGAGTCGATCGGCTTCAAGCCCGGCAAGGCGATGGCCGTCGTCACCGGTCTCGCCGAGCTCCTCGGCGGCCTCGCGCTGGCCCTGGGTCTGCTGACCCCGCTGGCCTCCGCCGTCGTGATCGGGACGATGGTCGTCGCCGCGTGGACCCACGCCGCGAACGGCGTGTGGGCCACCAACGGTGGTTACGAGCTGCCCCTGGTCTACGCGACCATCGGCGCTGCGCTCGCCTTCACCGGCGCCGGCGACTTCTCGCTCGACAACGCGCTCGGCCTCTCGTTCGGCACCGCCGCCGGCGTCGGCGCCGTGGTCCTCGGCCTGGTCGCCGCCGGCGTGAACATCCTGCGCGCCAAGGCCGCCCAGCGCGCCACGGTCCCGGTCGCCCACGACTCGGTCGCCGTCGACGCCTGACCCTCACGACATCTGCGCGGGCACCGGAGTCCCCGGTGCCCGCGCAGATACGTCATTCCGCCGAGGCGGGGCACGTCGTACGGCAGGGGCGCTGGGCGGTCGAGGCTGGTTGGTTGGGAGGAGCCCGCGCGACACAGACGTGCCGGCACCGAGGAGGACCACCCGTGACCGCCCCGCTCACCGTGCTCGTCGTGGACGACGACGCCCGGGCCCGTGCCGCCCTCGTGCGCGCCCTCGACGACTGCGACGGCCTGGTGGCCGTGGGCCTCGACCGCGAGCAGGCGCTGCGGCTGGCGGAGGGGCGCGGCCACGTCGCCGACGCTGTCGTGCTCGACGTGCCGCACGTGACGGCACGCGCGCTGGGCGCCGTCGCGAGCCTCGCGGCGGCGGGCCCGCTCCTGGTCACGAGCATGTCGGGAGCCGTGGAGGCGCCGATCCGCGCCGCGGGTGCCGCTGCGTTCGTGGAGAAGGACGGGGACGCCGACCGCCTGGTCGCGGCCATCTCCTCCCATGTCCGTGCCTCGGTCGCGCACAATGCGGGTGACGGCGGCACCGACGAGGGGGTGGCCAGGTGAGCACCGACGACGTGATCGGCGTGATGCTGGTCGACGACCACGCCATCGTCCGACGCGGGCTCCGCTCCTACCTCGAGACCGAGCCCGGCATCGAGGTCCTCGACGAGGCCGGCGACGGCGAGGAGGCGCTGGCGCGGGTCGCTGCCCTCGAGCGTGCCGGTCGGCTCCCCGACGTCGTCCTCATGGACCTGCAGATGGACGGGCTCGACGGCGTGGAGACCACGCGACGGCTCAAGGACCGGTGGCCCGTGATCGACGTCGTGGCCGTGACCTCGTTCGTCGAGGAGGGGCGGATCCGCGCGGTCCTCGAGGCAGGCGCGACGGGCTACCTGCTCAAGCACGCCGACGCCGCCGACGTGGTCGACGCCATCCGTGCTGCGATGGCCGGCCAGGTCCGCCTCGACCCCGCGGCCGCGGCCGCTCTCGCGGCGTCCTTCCGCGCACCGGCGTCCACCGGCGTCGACAGCCTCACACCCCGTGAGCGGGACGTGGTCGTGCTCGTCGCCCAGGGCCGCACCAACCGCGAGATCGGCAAGGAGCTCGGCGTGACGGAGCGCACGGCGCGCACGCACGTGTCGAACATCCTCGCCAAGCTCGGGCTGGCCAGCCGGACGCAGGCTGCGATGTGGGCGGTGAGGGAGGGGCTCGTCGACGCGCAGGACGCGGCCCCGTGACGACGGGCTCGCCCGGGCTCGACGACGGGTCGCGTCGGTCCCCGCGCGCGAGCACCTCGATGCCCGAGATCCCCGAGACCCACCCGCTCCCGCCGACCGACCAGCCGCTCGAACGGCAGCTGCTGGACCTCTTCTTCGACCGGGTGCCCTTCGGCCTCGCCCTGTTCGACCTCGAGGGCCGGCTGGTCCGGTGCAACCGCACGTGGAGCGGCTACTTCGAGCTCTACTTCGGCGCCGGTCCCGAGTACGCCGCGCCCGGCACCCCGATCACCGACCTGATCCCCGGCAACGAGGAGGCGCTCGGGGAGCTGTTCGAGCACGTCAGGTCGGGCCGGCTCGTGCGCCAGGCGGCGCACCGCATCGCGCTGCCCGGCGTCGAGACGTTCTGGGACGTCGTCTTCGCCCCGGTCTACGACGACGGCCGGCTGGCCGGCGTGCTCGACGTCGTCACCGACGCGACGGATCGGGTGCTGTCGGGGGAGCGCCTCGCCGCGCGCGTGCAGGCGTTCACCTCGGTCGCGGCGTCGATGACCGTCGACCAGCCGCTGCTGATCACGCTCGACGGGATCCGCGCGCAGCTGCTGCGCACGACCTCGGCCACGGCCTGCTCGGTCGTCACCTGGTCGGCGGGCACGCCGGACGAGAGCTTCACCATGGCCGCCGACCCCGCCTTCGGGTCCGGGTACGCCGACGCCGTCCACGCGATGAACCGCGCCGACGACCGCGACCAGGCGGAGCTGGCGCGGCGCCCGATCTCCGTCGTGCCGGGCGCCCGTGCGCGGCTGCTGCTCGATCCGCGCTTCGCGCCGGTCGCGCCGTTCTGGCGAGCGCCCCGACCGGTGTGGGACGACCTCGTCGTCGTACCCCTGGTCGCGGGCGCGGTCGCGTACGGCGAGCTGCACCTGCACCTGCCCGAAGGCGCTCGCGTCACCGACGACGATCGCGACTATCTGCGCGCCATGGCCGACCAGGCCGCCCTCGCCGTGCAGAACCGGTGGCTCTTCGACCAGCAGGCGGAGGCGGTCGGCCTGGCGGAGCGGCAGCGGCTCGCGCGCGACCTGCACGACTCCGTGAGCCAGGCGCTGTTCTCCATGACGATGCACGCGCGGGCCGCCGAGCGCCGCCTCGCCGACCTCGGACCCGAAGCGCAACCCGCGCGCCAGGAGGTCGCTCTGCTGCACGAGCTCACCCGCGGTGCCCTCGCGGAGATGCGGGCGCTCATCTTCGAGCTGCGGCCGCAGTCGCTCGTCGAAGAGGGGGCCGTGGCCGCGCTCCGCAAGCAGGCTGCGGCCGTGAGCGCGCGCGAGCAGGTGGCCGTCGAGGTCGTGGGTCCCGACGCGCGGCTTCCGCTGACCGCGGCCGCGGAGGAGCACCTCTACCGGATCGGCCTGGAAGCAGTGCACAACGCGGTGAAGCACGGTCACCCCACCCGCGTCTCGCTCGTGGTCGCGCAGCGGGGGAACCAGGTCGAGCTCACGGTGTCCGACGACGGCATCGGTTTCGATACCGGTCTCGACCGACCCGGGCACCTCGGGCTCGGCACGATGCGCGAGCGCGCGGAAGCGCTCGGCGGCCGGCTCGACATCAGGTCGCACATCGACCACGGGACGGTCGTCGTGGCCACCGTTCCCGTCCAGGATCCCCCGGACTGACGGCCACCGCGCCGTCGCTCCTACGTCATCCGGCCGACCCGCGGATCGGCCCAAGCACACCGGCTCCGACCGGCTCTCCGCCGACGCGGCGGGGCCTGCCGCGACGGGACGCTCCTGTCATCGACAGAAAGGAGCTCCCGATGAGCACCGCCCAATGGATCCTCTCGCTCTCGCTCCTCGCGTGGGCGCTCGCCCGCAACGTCGGTACGCGTCCCGTGTCGCGCGGCACCTTCGTGCTCCCGCTGGTCATCGTCGCCGCCGCCGTGGTCGGCTTCCTGGTGCCGCTGCCGACCGCCGGCAACGACCTCGGTCTCGTCGCCCTGTTCGGTGCGATCGGCGTCGCGTTCGGCGTCGCCGCGGCCGCGGTCACGCGGCTCGAGCACCGCGACGGCGTCCTCACCGCCACCGCCGGGCTCGCGTTCGCGGGCCTGTGGGTGCTGATGATCGGCGCGCGCATCGCCTTCGCGCAGTGGGCCACCGGCCCCGGCTCGACCACGGTCGGCCTGTTCTCGCGCGACCACCTCATCACCGGCGCCGACGCCTGGACCGCGGCCTTCGTCGTCATGGCGCTCGGCATGGTCCTCGCCCGCACCGTCGTGCTCGCCGTGCGCGCCTACCGGCTGGCGACGTCGTCCGCCGTCGCCGTCACCGCCTGACACCTCCGTCGACCCTCCGCCCTCCACCTCGGGAGCCTCCATGTCCTCGTTCACCGACCGCGCCCGCGACGTCGTCGCCCGCGGACCTGTCCGTGCCGCGACCGCCTGGACGGCGCTCGCGGTGGGCGTCACCGTCGCCGGCGCCCTCGTCGTCGAGCTCGCCGCACCGGAGTCCGACCCGCTGCTGCGCCGGCTCCCCGTCGTGCTCGTCCTGCTGGCCATGGCGCTCGTCGTGGCCCGCCGGATCGGCTGGCGACAGCTCGCTGCCGGTGGCCCGTCGACCTGGCGGAGCATGCGGCTGCTGCTCGTGCCCCTGGCCATCACCCTCGTCCCGCTCGCCTGGGGCTGGTCTCCTGATCCGTCCACCGTGCTCCTCCTGGTCATCGGGTACGCCGCGACCGGCGCGTTCGAGGAGCTCTGGTACCGCGGCGTGGTGCTGCGGGCCGCACTGCCGCTCGGCGCCGTGCGGGGCGCGGTGGTGAGCTCCGTCCTGTTCGGGGCCGCGCACCTGTCGAACATCGCGTTCGGCGCGAGCCCCGCCGTCACCGCGGCGCAGGCGGTCGGGTCCGCTGCGGGCGGATTCGGGTACGCCGTGCTCCGCCAGCGCACCGACGCCGTGGGGGCGCTCGCCTTCCTCCACGCGCTCAGCGATCTGCTCCTGCACACGACAGGGCTGAGCGGCGGTGCGCTGTGGTTCGTGCTCGTCGGGCACGATGTCGCGCTGTTCGCCTGGGGCCTGGTCTGCCTGCGCGGCCTGCCCCGCCGAGGGTCCTCGTCCCCCCGAGCCGCCGCCGCCGTGCCGGCAGGCGAGAGGCCGTCGACGGTCCTTCCACGCCGGGCGGTCATCGCGGGCGTCGTCTACGTCGCAGCGTGGGTCGCCGGCCTGCTCGTGGCGAACGGATCGATCGACCGCGGGATCGACGACGTCGGCGTGCGGGCCCAGGCGGTGGCGCACGGTGGTGCCGTGCTCCTGCAGGCGACGCTCGTGCATCTCGTCGCCGGGGTCGCTCTGGTGGTCATCGTCAGCGGGCTCGTCACCGTCGTACGGAGCCGCGCGGCGCGGCGAGTGCTCCTCGTGTCGGGCCTGGGAGCCGGGGCGCTGTCCGTGGTGCAGTGGTCGACGGCCCTCGTCCTCACGATCGGCGCGGCGTCGCACGACGCCTCGTGGAGCGGTTCGCTGCTCGACACCGTCGACCGGCTCGACGTCGTCAAGCTCCTGCTGCTCGCCTGCCTGGTCGCCACCGCCGGCCGTCGGGCCCTGGGCGTTCCTCGCTGGTGGCGGGTCCTCTCGTCGGTCACCGCGGCCCTGCTGCTCGTCGGTGCGGTCGGGCTCGTCGTCCCCGCCGCGGTGCTGTCGGCGGCGCTCGCCCTCGCGCTCCTCGCCCTGCTCTCCTGGGCGACGGCGCTCGCCGTGGTGGGCCGGCGCTCCCGGAACGACGACGGGACCGACGTCGGCGCCACGGGCACGACCCCGACGGTCGTCCGCAGCATCGACGCGAAGGTCCTGTCGTTCCGAGGCCACGGCCACCGGCTCGCCACCGGTGCTCCGGCGGTCGCCCGAGAGCTGCGCTGACGCGACGGGACACCTGCCCCGTCCCGAGCCCCGTGCCCCGCCGCGATCCGGTCGCGTGCGGGGCACGGCCGAGCTCGGACCGACTCCGCGAAGCGGCACCACGGCGACCGCCGTCGCCGCCGCTGACGCTCGACGCCCGGGCGGGCTCGTGAGAACGTGCCGCGTGGGCATCGACGAGCGGGGCGCCGAGGCTTCGGGGCCGGAGACGCCGCCAACGCCGACGCCGAGCACGGATCCGCCGCCCCAGGAGACGTCGGAGTCCCCGACGACCGGGTGGTCGACGTACGGCTCCACACCCCTGCGGGAGTTCCTGCGCACCGAGAGCGGGGGTGCCGCGCTGCTGCTGGCCGCGGCCGCGGTAGCCCTGGTGTGGGCCAACGTCGCGCCGGCGGCGTACGCCGGGTGCTGGGGCACCGAGATCGGGTTGACGTGGGGCGACCACGAGCTCGTCCTCACGGCGACCGAGTGGATCAACTCCGGGTTGATGGCGTTCTACTTCTTCGTCGTCGGCCTCGAGACGCGGCGCGAGTTCGACATCGGCGAGCTGCGCGAACGGCGTCGTGTGATCCTGCCGGTGGTGGCGGGCGTGGCCGGGATGGCCGTGTCGGCGCTGCTCTTCGTGGCGATCACCGCGGCGTCCGGCGGTGCGCACGGCTGGGGCGTCGCGCTGTCGACCGACACGGCGTTCGCGCTCGGGGTGCTCGCGGTGGTGGGACCACGGTTCTCCGACCGGCTGCGCGCGTTCCTCCTCACCGTGCTCATCACCGACGACCTCGTCGCGCTGGTGGCGATCGCGACCGTCTACGCGGACTCGGTCGTCCTGGGGCCGCTCGTCGTCGCGCTCCTGCTCCTGCTGCTGGTCGTCGTGCTCCTGCGGCTGCGCGTGCACAGCGGAGCCCTCTACCTGCTGGTCGGCGTCCTCGCGTGGTTCGCGCTCGAGCAGAGCGGCGTCGACCCCGTCGTCATCGGTCTCGTGCTCGGCATGCTGGTGTTCGCCCGGCCCGTCGCCACCGAGACGCTCGAGCGCGCGTCGGGGCTGTTCCGCGACTTCCGCGAGCAGCCGACGCCCGAGCTCGCCCGATCGGCGGCGCAGGGCGTGCGCGCCGCCGTGCCGCCGAACGAGCGGCTCCAGGCGCTGTTCCATCCGTGGACGAGCTACGTCATCGTGCCGCTCTTCGCCCTGGCCAACGCCGGCATCGTCGTCCGAGGCGACTTCCTCGCGACTGCCCTGCGCTCGCCGGTCCTGTGGGGGGTCGTCGTCGCCTTCGTCGTCGGCAAGCCGCTGGGCATCGTGGGAGGTGCCTGGCTGACCACGCGCCTCTCGCACGGACGGCTCCGGCCGTCGGTCGGATGGGCTGCGGTCCTGGGTGCCGGGACGGTCTCGGGCATCGGCTTCACCCTCAGCCTGCTCATCGCGACGATCGCGTTCGAGGGGCAGACGCTGGACGAGGCGAAGCTCGGCATCCTCGTCGCCGGCGTCCTCTCGGCAGCCATCACGTGGATCGCGTTCTCGCTCACCGAGAGGCTGCCCACGCGGCGTCGCGTGCGCGCGCTCCTCGGCGAGGCGGAGTCGCTCGTCGACCTCGCCGAGCCGGTCGATGCGGCGCGCGACCACGTCCGCGGCCCTGCCGACGCCCCGGTGACCGTGGTGGAGTACGGCGACTTCCAGTGCCCCTACTGCGGTCTGGCCGAAGCTGCGGTGCGCGAGCTGCTCAGCGACTTCGGTGATGTCCGCTACGTGTGGCGCCACCTGCCGCTGCGCGACGTGCACCCGCAGGCGCAGCTGGCCGCCGAGGCCGCGGAGGCGGCCGCTGCGCAGGGCGCCTTCTGGGAGATGCACGACCTGCTGCTCGAGCACCAGGACGAGCTGCGCCCGGAGGACCTCGTCCGGCATGCGACCAGCCTCGGACTCGACGTCGACCGCCTCGTGCACGACCTGCGCAAGCACGAGCACGAGCCGCGCGTGGCCGACGACGTCGAGAGCGCCGACCTCAGCGGCGTCCGCGGGACGCCCACGTTCTTCATCAACGGCTCGCGCCACCACGGCGCCTACGACGTGCGTGCCCTCGAGGACGCCGTGCGGCTCGCCCGCGCCCAGGCCCTCGTCCGCGAGTGAGATCGCCCGACCGCAGCACGGGATAGCGTCCACGCATGAGCGGCCGCGTCCTCGTCGCCTACGCCGAGGTCGCGGCGCACGACCTGCTGCGCTCCGAGGTCGCGCGGTTCCACGGGGTCTCGCGGGATCGGGTCGTCCTCGGCCACGCCTGCGGGCGCTGCGGCAGCGACGAGCACGGCCGGCCGCTGGTCCTTCCCACCGCGTCGCTGCGCGAGCCGGCGGCCGTCAGCCTGGCTCGAGCCGGTGCGATGTCCGTGGTCGCCGTCACCGACCTGGGACCGATCGGCGTCGACGTGGAGCCCCCTGGTGCCGCGGACTTCCCGGGGTTCCCCACGGTCGCTGCGCACCTGCCGGGCACCGACCCGACCCGCACCTGGGTGCGCACGGAGGCGCTCGTCAAGGCGCTCGGGACCGGTCTGGTCCTGGACCCGCGCCACGTCCGGCTCGACGAGACGGGCGTGGTCCGGTGGGAGTCCGACCAGCCGCGGCCGCCGCACGCGCGGGTGCTCGACGTCGACGTCCCGCGACACGTCGTCAGCGTCGTCGTCCTGACCGGCCACGACGTCGTCGCGGTGGAGGTCCGGGGCCTCGACTAGCTCGAGGGCTCCGCGACGGACGCCGGGAGCTCGGGCAGGCGGGTCTCGCGCAACCACGCGTCGAACAGGCCGTCGAGCCGCTGCCCGTGGATCTCGGCCGCGAGCGCCTCGAACATCGCCGTGGTCACGGAGCCGAAGCAGTTCCTGTCGATCCACGTGCGCAGGAGGCCGAAGAAGCGCTCGTCGCCGATCGTCAGCCGCAGCGCGTGCAGCAGCAGCGCCCCACGCTTGTAGACGCGGTCGTCGAACATGAGGTCGGGTCCGGGGTCGCCGAGCAGCAGGTCCTGCTTCTTGGCCGCGAGCTTCGTCCAGTGGCTGCGTGCGTGCGCGTCGGCGGAGCGCCCGCCCGACTCCTCCGACCACAACCACTCGCAGTAGCAGGCGAAGCCCTCGTGCAGCCAGATGTCGCTCCACGACGCTGCGGTGACGGCGTTGCCGAACCACTGGTGGGAGAGCTCGTGCGCGACCAGCCGCACGTGCTCCCAGTCCGACGTCAGGAAGTTCGAGCCGAACGTCGACATCCCCTGCGCCTCCAAGGGGATCTCGAGCTCGTCCTCCGTGATCACCACCGTGTACGCCGCGAACGGGTACGGGCCGAACAGCCGCGCGTAGAAATCGAGCATCTCGGGCTGCCTGCCGAACGCCGAGCCGTAGCGGCCCAGCAGGGCCTTCGGCAGGACGGCCGACATCGGGACCGACGCGCCGTCGACCGGCAGCACGACGTAGCGGCCGATCTGGACCGTGGCGAGGTAGGTCGGCATCGGCTCGCGCTGCTCGTAGACCCACGTCGTCGCGCCGGCCGAGCGCCATCGGCTGGTGCACACGCCGTTCGCGACCACGTGGTAGGCGTTCGCGACGACGAGCTCGAACCGGTAGGTCGCCTTGTCGTCGGGCCGGTCGTTGCACGGGAACCACGACGGCGCGCCGTTGGTCTGCCCGGCGACCAGCACGCCGTCGTCGAGCTCCTCCCAGCCGCACGCGTCGTCGCCGTCCGGGACCGGGAGCGGCTTCCCGGCGTAGGTCACCACGACCCGCACGGATCCGCCGGCGGCGATCCTGGTGCGCGGCCGCACCACCAGGTGCTGCGAGGTCACCGAGAACCGCACGGCATCGCCGTCGACGGTGACCTTGGAGACCCGGAAGCCGACGAGGTCCAGCCGCAGATCGCGGAGCTCGGTGCGGGCCTCGACCATCAGGGACGCCTTGCCGCGCAACTGGTTCGAGTGGACGTCGTAGGACAGGACGAGGTCGTAGTGCGAGACCGAGTAGCGGCGGTCACCGCGGTCCGGGAAGTACGGGTCGCCCGTCACGCCGTCCCTCACGCCTCAGGTTCCTCTCGGTCGTCGGGGTCGGCCTCGCCGTCGGTCGATGCCTCCGCGAGCGGCCACGGGCCGATGGGGTTGCCGATCCACCTCGTCTTGTCCGGCACGGACTCCCCGCGCATCACCAGCGACACCGGGCCCACAGTCGCATGCCGGCCGAGCGTGGCCGCGGGCAGGATCACGCTGTTGGGCCCGAGCGTCGATCCGGTGCGGAGCGTGACGGTGTCCATGCTCAGCACCCGGTCGTGGAACAGGTGGGTCTGGACGACGCAGCCCTGGTTGACGGTGGCTCCCGCGTGGAGGTGGATCAGGTCGGCCTCGGGGAGCCAGTACGTCTCGCACCAGACCCCTCGGCCGATCCTCGCACCCAGCGAGCGCAGCCACAGGTTCAGCACCGGGGTGCCTGTCGCGGGTCGCGCGAACCACGGTGCCGCCACCGCTTCGACGAAGGTGTCGGCGAGCTCGTTGCGCCAGACGAAGGAGCTCCAGAGCGGATGGTCGCCCGCGCGCAACCGCCCGACCAGCAGCCACTTGGCCCCGGTGGTGACGACGGCGGCGACCGTCGCGGCCACGATGACCGTCAGGCCCGACAGCAGCATCGCGAGCCACCATCCGCGCCCGGACGCGAGCTGCACCAGGGCGACGACGACGCCGAGCCCGATGCAGACCCCGACCATCACCGGCACCAGCCGGCACAGCTCGACGAGAGCCCGCGCGACGACGAGGCGCGGTGGAGGGTCGTAGGTCCGGCTGCGGTCCGCCTTCTGCTCGACCCGGCGCAGCCTGGTGGGAGGGCTGCCGAGCCACGAGGTCCCGGCCTTGGCCTTGGTGCGCCGCGGCGCTGCGGACAGGACCGCCACCAGCCCGCGCTTGGGCACCTTGCGGCCCGGCGCCGCCATGCCCGAGTTGCCGACGAACGCGTGCTTGCCGATCTCGACGTGCTCGACGCGCAGCCATCCCCCGCCGAGCTCGTAGCTGCCGAGCAACGTGTCGTCGGCGAGGAAGGCGCCCTCGCGCACGGTGGTGAGCTTGGGGATCAGCAGCACGGTCGAGGCCTCGACCTGGGGCCCGATGCTCGCTCCGAGAGCTCGCAGCCACGTCGGCGTCAACGAGCTCGAGTACAACGGGAACAGCCAGGTCCGCGCCTCGTCGAGCACCCTGAGGGTCGCCCACGCCTGCCAGGCCTGCCGGCCGTGCACGGGGTGCGCGCCCGGTGTCAGTCCGAGGGAGAGGAGCCGCACCAGCAGCCCGACGAGGAGCGCGAGCACGAGAAGGCCGACGACGGTGCCGACCGGCACCCAGGCCAGCGCGGTGAGCGCAGCCCCGCTCACCGAGCCTGCGGCGCGCAGCGACGGCACTGCGAGGCCGAGCACCACCAGGACGGCGACGCCGGGCAGCGACGCGATGGCCACCGCGATCGCGGCGTAGGCCAGGACCCACACCGGTCGGTTGTGCGGCCGCTCGTCCCAGGGACCCCGCGCCTTCGTGCGTCGTTGCGCGGGTGCGCCGGCCCACGCCTGCCCGGCGGGCACCTCCCCGAACACGGCCGAGCCCGGGGCGATCTCGGCCCTGGCACCGACGACGGCTCCCGGGCACAGCATGCTGCGTGCGCCGATGCGCGCGTCCGGACCGATCTCGAGGGTGCCGACGACGAGCACGTCGCCGTCGACCCAGTGCCCGGTCAGGTCGACCTCGGGCTCCACGGAGCACCCGTCGCCGAGCACGAGATGACCGGTGACGGGCGGGATGGAGTGGAGGTCGACGTCGCGCCCGACGTGCGCTCCGAGCAACCGCGCGTAGACCCGCATGAGGGGAGCTCCCGCGAGGTTGGCGGCGCCGAGCTCCTCGGCGAGCCGCTCGGCCGCCCAGACGCGGACATGCACGGCACCGCCGCGCGGATACGAGCCCGGTCCTACGCCGGCCAGGACGAGGCGCGCACCGAGAGCGGTGAGCAGCATCCGGCCGGGGGCCGCGACGAGGAGGAGCCACGCCAGGACGACGACCGTCCACGGCGCGGACGGCACCCACGGCACCGAGAACCACTGCGCCGCCACGGTGCACCCGAGCGCCACCCAGGTGAGCCAGCGCAGACCCGTGATGGTGCGCAGCGGCACGGTGAGCAGGACCTGGACCACCTGCGACGACCGAGGCACGGGGTGCACCGTGCGATCCGTGTACGCCGCAGGCGTCGCGAGCGCCTCGAGCGCGGTGGCGAGGTCACCGATCCGCGGATGGTCGTAGACGTCGGCGACGGCGACCTCGGGGTAGTGCTCGCGCAACCGCGACACCAGCTGCGCCGCGGCGAGGCTCCCACCACCGAGGTCGAAGAAGTCGTCGTCGGCGCTGCCGACGGTGGCGCCCAGGATGTCGGCCCAGAGGTCCTGCAGAGCACCGGCGGTCCCCTGCAGGCGCACCGACTCACCGGCGTCGACGGTCTCGAGCGGCCAGGGCAGCGCGTCGCGGTCGATCTTCCCGGAGGTGCGCGTCGGCAGCGTGTCGACCCGCGCGAGACGGGGCACCAGCGCGGCGGGCAGGGTCGCCCGCAACGTCGCCACGGCGGCGACGGGCTCGAAGTCGTCGGTGGTCGCGACGTAGCCGACGAGCAGCGCGTTGCCCGACCCGCTGCGCCGGACCGCCGCAGCCGCCCCCGTGACGCCGGGCAGCGCCAGCAGGGCGCTGTCGATCTCACCGAGCTCGATGCGTCGGCCGCCCACCTTCACCTGGTCGTCGGCCCGCCCGAGGAAGAGCAGCCCTTCCTCCTCGTAGCGGACGAGGTCGCCGCTGCGATAGGCGCGTTGCCACCCGAGGCTGGGCATCGGCGCGTACTTCTCCGCGTCCTTGGCCGGATCGAGGTACCGCGCGAGACCGACGCCGCCGATGATCAGCTCCCCCTCGCCGCCCGGCTCGACCTGACGACCCTCCCCGTCGACGACGGCCAGGTCCCAGCCGTCGAGCGGGAGACCGATCCGCACGGGGGGCACGCCCGTCAGCCGCGCGCCGCAGGCCACGACGGTCGCCTCGGTCGGCCCGTAGGTGTTCCAGACCTCACGACCGCCCTCGACGAGGCGAGCCGCCAGCTCGGGCGGGCACGCCTCGCCGCCGAGGATGAGCAGCCGCACGGAGGCCAGCGCGTCCGGCGGCCACAGGGCCACCAGGGTGGGGACGGTCGAGACGACGGTGAGGTCGTTGGCGACCAGCCAGGGGCCGAGCTCCATGCCGCTGCGCACCAGCGACCGCGGCGCGGGCACGAGGCACGCGCCGTACCGCCAGGCCAGCCACATCTCCTCGCACGACGCGTCGAACGCGACGGACAGCCCGGCCATCACCCGGTCGCCGGGGCCGAGCGGATCCTCCTGGAGGAACATCCGCGCCTCGGCGTCGACGAAGGCGGCGGCACTGCGGTGTGAGACGGCGACGCCCTTCGGTGCGCCCGTCGAGCCGGAGGTGAAGATCACCCAGGCGTCGTCGGTGAGCGCGGCGGTGGTGCCCGCGGGCACGGCTGGCTTCGGGCGTCGGACCGTCAGCTCGAGGTCGTCGGCCAGGACGGCCGACACCTCCGCCTCGCGGAACACCGTGCGCGCGCGCTCGTCGGGATCGTCGGCGTCCACGGGGACGTACGCCGCCCCCGCGAGCAGCGTCCCCGCGATGGCGACGTACAGGTCGACGGTCCCGGACCGGATGCGGATCCCGACCTTGTCCCCCGGCCCGACTCCGTGCGCGTGCAGCTCGGCGGCGACGTCCTCCGCCGCCTCGAGGAACTCGGAGTAGGTCAGCACCTGCGCGCCGTTGTCGAGCGCCGGCTCGTCGGGGTGCTCGTCGACGGTCTCCCGCAGCACGTCGACCAGGGTGCGCGGCTCGGGGGCGGACGACCCCCGCAGCAGGCTCATGACGGCAGTCTGTCGAACGCGACTGGCGGCGTGCAGCCGCTCCCGCAGCTGGGTCCGCTACCCGGGACGACCGGCCGGGAACCACGCCGCGTCCTGGTCCGTCCTTCCTGCCGGTGCCCCACGGCAGCGACGTCGTGCCAGCGGACGACATCCCCAGGGGTAACGCGGCCCGACCTGGGTAGCGAAGGCAGGAGAGGAGGCCACGATGAGCAGCGAGTCGACCCGACGCGTCGTGGAGCTCCTGCTGCCGGTGCTCGACGACGCCGGTGTGCGCGCCTGGCTCGAGCGCCCGCGCCACCAGCTCGGTGACCGCACCCCGCGGGAGCTGCTCGACGAGGGCGACGACGACGCCGTCCTCGCGCTCGCCCTCGCCCTGCGCCGCACGGCCTGAACCCGCGGTCCGCGTAACCTCCGTTAACGCGGTTCCGGAGGTGCCGCGCGCGCGTCCTCCGTATCCTCGGGAGCGCGGTCACGACTGGCGGTGGCCCGGAGGCTTCGAGGAGCGGCGCGCGACGATGAGCGAGTCCGACCTCGAGCTGCTGCGCCGCTACGAGCCCGTCATCCGCTACACGCAGGGCGAGCTGTTCCTGCCGATGCGCGCCGAGGAGTACCTCGCCCACGCGGCGCTGCACCTGAGCCGCCGCGACAAGAAGGACGGCGAGATCCTCGCCGAGCCGGGAACGCTGACCGTGGAACGCCTCGCCGAGCTCGGTCGCGAGCACGACCAGGACTCGATGTACTTGCAGTACGTCGCAGAGCCGCTGTCGCGCAAGGACTTCCGGGCCTGGCGCAACGACCCCGAACGCCCGCGCTTCCACGCGAGCAGCCGGTTCGCCTCCGTCGGGCTCCTGTCGCGCCTCATCGACACGACGATGCGGCTCACCCTGCTCCTGCGCGGACGGGTGCCCGGCGGCTATGCCGCCGCCGCCCACCGGCAGGTGGGGGCGCAGTCGTCGTACGCCTACCACGGCCATGTCACCCGCGACGCCGGCTACGTCGTGCTGCAGTACTGGTACCTCTACGCGATGAACGACTGGCGCTCGACCTTCGGCGGCGTCAACGACCACGAGGCCGACTGGGAGCAGGTCACGATCTTCCTGGTCGACCGCGGTGCCGGGACCGAGCCGACTCCCGCGTGGGTCGCCTTCTCCTCGCACGACGAGGTGGGCGACGACCTGCGCCGCCGATGGGACGACCCCGACATCGCCTTCGTGCACGGCACGCACCCCGTGGTCTACGCCGGAGCCGGGTCGCACTCGGGCGCCTACCTCCCGGGCGAGTACGTCATCGGCGTCGGCCTGCCCATCCCCGGCCCGCTCGACCGGCTGCGGCGCGCCGTGCTGCGGGTCCTGCCGTGGGGCGACGACGACGACGCGGCGATCGGCATCCCCTACATCGACTACCGGCGCGGCGACGGCGTCGCGATCGGCCCCGGCGAGGAGCGC
>JAKOVT010000163.1 GCA_029781935.1 Actinomycetes bacterium | reverse complement strand
TCGCTCGCACGCAGGCGCAGCGCGTCGGCGATCGGGTCGGGACGGGACTCGGTCACGGGTCGAGGCTATCCCGGTGGCGGCCCCGTCTAGCGTGGGGGACGTGACGACTCCCCCGCCCGATGCCCTGGTCCTGCGCGGGGTGGTGAAGGACTTCGAGGAGGTCCGGGCCGTCGACGGGCTCGACCTCGTCGTCCCCGCCGGGATCTGCATGGGGCTGCTCGGCCCCAACGGCGCCGGCAAGTCGACGACGATGCGGATGCTCACCGGTCAGGCCATCCCCACCGCCGGCTCCCTCGAGGTGCTCGGGTTCGAGGTGCCGCGGCACTCCAAGCAGGCGCGCGCGCGGATGGGCGTGGTGCCCCAGCGGGAGAACCTCGACGACGACCTCACGGTGCGGCAGAACGTCGAGCTCTGGGCGACGCTGCTGCGCGTGCCGCGGCGCTCGCGCGACGCCGCGGTCGATCGCGCCCTCGCCGCGGCGCAGCTCACCGAACGCGCGGGCAGCCGCGCGGTCACGCTGTCGGGCGGGATGAAGCGGCGGCTGCTCATCGCCCGAGCACTGGTCCACGACCCCCAGCTGGTGCTGCTCGACGAGCCGACCGTCGGCCTCGACCCGCAGGTGCGCGGCGACATCTGGACGCTCATCGACCGGCTGCGCAGCGAGGGCGTCACGATCCTCATGTCGACGCACTACATCGAGGAGGCCGAGCGGCTCTGCGACGACGTCGCAGTCGTGTCGCACGGCAGGGTGATCGCCCGCGGTACGCCGTCGGCCCTCGTCGCCGAGCACGCCGGGGTCGAGGCTCTCGAGGTCTACGGACCGCCGGACCGCCTCGAGCAGGTCGAAGAGCTCGTCGCCGCTCACGGCTTCCGTACCCGACGGACCGGTCCGTCCGTCTCGGTGCTGCGCGCCGAGGCGCTCCCGGCCGCGCTGCTCGACACCCTGCCCGACGGCGTACGCCGGCCTGCGAACCTCGAGGACGTGTTCGTGCTGCTCACCGGCGAGAGGCTGGAGGACTGATGGCCGCCATCACCATGACCGGAACGGACCGGGTGCGCGCGGTGGAGGGCAGCGCTTTCGCGGGCGTCCTGACACGTGAGGCCACGATCTTCAGGCGCTTCTGGCGGTCGTCGGCCTTCGGCGCCGTCGTCGAGCCCACGATCAACCTGCTCGCCTTCGGCTTCGGCTTCGGCGCGCTGGTCTCCACCGTGGCCGGCCTGCCCTACATCCAGTTCATCGGCACCGGCATGGTCGCGCTGTCGGTGCTGTTCTCGTCGGTCTTCTCCGGCATGTACGACACCTACGTCAAGCGGCTCTACCAGCGCACCTACGACGGCATCCTCGCCACTCCGGTCGACGTGCACGAGCTCTTCCTCGCCGAGGCCACCTGGATCGCGCTGCGCTCGGGCGTCTTCGGCTGCGCACCGCTGCTCATCGCGATGGCGTTCGGCCTCCCGCCGTCGTGGGGCATGCTCGCGGTCCCGTTCATCGGCATGCTCACCGGCTTCGGCTTCGCGCTCATGGGCATGTGGTTCTCGGCACTGGTCCCGAGCATCGACTCGTTCACCTACGTGCAGAGCGCACTGGTCACCCCGCTGCTGCTGGTGTCGGGCATCTACTTCCCCATCACCGGCTTCCCGCAGTGGGTGCAGACCCTCGCCGAGATCAACCCGCTCTACCACTGCGTGAACCTCGTGCGCGACGCCGTCTTCGGGTGGCAGTGGTCGGCTCTCGGCGACGTCGCGGTCCTCGTCGTGTTCGCGGCCGTGATGGCGGTGCTGGCCGTGCGGGGCCTGCGCCGGAAGCTGATCGACTGATGCGCCCCCCGCAGCCGGTGCTCGACGCCTGGGGCCTGCCGAGCGGTGCCCTACCGCTCGAGGGCGGGCAGGGCACCAGCCTGCGCGTGGGCGACGTCGTGCTCAAGCCGTACGCCGACGACGTCGAGGTCGGGTGGTTCGCCGGGCTCTGCGACCGGTTCCCCGCCGAGGCCTCGGTCCGTCTGCCCAGGCCGGTCCCCGCGATCGACGGGCGCCTCGTCGTCGACGGCTGGACGGCGACCCGCTTCGTGGCGGGCACTCCCGTCGACGACGGCGATTCCTCGGCCGAGGCCTGGCGGCCGGTCCTCACAGCAGGCCGTGCCTTCCACGCCGCGATCGCCGCCGAGCCCGAGCCGCCGCACCTCGCCCTGCGCACCCACCGCTGGGCGGTCGCGGACCGCGCCGCGTGGGGGGAGATCGAGGCACCGCACCCGGGTGCCGGCTCGCGCCGGCTGCTCGACGCCGCGCGCCTGCTCGCCGTCGACGAGGGACTGCCGCTGCAGCTGGTGCACGGCGACCTGTCGGGCAACGTCCTGCTCGCCGAGGGCCTGCCGCCGGCGGTGATCGACGTGTCGCCGTACTGGCGACCCGCGGCATACGCCGACGCCATCGTCGTCATCGACGCGCTGCTCTGGTGGCGAAGCGACTCTGCGCTGCTCGCCCTGGGTCAACCGGTCGGCCTGCCGACGCGCGCCTGGCGATCGCTGCTCACCCGGGCGCTCGTCTTCCGGCTCCTCGCCTTCGACGAACCGCACCGCGACCGGGACGACGTCGTCGATCAGCTGCCGCGCTACGCAGAGGTGCTGGACCAGCTCGACGACCTGGACTGACGTCGGCGGTCAAGCGCGGGTCCGGGCACGCCGATGCACCGGACGAGACCGCTCGAACGGCGGCCGTGCGGCACCGCGCTCGTGAGCGTGCACCCCCTCCGCTCGCGGTCGGGACGGCCGAGGGAGAGCCTGGGCGCAGGAGGGTAGAGAGGTGGACGGCCGCGTGGCGCGAGACGTCGAACCCCCGGACTCCGGGCAGGTCGACCGGCGCGACGGCGCGCGCATGGTCCAGCTCGGCCGCGGCGTCGTGCTGCTCGTGGTCGGCGGAGTCGTCGCGCTCGTCTCGCTCATCGCGGCGATCGCCAGCTTCACCCTCGGCAGCGACGATCCGTCGGTCCCCGTCGAGATCACCATCGGGTCCTGGGACACGCTCGTGCAGTTCGTGCGACCGGCGTGGGACCTCATCCTCGCGGCGCTCTTCGCGATGGTGTTCGTCGCTGCGGGCGCCCTGGCGTTCGAGGGCGCGGCGCTGATGCGTACTTTCCGCAACCCCGAGCGGCAGGCCCTGCAGGCGTCGCTGCCGCACTGGACGCGCCCGTCGCAGCGCGGCCGTCACCCGGTGCGCATCACCATCCTCGTACCCGCCCACGACGAGGCCGCCTCGCTCCCGATCACCCTCGCCGCCCTGGCGGAGCAGACCCGCCGCCCCGACCGGGTCGTCGTGGTGGCGGACAACTGCACCGACGACACCGCCGACATCGCGCGCCGCTTCGGGCACGAGGTCGTCGAGACGGTCGGCAACACGCACAAGAAGGGCGGCGCGCTCAACCAGGCCCTGGCGTCGCTGCTGCCCCGCATGGGCCCCGACGACGCCGTCATGGTGATGGACGCCGACACCGCGCTCGGACCGCTGTACCTCGAGACGGCCGCCGACCTGCTCGACGACGACCCCGACCTCGAGGCGGTGGGCGGCGTGTTCTTCGGCGAGCAGGGGCACGGACTCGTCGGCGTGTTCCAGCGCAACGAGTACCGGCGCTACTCGCAGGAGATCTCGCGCCGCCGCGGTCGCGTGTTCGTGCTCACGGGCACCGCCTCGGTCTTCCGCGCGTCGGCCCTCGCCATGGCCGCGGCGGCCCGAGGACGGTTCATCCCGGGCGAGCCCGAGCAGGTCTACGACACCGCCGCTCTCACCGAGGACAACGAGCTCACCATCGCCCTGAAGTCGTTGGGCGCCACGATGATCTCGCCCGTCGACTGCCGGGTCGAGACCGAGCTCATGCCCGACTGGCGGCACCTCTGGCGGCAACGGCTTCGCTGGCAGCGCGGGGCGCTGGAGAACATCGGTGCGTACGGCTTCACCACCGGGACGATGCGCTACTGGGGCCAGCAGGTCGGCATCGCCTACGGCACGGTCGCACTCGTCTCCTACTTCCTCCTCATGACCATCACACTGCTCGCGATGGACCACTGGGTGTGGTTCCCGTTCTGGGTGGCCGTCGGCCTGGTCTTCGCCGTCGAGCGCGTCGTCACCGTGTGGCGCGAGGGCTGGGGCTCCCGACTGCTCGCGGTGCTGATCCTGCCCGAGCTGCTCTACGACCTGTTCCTGCAGGCGGTCTTCGTGAAGGCGCTCGTCGACATCCTGCGACGGCGCCGCCAGGGCTGGGGCCACGTGCGACGGGAGGTGACGTCGTGAACCTGCTGGCCGGGATCCTGCTGCCCTCGAGCGTGCTGAGCTCGCCGTGGTACGCCACGCTCGTCGCCTTCGTGTCTCTCAACACCCTGATCTACGTCGGGCTCACCCTGGCGAAGCTCACCCGCTGGCCGAAGCAGGTGCACCCCGCGCACGTGCGCGAGGCCCGGCGCCGCGCCGGAGAGCTGCCCGTCGTCGGCCCCGTCATCGAGGACGCCCTCGACGATGGCCGCGACCGCTGAGCCGTCAGCCCCGGAGCGCGGACCAGCCCACCCAGCGTTCGCTGGCGTCGTCCAGCAGGCACCCCGAGCGAACGGCATCAGGCACTGAGGAGGCAGGCGTCGGCGGTGACCAATGCTTGTCGATCGTGCCGAGCCCCCTTCGCCGCCCTACCTCGGACAACACTGTACGAATCCACTCGGCCCAGAACGCCTCGCCGTCCGCGGCGCTAGGAAGGGCGAGTAGTCGCTCGGTCGAGATCGTGGACCACACCGCTACGGTGCCTGATCGGTCGACCCGCTGTGACGCCACGTGACGTTCGGGCAGAACTCGCGCGTTGGTGTCGCGCCCGTCCAGTCGCCGACCGTCGCGAGTGAGCTCGACGAAGAGCGCGATCTGGCGGGCGGGTGAATCGGAAAGCCAGCCGACCCCATCGACGTTTCGTCGGATCCAGCCGACCGCTCGCGACAACGCCTCATCGCTCCTTGCCAGCGAACCTCGGTCGAACCCAGTCGGCATGGTTCCGCCCACTGTGCAGATCCACGGCTCGAGGTCCTTCACGCGAGCGATAGTGCCCGTTCGTGCGCGGTCTGTCTCTCGGGGCGCGCGGGGATGCCACCCGGCTAGAAGGGTGGGTCGTCGGGCTGGTCCGGCCCCGGCGGTGACTCGTCGTTCACGGCCGTGTCCGGGGGTGATGCCCCTCCGCCGTGGTGGTCGGCGGGGTCGTGCAAGAACGGTCTCGGCGGGATGGTGATCTGCTGGCCCCAGGCGGTGAGCAAGGTGGCGGAGCCGTCGGTGTTCGAGTCGTAGATGTCGAGGTAGCCGGCGGTCTTGAGGGGGTGGTGGCGGTTGCAGCAGCCGCCGCAGTTCCCCGCCGAGGTCTCGCCCTCGGGGAACGGGATCGCGTGATCCATCTGCAGCCGCTTCAGGGACCTCGTGGTGCAGCCCGGTTCGCGGCAGTGATCCCTGGCGAGGACGTACTCGCGGAGCTTGTCGGGCAGGTACTGGTCTCGGCCGTAGTCGAGCAGGTGCCCGGTGACCGGGTCGGTCACCGCCCGCCGCCACGTCGTGGCGACGCCGGCGTAGTCGCGGGCGATGCCGGCGGGGACCGGTTCGCCGTCGAGGAGGGCGTGCCGGTCGGCCTCGCCGCGCAGCGTGTCGAGGTCCATCACCAGGGTCAGGGAGACGGGGATGTCGGCCGGATCGAACACCAGCGACCCGTCCTCGCCCACGGTGCCCAGGACGGTCGCGGCGAACGCGTCGGCCCGGCAGGCGTCGGCCAGGGCGTCGTTGTCGCCGTCCTTGACGGCCTTCGCCCCGCCGCGGGCGGTCTGCAGCGCGCGGCCGCGGGCGTCGACGACCTGGTGCATCGCCGAGATCGTGGGCCAGTCCGACACGATCCCCAGGTAGCCGAGACCGTCGGGCAGCTGCCGGCACGACACGTACCGGTTCGCGCGGGCACGGGCCACCCGGTCGGCTTCCCGCTGCGCGTCGAGGTCAGCGACCGCGGTGCGGACGTCGCGGCGAAACTCCGTCGGGGTCTTCCGCTTCGCCTTCGGGAGCAGCCGGTCCTGCAGGGCGGTGAGCGTGTCGGGGTCGGTGACGTGCACGGTCTCGGACACCAGCACCCGGCAGTGCCACTCGCTGACCTCGCCCGCCTCGAGTGCGGCACGGAAGGCCGGGAACTCGCCGTGCAGGGCGCGGGCGGTCGCGATCGCCGACGCCGCCGCACCCTCCCCGACCCGGCGGACCAGGGCGACCTCCATGGTGGCGTGCCGGTCGGTCATCGAGTCCGACCCGTCGACCCCGGCCATCGCGACCATCGACCTCGCGTCCAGCGCGGCCGAGAGAGCCTTGACCGCCTCGACCCGGCGGGCGTAGGCGAGCTTGCCCTCGACGCTGAGCGTGGTCGGGTCGATCGAGGTCAGCAGCACCAGGTCGAACCCCGACACCGGACCCCGCATCGCCAGCAGGTCCTCGTCGGCGAACCGGTCGTCGTCGAAGAACAGCGGAACCTCCGGCTCCTCCCACGGCTGGGACGCGAACCGGGCCGCGAACTCCGCAGCCGCAGACTCGGCCGCGGCCTGGTCCAGCCACTCCTGGTCGAGGTCCCACCCGTCCTCGACGACAGGCGCGTTCTCGGGGCGCTCGTCGGGGTCGGGGGTGCCGGGCATGGACCCAGTCTCGCACACCAGTCCTATTCGAGTCAACACCGAGATGGCTGATTTCGCTTGCAGCAGAGGCACTTTCAGCGATCGACCTATGACCCTCAGTGCTCGTACACCACCGGCGAAGCACGGCATCCGTTCAGGGGCCGCCTGTGCCCGTTGCCGCACGGTTCCCACGCGGGGAGGGGGCATGCGACGACGCCGGGAGGACCCACTCGCCGTCGCTGCGCCCTTCCTGCGAGGACATGCGCCACGCGACGACGCTCGAGGGTGCCCACCCTCGCGTTGCTGCGCCCTTCCTTCGGGGAGGCGCCAGACGACGACGCCGGGAGGGCCCACCCATCGTCGCCGCGCCGTTTACTGACGGGGACGCGCCACGGGACGACGCTCGAGGGTGCCCACCCTCGCGTTGCTGCGCCCTTCCGGCGACGGAGGCGTCAGACGACGACGGACGGCCACCCACCGTCGCCGCGCCGTTTACCGACGGGGACGCGCCCTGCGACGACGCCCGAGGGCGCCCACTCTCGCGTTGCTGCGCTCCTCCCGCGAGGGCATGCGTCACGCGACGTCGCTCGAAGGTGGACGACTCGCCGTCGCTGCGCTCGTCGTGCGAGCAGCCACGCCAGGTGCCATGCGCCGCCGGAGCGCCTGCTCACTGCTGCCGTGTTCAGGGGGCGTGCGGCTCGAACAGGCAGAACGGGTGGCCGGCGGGGTCGAGCATCACGCGGACGTCGTCCTGCGGCTGGGCAGGCGCCTGCACGGCACCGAGCGCCTCCGCGCGGGCGACCCCGGCCACGAGGTCGTCGACCGCGATGTCGAGGTGCACCTGCATCTGCTGGTCGCCCGTCCCCGATGGCCACTGCGGCGCGACGTGCTCGGCCTCGAGCTGGAAGGACAGTCCCGAGCCGCCGCCCGGCGGCCGCAGCATCACCCACTCCGGTTCCTCCCAGACCTGCTCCCACCCGAGCAGCTCGCGGTAGAAGCCGGCCAGACCACGGGGGTCCGGTGTCCCCAGGACCGCGGCCGAGAGCCGGAAGGCCGTCATCGCGCCCGCCACTCCTTCACCGCCCGCTTGGGGGCGACGCTCTCCCAGGAGTCCTCGATGAGCTCGCGCAGGTCGTCGACGTCGACGTCGTCGAGCAGCACCAGCAGACCGGTGTACTTCGCGAAGTGCGGGATGTCGAAGCACGCCGCTATCTCGGCGAGGCGCGCCGCCTTGGTCTCGAACGAGGGCGTGCGTACGGCGATGCTCTCGCCGGTCGGCGCGGAGTCGCCGAGGTCGCGAAGGTCCGAGGACCGCATCGGCCGCTCCCACACGACTCCGCGCCCTTTGTCGCCGGTGATCTTCCAGGTGCGCCAGCCGTCGAAGCCGCCGCCCGTGCGCTCCTCCACGAGCGGGAGCGAGAGGGCGATGCGCTCGACGTCGTCCCAGGTCGCCATCACGTCACGCTACGACGCGAGGCCCCGCACCGGAAGGGTGCGGAGCCTCGCGAGGTCGTGCACGGTTCGTTCCCCAAACATGATCATGTTCGGGGAACTTCAGGGTCAGGCCTGCAAGCGGGCCTTGAGCGCGTCGAGCTGGGCGAGGATCTCCGCGGGAACCTTGTCGCCGAACTTCTGGAAGTACTCGCCGGTGAGCTCGGCCTCGGCGAGCCACGAGGCGTTGTCGATGCGGAACAGCTCGGTCATCGTCTCGGGCGTGACGTCGAGACCGGTGATGTCGATCTCGCCGGGCTTGGGCAGCCGTCCGATGGGCGTCTCGTCGGCGTCGGCGAGGCCCTCGAGGCGGTCGACGATCCACGCGAGCACGCGGCTGTTCTCGCCGTAGCCGGGCCACATGAACGCGCCGTCGGCGTCCTTGCGGAACCAGTTCACCGAGTAGATGCGCGGCAGCTTCTCGGTGTCGGTGGCCGTGCCGACCTTGAGCCAGTGGCCCCAGTAGTCGGCCATGTTGTAGCCGCAGAACGGCAGCATCGCGAACGGGTCGCGACGCAGCTCGCCGACGGTGCCCTCGGCCGCGGCGGTCTTCTCCGACGCGATGGACGCGCCCATGAACACACCGTGCTCCCAGGAGAGCGCCTCGTTCACCAGCGGGACGTTGGTGGCGCGGCGGCCGCCGAACAGGATCGCGGAGATCGGGACGCCGGCCGGGTCCTCCCAGTTCGGCGCGATCGAGGGGCACTGCCCCGCGGGCGCGGTGAACCGGGCGTTGGGGTGCGCGGCGGGGCTGTCGGACGCCGGCGTCCAGTCGTTGCCGTGCCAGTCGAGGGCGTGCTCCGGCGCCGGGCCGAGGCCCTCCCACCACACGTCGCCGTCGTCGGTGAGGGCGACGTTGGTGTAGATGCAGTTCGCGTACAGCGTGCGGATGGCGTTGGCGTTGGTGTCCATGCCGGTGCCGGGCGCGACGCCGAAGAAGCCGGCCTCCGGGTTGATCGCGTACAGGCGGCCGTCGTCGCCGTAGCGCATCCAGCAGATGTCGTCGCCGACGGTCTCGACCTTCCAGCCGGGCAGCGACGGCTCGAGCATCGCGAGGTTGGTCTTGCCGCACATCGACGGGAACGCCGCGGCGATGTACTTCACGTCGCCGTTCGGGTGCGTGAGCTTGAGGATGAGCATGTGCTCGGCGAGCCAGCCCTCGTCGCGCGCCATGACCGAGGCGATGCGCAGCGCGAAGCACTTCTTGCCCAGCAGGGCGTTGCCGCCGTAGCCGGAGCCGTACGACCAGATCTCGCGGCTCTCCGGGAAGTGGACGATGTACTTGTCGTCGTTGCAGGGCCACGCGACGTCGGCCTCGCCCTCGGCGAGCGGGTGCCCGACCGAGTGCAGCGCCGGCACGAAGTCGCCGTCCTCGCCGATCAGCTCCAGGGCCGCCTTGCCCATGCGGGTCATGATCCGCATCGAGACCACGACGTACGGCGAATCGGTGAGCTCGACGCCGAGCTGCGAGATGCGCGAGCCGAGCGGGCCCATCGAGAAGGGCACGACGTACATCGTGCGACCCTTCATCGCGCCGGCGAACTTCTCCTTGAGCGTCGCGCGCATGTCGACCGGGTCCGCCCAGTTGTTCGTGGGGCCGGCGTCCTCCTCGCGCAGCGAGCAGATGAAGGTGCGGTCCTCGACGCGCGCCACGTCGCTCGGGTTGGACCGGGCGAGGAAGGAGTTCGGGCGGGTCTGCTCGTTCAGCCGGACGAACGTCCCGGCCGCCACCATCTGCTCGGTGAGGCGGTCCCACTCCTCCTGCGAGCCATCGGCCCACTCGACCCTGTCGGGCTGCGTGAGGGTCGCCATCTCCTCGACCCACTCCAGCAGCTTCTTGTTGCGGGTAGGCGGGTTCTCGAGTCCGGGGATCGTCGTCATCGCTGCGTTGTCCTCACGCCAGATCGGGTGGTGCGCTCTAACGCTCTAAGACTGTCGCATCCGTCCGCGTGCGTCAGCCCGTCGACGGCCGAGAGGCCGCGTTCTGGGCGGTTTGTGAGCAAGATCCCAGGGTTTGCGCGGTACAGACCGGGCAACCCGCACAGTGCGCGTGACCGAGGCCACAGCATCGCGTCAGCCGACGGAGTCCGACGTAAACGCTGTCATGAGCGCGCGGCGCCGCCACCGGTATCAGGCGACGAGCGGGAACGTCGTCGTGACGAGGTAGGCGAGCGGGATCGCCTGGACGAGCGCGGCCGCCCAGGGCAGCGACGAGCGGCGCGTCACGGTCTGCCCGTAGACGAGCAGGAGCAGCAGGACGACCGCCATGAGCGGTACGAGCAGGCTCAGGAACGACGGCGCCCCCAGCAGCACCACCGACCCGAGCAGCACCGCCACCGCGATCGCCCGGGTGAGCAGGGCGAGCCACCAGCGCCGGCCCACGATCCGGTCGTCGGCCCAGAACCAGGCGAGGAACGCCAGCTCGACCAGCAGCAGCCACCGCTCGCGCCCCCCGGCGAAGCTGAACGCCGTCCAGGTGCGCTGCGCGACGAGCCCGAGGGCGAGCACGGCGTACGACGTCATCGCGAAGGTCGCGGCGAGGTCGCGCCACGGGAAGCCGGGAGGGACCACCAGCGGGGCGACCCGCGCGATCCGCAGCACACGGGTGACGAGGTACGACGCGAGCCCGGCGGCGGCGAACCACACGACGAGATGACCGCCGACGGCGAGCGGGACGCGCTCGGCCACCGACGGCATCGCGCGGGCGACCAGCGACGCGACCACGGCCGAGCCGAGTCCGACCAGCGCGACCACCCACCAGGCCGGAGCGGGCGACGGCTCGCGCACGGGGCCGAAGGCGAGCCGGGCCAGCGGCACGAACCCGACGGCGGCTCCGAGGGTGAGGAGCAGCAGCCAACCCACGCGGCCCGCGCCCACCGTGTGGCCCGACGACGGCGCACCCACGGTCTCGTCGAGCCAGTCCACGGCCAGCTGCGCGGTGTCGGAGGAGAACAGGATCGAGACGTGGTCGGCCCGCGGCACGACCTGCGCCGCCCTCGCCGTGCCGTCGACCGGCGACCCGTACCCCGGCCCCGGCTGACCCTCCGGGTACGCCGCGCGCAGCGCGCCGACCGCCGCGTCGGTGAACTGCGGCAGCTCGTTGCCGCCCACCACGAGGAGCAGGTCGCGCGGGACGGCGGCCTCGCCGCTCGGCACGGCGCTGTCGGACGGGAGCGACACGGCGACCGTGGCCGTCAGCTCGCGCGGGCCGCGGGCATCGGCCACGGCGTAGCGCACCACGGCACCCGCGCCCATCGAGTGCCCGAGCAGCCCGAGCCGCTGGGGGTCCGCCCACGGCTGCCCGCGCGACCAGGCGACGACCTCGCCGAGCTCGCGGTCGAGCACGTCGGTGCCGACCTCGCGGCCGTCGACCGGGAGGGGCGAGGGGTTGCGGCCGTGGCCGCTGAAGTCGAGCAGGACGACGGCGTACCCGGCGGTCGCGATCGAGACGCCGAGATCGTCCATCAGCTGCGCCGAGCCGGCGAACCCGTGCGCCACGACCACGACCGGACGGCGCTGCCCGGGGTCGCCGGTGAGGACGGTGACGGGCACGGTGCCCACCTCGGCGGCGGTGCGGGTGAGCCCGGCGTCGACGCGGGAGATGCCGAGGACCGCGGGCACTGTGAGGACCAGCGCGAGGGCGCCCAGCAGCCACGACGACGCTCGCTCGGTCACGTCCGGACGCTATCGCCGGCACCCGCGGGCCGCACCCGGCATGGACCCCGGAACGCCAGGAGGCCCGCCCCCCGAAGGGGACGGGCCTCCTGCGTCAGACCGGGGTCAGACCGCGCGGACGTTCTCGGCCTGCGGGCCCTTCTGGCCCTGACCGATCTCGAACTCGACGCGCTGGTTCTCCTCCAGGGTGCGGTACCCGTTGCCCTGGATGGCCGAGAAGTGCACGAACACGTCCGTGTCACTGCCGTCGGGGGAGATGAAGCCGAAGCCCTTCTCCGCGTTGAACCACTTCACAGTTCCCTGCGCCATTGCTGTGTCTCCTCATGGGGACGGTGCGATCCGGGCACTTTGCCCGGGTCGGGCTGCTTCCCGTCGTTTGTTCAGACCTGCCCATGGGGACGTGTCTAGCGAGGTCTCCGTGATGGAACCGGCAACCTTGACGAACGAAGTGCTGCAACCGCTGGCCAGCATAACCACGGTGGGCCGCATCACACCATGCTCTCGACACGGTTCACCGCCCGCCGCGCACGCGACGAACCGAGGGCGAGACCCGGGTCACCCGCGCGCCCCGGAGTCCGGACGCCGCACGGCTGAGCGAAACGCACCCCCGCCGAGAGCGTGCGCTGAGGTCGGCTCCCGAAGATCTAGCCACAACTTCATCGTGCTCCTCCGGATCACCCCCCCATCCGGACGAGCAGCAGACCGGAGAGCGGTACCCCCCCCCACCGCGATCCGCACATGACGACCCCGCCTACCCCCCCCAGGCGGGGTCGTCAGCGTTCCCGGACCAGGTCCACCCGGTGCACCGGTCCCCCGCACGCGGCCCACGGCACGCGCGGTGTTGACTGACCCCGGTGCCGGACGAGGGAGTCCGGCGCGAGGAGGAGCCGCACCGTGCCCACGCTGCCGTCCCGTGCCCGGGTCGTCGTCATCGGCGGAGGGGTCATCGGCACCTCTGTCGCCTACCACCTCGCCGAGGCCGGCTGGACCGATGTCGTGCTCCTCGAGCGCGACCGCATCACGTCGGGCACCACCTGGCACGCGGCCGGGCTCATGGTCACCTTCGGCTCCACCTCGGAGACCTCGACGGAGTTCCGCAAGTACACCCGCGACCTCTACTCGAGGCTCGAGGCCGAGACCGGCCAGTCCACCGGCTTCCTCCCCGTCGGCTTCATCGAGCTCGCCACCGAGCCGGGCCGGCTCGAGGAGTACCGCCGGGTGTCGGCGTTCAACCGCTACTGCGGCGTCGACGTCCAGGAGATCTCGGCCCAGGAGGTGCTCGAGCTGTTCCCGCTCGCGCGCGTCGACGACGTGCTCGCCGGGTTCTACGTCGCGGAGGACGGCCGCGCGAACCCGGTCGACGTGACCATGGCGCTGGCCAAGGGCGCGCGCATGAAGGGTGCGACGATCCTCGAGGGCGTGGCCGTCACCGGCGTCACGACCGCGGGCTCGGGAGCCTCCCGCCACGTCACCGGCGTCACCACCGATCAGGGCGACATCGAGTGCGAGTACGTCGTGAACTGCGCCGGCATGTGGGCGCGGCAGCTCGGCGAGCTCTCCGGCGTCAACATCCCGCTGCAGGCGGCCGAGCACTACTACCTGATCACCGAGGAGTTCGAGGGCATCTCGAAGTCGTTCCCCGTGATCGAGGACCCGCGCAACTTCGGCTACTTCCGCGAGGAGGGCGGCGGCCTCATGGTCGGGCTCTTCGAGGCGGTGTGCGCGCCGTGGCACGTCGACCGGATCCCCGACACCGCGTCGTTCCTCGAGCTGCCTCCGGACTGGGACCGGATGGCGCCCTACCTCGAGGCGGCGATGAGCCGCGTGCCCATCTCGAACGAGGTGGGCATCCGGAAGTTCTTCTGCGGCCCGGAGTCGTTCACGGCCGACCTCGCACCGGTGGTGGGCGAGGCGCCCGAGGTCCGCAACTACTTCGTGGCCGCGGGCTTGAACTCGATCGGCATCCTCACCGGCGGCGGCATGGGCCGGATGCTGGCGCACTGGATCACGACGGGTCGCCCCGACGTCGACATCACCGGTTTCAACATCGACCGGCTGCAGACCTACCAGCGCAACCCGGAGTACCGCGCGACGCGCACGGTCGAGAGCCTCGGGCGCGTCTACGCCTGCCACTACCCCGACCACAACCCGCACACCGCGCGCGGTGCGAAGCTCTCGCCGCTGCACCAGCGGCTCGAGGCGCAGCGCGCCTGGTTCCGCGACGTGAGCGGCTGGGAGAACCCGGGCTGGTACGCCCCCGAGGGCCACGAGCCCGACCAGGGCGAGGAGACCTGGGGCCGGCCGCACTGGTTCGACTGGTGGGCCGCCGAGCACCACGCCGCGCGCAACGACGTCGTGCTGATGGACATGTCGTTCATGGCCAAGTTCCTCGTG
>JAKOVT010000148.1 GCA_029781935.1 Actinomycetes bacterium | reverse complement strand
GCGCTCGCCGAGATCGCGATGACCTCGCTCGAGCTCCCGTCGACCCCGCGCACGCTCGTGATCGCGCCGTCGGGTGCGTGGACGGCGTACGGCGCCGCCACCCGCGACGTCGTCACGGCCATCTCCCGGTCGCCGTGGTCGCAGCCCGAGCACCTCGCCGCGCTGCTGGCCGCGCCGGCCAGCGACGTGCCGCGCGGTCGTACCGACTACCCCGAGAGCGCCCGCGCGGCCGAGCTCTCGCAGTCCTACCTCCGTCTCGTGTCGCGCCAGCGCACGGCCCTCGCGGCCCTGCGCGCGGTCGCTCCCGACGCCGCGCTCACCCGGTCGGGCCGGCCCACCACGGGCGACCTCGAGGAGGCGCTCACCCGCGCCGAGTCGGCCGCCTGGCGCTCCGACGTCGCGGGCGGGCGTCGGCTCGTCGCGTCGGCCGCCGCCTCCATCGGTGCCCAGACCTCCGCCGTGCGCGTGCTCAGCCGCGCCCCCGTGACGCTGCCTGGGGACGAGGGCACCATCCCGATCACGATCGCCAACGACCTCGACCGTCCGGCGCGGGTCGGCGTGCGGCTCATCGGCACCCCCGCGACCCGCTTCGAGGCCGCCGACGTCCCTGCGGTCACCGTCGCACCGGGGCAGAAGCAGACCGTGGAGGTCGTCGCGCGCGTGGTCGGCACCGGGTCGGTCGATGTCGCCATCACGCTGCTCACCCCTGAGGGCGCGCCGTTCGGCGAGCCGGTGAGCACGGAGGTGCGGTCCGCGGCCTACGCCCGCGCGGCGCAGTGGGTGGTGGGCGGTCTGCTCGGCATCCTCGTGGTGCTGCTCGGCATCAACTTCGTGCGCCGCCGCCGTCCGGGTGCCCTCGGCGAGGCCGGGTCGAGCGAGGCGCCGGTGTCGGACGCCGGCACCGGGAGCGAGGAGGTGGCCGATGCCTGATGCGCGCGGCAGCGACCCCGCCGACGCTGCGGACGCCCCCGTCGCCCCGATGCACGGCGAGGAGCTCGAGGACGCCCTGTCCGAGGAGCTCGCCGGCGACCTCGGCACCGACCCCTCGGCCGCGCTCGGCTCGGAGTCCGCCGCCGGCGGCTCGACGTCGCGCGGCAGCGTCCTGCGGTCGAGCGTCGTGATGGGTGTCGGCACCGTGCTGTCGCGGTTCGGCGGAGTGCTGCGCGGCATGGTGCTCGCGGCCGCGCTCGGCGCCGGCGTCGTCGCCGACGCCTTCAACCTCGGCAACACGCTGCCGAACGTCGTCTACATCCTCATCATCGGCGGCGCGCTCAACGCGGTGTTCATCCCGCAGCTCGTGCGGCACATGAAGGACGACCCCGACGGCGGGGACGGCTACGCCCACAGCCTCATCACGCTCGTGAGCACGCTGCTGCTCGTCGTCACGGTGCTCGCGGTGCTCGCAGCCCCGTGGATCGTCGGGATCTACGCGACGCCGAAATACACGCCCGACCAGCTCTCGCTCGCCACGGCGTTCGCCCGCTTCTGCCTGCCGCAGATCTTCTTCTACGGCGTCTACACGATGCTGTCGCAGGTCCTCAACGCCCGCGGGCACTTCGGCGCACCCATGTTCGCCCCGGTCGTGAACAACGTCGTCGCCATCGCCACGTTCGTGCTCTTCATGTTCGTCGCGGGCGGCAAGGCGGCTGCTGCCGACGGCCAGCTCGACCCCGACCAGGTCGCGCTGCTGGGGGTCGGCACCACGCTCGGGGTGGTCGCGCAGGCGCTCGTGCTGATCCCGGTGCTCCGGCGAGCGAGCTACCACTGGCGGCCCAGCTTCCGCTGGCGCGGTGTGGGCCTCGGCACCGCCGGCAGCCTCGCGTTCTGGACGATCGGCCTCGTCCTGGTGAACCAGGCGGCGTACGCCGTGATCGTCCGCCTCGCCACCGGTGTGAACGCGACGTCGCAGGACGTCGGCGCCACCCCTGCCGGTCTCACCGTCTACACCAACGCCCACCTGATGTTCGTGCTGCCGCACTCGGTGATCACGGTCTCGCTCGTCGCCGCGCTGCTGCCGCGGATGAGCCGCGCCGCGCACGACCGTGCCTTCGGCGACCTCGCGTCCGACATCTCGACCGGGATGCGGCAGGCGTCGGCGCTCATCGTCCCGGCGGCCGTCGGCCTCATGACCCTCGGAACGGCCGCCGGCATCCTGCTCTTCCAGTGGGGCAACACGTCGGTCGCATCGGCGGTCGCGACCGGCCGGGTGGCCGAGGTGTTCGCGCTCGGCATGCTGCCGTTCACGCTGTACTACGTGATCCTGCGCGGCTGGTACGCCGTGGAGCGCACCCGCACCGCGTTCTTCATGGCGATCGTGCTCAACGCCCTCAACCTCGCCCTCGCGGTGCCGCTCTACGAGGCCGTCGTCGGCCGTGTCGACGGACCGATCGCGCTGGGCGCGCTCGCCCTGGGCTACGTCGCGGCGTACTGGATCACCCTCGTCGTCGCCTGGCGCGTGCTCTCGCGCCAGATCGGCGGCCTGCCGACCCGGAGCACCGTGACCTCGCTGGGCCGCATGCTCCTCGCCGGCCTGGCCATGTTCGCCGTGATGGAGCTGGCCCAGCTGCCGCTGTCGGGGATGGCCGAGTCCGGGAGCAAGGTGCTGGCCCTGCTCGACATCGTCGTGGTGGGCCTGGTGGGGCTGCTCGTCTTCCTCGGCGCGGCCCGAGTGCTGCGGATCGGAGAGGTCACCGAGATGGTGGCGCTGGTGCGCCGCCGCCTGCCTCTCGGCCGCTGAGGTCGGCGTCCGGTCCTCCGCCGGCGACGCAGGATGGGCCGAGCGGATGACGTTCGCCCCACACACGTCCGGCTGAGGCTCAAGAGCGGCTCACGTGCGGCCGACACCCTCACCGTGGCAGCGCGCTGGCTCGACCGTTCCCGCATCGAGGGCGACCTCGGTGTGATCGTCGTGGGCACGCTGGCCAAGGTGCTGCTCGTGCTCGCGGTGGTAGGGGTCGTCGGCTACGACGCGTTCTCGGTCACCACGACGCAGCTCTCGCTGCGCGACCACGCCCAGCAGGCGGCCGTGGTCGGCCACGACGCCTACCGCGCATCCGGCAACCCCCAGGCCGCCTACGCCGCCGCCCTCGCGTACGCCCGGCAGAACGGCTACACCCTCGTGCGCTCCGGATTCTCGACCGGGCCCGACCACCGGGTGACGATCGAGCTGCGCCGGGAGGCCCCCACGGTCATCGCGGGCCACCTGCCGCGCGTGAAGGACTACACGATCGCGGTCACCACGGCCACGGCCTCGGACCCCGGCTAGGCCTCGTCATGGGGTGGTGGGGACGTCGTGCTGCGGCTGCGACGGCAGCGCTGGCTGCCGCGGGGCTCGCCGTCGCGACCCTCGGCACCGCCGCTCCGGCCAACGCCGACACCGACCTGCGCACCGCGCGCGCCAAGGCCACCGCGCTGCGCGAGGTCGTCGACCGGCTGCAGGCCGAGGCCGAGGCGGCGTCGGAGGACTACGGCGAGGCCAACCAGCAGCTCGACGAGGTGGTCACCCGGCTCATCGTCGCCGAGCAGGGCGTGGACGACGCGACGCTCGCGGCGGCCGCGGAGAAGCAGCACACCGACGACGTCGCAGCGCAGATGTACATGAGCGGCGGACCGAGCGCCCTCTACGCCAGCGTGCTCTCGGGCGGCGACATCTCCGACGTGCTCGACCGGATGGCGTCGGTGAACGCGGTCGTCGACGGACGGATCATCGCGACCGCGCAGTCGGAGACGGCAGTCGCGCACGCGCGCGTGACCAGCGCGGACCTCGCTCTGCTCGCCGCCCGCCGACGCGTGCTCGAGGACCGCACGTCCGCCGCCGCGACCCGGGCGCGCCAGCTCCAGGCGCAGGCGACCGCGGCCCTCGCGTCGGCCGACGCCGAGGTGCTGCGCCTCGTCGACGAGCAGAACCGGCTCGCCGAGGCCGCGGCCGCCGCGGCCGCGGCGCGCACGCTGGGCGCGGTGCCGTGGGGGGCGGAGCCGGTGCCGGCCGACTCGCTCGCCGCCGTGGACCGCGCGATCGCGGAGGCCACGGCCGACCCCGGCACTCCGTACGCCGTCGGGGCGCTCACCGACGCGCGACGCTGGCTCGGCACGCCGTACTCCGCCGGCGGCGGCGGCGTGAACGGCCCGTCGACGGGCTGGTGCTCGAGCTCGGCGCCCGACGACGGCCGCGGCGCCGACGGGTCCTGCCGAGCGACGAGCACGGTCGGTTTCGACTGCTCGAGCCTCATGCTCCGTGTGTTCAGCGCGGCCGGGCGCCACCTGCCCCGCACCTCGCGCGAGCAGTGGAAGATCGGCGTCCACGTCGCGCTGGCCGACCTCAAGCCGGGCGACCTGCTGTTCTGGGCCTACGACACCGGCAACCCCGGGTCGATCCATCACGTGGCCCTCTACCTCGGCCACGGGCTCATGGTCCACGCGCCGCACACCGGCGACCACGTGCGCGTGGCCAAGGTGTACCTGAACGGCCTCATCGGCGCCGTCCGCCCGGTCTGAGCCCCCGTGGCGGCCGCCTCCGCAGCGTCGTCGCACGTCGCGGACGGAGCATCCGCGGCCACGCCGTGCGCGCTCGGGCTGCCCCCGGCGCCTACCCTGGTCGCGTGACCGACACGGCGACGACGCGGACGGGGGGCGCCCCGTGCCCCGACGACGTCGTGCTCGGGCGCTACCGGCTCGTCGACCGCGTCGGCGACACCGCGGGCACGACCGTGTGGCACGCGACCGACGAGCGGCTCGCCCGCGCCGTGAGCCTGCGCTTCGTCCCGCTCGACTCCCCGACGGCGCCGCTGCTGCGCGACGCCGCCGTCCGCGCATCCCGCGTCTCCGACCGGCGCGCCGTGGCCGTGCTCGACATCGTCGAGGACGCCGACTCCGACCAGCTCGTCGTCGTCTCGGAGTGGCTGCGCGGCACGGCGTTCGGCGACTACCTGGCCGCCCGGCAGGGGGAGCCGCTGCCGCCGCGCGAGGCGGCCGCGCTCGCGCTCGAGGTCGCCCAGTTCCTGGCCGCTGCCGAGGCCGTCGGCGTCACCCACGGCCGGGTGCGGCCCAACGCCATCATCGTCACCGACGCCGGCGAGGTGCGGGTCCGCGGCCTCGCCGTCGACCAGGCCCTGCACGGCGCCGAGCTCGGCATCGATCCCGCCCTCGCCGACGTCCACGGCGCGGGCGCGGTCCTGTACGCCGGTCTCACCGGCCGCTGGCCGGGCGATCTCGACGCCGAGCACCTCCCGGGCGTCCCGGCGGTGAACGGCGGCCGGACCCCGTGGCCGAGCCGCGTGGTGGCCGACGTCCCGGGCGACCTCGACGAGATCGCCGCGCGCGCGGTGCAGACCACCCAGCCGCCCAAGGGCCTGGGCCACTTCTCCTCGGTCGCCGACGTCGAGGGCGCACTCGCGGCCTCGCTCGTCTCCGCCCCGGCGCCGCCCGCCCGCACCTCCTGGGTGCGGCCGGTGGTGCGCGTGACGGCCGTCGTCGTCGCCGCGCTGGCAGCCCTCGGGCTGGCCGGCCTCGGCGTCAGCATGATCCGCGGCCTGG
>JAKOVT010000113.1 GCA_029781935.1 Actinomycetes bacterium | reverse complement strand
GACGGGCGACATCGACACGCTGAGGTTCCTCGTCGACGACGGCAACGAGGACGCGGCGGACCGGCTCACGGGGATAGCCGTGGCGAGCGGCGACGAGGAGCTCCTCGCCTGGCTCGTGGACGCCGGCGTCGAGCAGGCAGCCGACCGCTGGGCCGAGATCGCTTCCGCACGAGGCGATCTCGACACCGTGCAGCGCATGGCGGACGAGGGCAGCGTGGTCGCCGAGCGCCTCCTGCGCGACTGATCGGATCCCTGCACAGCCCTGGACAACCGCTCCCGCAGCACGAAGAGTGGCGCCATGTCCTTCGTGAACCCCGGGTTCCACGGTCGGCGCCGGGACGACTCCGCCCGGATCCCGCCCGGGCAGTACGGCACCGACGAGTTCCCGGTCCTGTCGGCAGGGCCGACACCGAACGTGCGCACCGAGTCCTGGCGCTTCACGGTGACCACCGAGGGTGGGGTCGTCCACGAGTGGTCGTGGGCCGACCTGATGGCGCTGCCGCGCGAGACCCCGACCGTCGACATCCACTGCGTCACGAAGTGGTCGAAGCTCGACACCACCTGGGAGGGCGTCTCCCTCGACACGCTGCTCGAGGACGTCGAGACCGCGGCCGACTACGCGCTCGTGCACAGCTACGGCGGCTACACCACGAACCTCCCGCTCGACGACCTGCTCGACGGCCAGGCGTGGATCACCTTCGGCTACGACGGCGAGGAGCTCGCGCCCGAGCACGGCGGACCCGCGCGCCTGCTCGTGCCCCACCTGTACTTCTGGAAGTCGGCGAAGTGGGTGCGCGGCATCGAGCTGCTGCTGCAGGACGAGCCGGGGTTCTGGGAGACCCTGGGCTACCACGAGTACGGCGACCCCTGGCGCGAGCAGCGCTATGCGGGCGACTGATGCGTCGGCTCTCCTGGTCGATCGCGACGGTCGTCGACACCCGGTGGGAGACCGCGACCGCGCGGACGCTCGTGCTCGAGGTGCCCGGCTGGGCCGGCCACCTCCCCGGCCAGCACCTCGACCTGCGGCTCACGGCCGACGACGGCTACCGCGCGCAGCGCTCCTACTCGATCGCGTCTGCACCCCTCGGCCCCCGGGTCGAGATCACGGTGCAGCGCGCCGAAGGTGGCGAGGTGTCGCCGTACCTCGTGGATGTCGTCACCATCGGCGACCGCCTCGAGCTGCGCGGACCCGTTGGCGGCTGGTTCGCCTGGGACGCAACGGATCCCGGCCCTGTTCTCCTCGTCGGCGGCGGCTCCGGCGTCGTACCACTCATGGCGATGCTGCGCACCCACCGCGCGGTCGGCAGCGGCGCGCCGTTCCGCCTCGTCTACTCCGTGCGGTCGCCCGACGAGCTGATGTACGCCGCCGAGCTCGACGACCTGCGGGCCGACGCCGACATCGATCTCGTGTTCACGCGCGAGGCGCCGCCCGACCACCACCGGCCCGCGGGACGGATCACGCTGTCGGACCTCGGCACGGCACCGTCCCTGCGACCGACCGTGTACGTCTGCGGCCCGACCGGCTTCGTCGAAGCAGCCGCCGCGATGCTCGTCACCCTCGGGCACGACGAGCGAGCCATCAGGACCGAGCGCTACGGAGGAGGACGAGCATGAGCACGCACGTCGATGGCAACCTGTTGGCGGGACCGCTGTCGGAGGTGTTCGCCGTCGACATCACCGCCGCGGCAACGACCTGCGTCGGCTGCGGCCGCGAGGACCGCGTGGCCGACCTGCACGTGTACGCCGTCGGCGACGGCTACGTCGCGCGGTGCCCCGGCTGCCAGGACGCGGTCCTGCGCTACCTCCGCACCACGACGCGCGCCGTCCTCGACCTCCGCGGCAGCATCTCGCTGCGGGTCCCGATCCCCGCGACCTGACGCGACGCGCCGCAGGGCACGATGGGCGGATGGAGGACGCCGGGCTGCCGCTGAACACGTGCGTCTGCCCGGACCTCCCGGCAGGCATGGTGTGCAACCCGCTGCCCGGGCAGGGGTGCGTGTCGCGGCTGCCGAAGGCGCACCTGCACCTGCACCTCACCGGGAGCATGCGGCACTCCACGCTCCTCGACCTCGCCGCCGAGCGCGGCGCGCGGCTGCCCGAGCGGCTGCTCGACCCGTCGCCGCTGCACCTCGACGTCGACTCCGACGCCCGCTCGTGGTTCCGCTTCCAGCACCTCTACGACATCGCGCGGCACCAGGTGAGCAGCGCCGAGGTCGTCGCGCGGATGCTGCTCGAGCTCTGCGAGGACGAGGCGGCGGAGGGGTCGGGCTGGGTGGAGCTGCAGGTCGACCCGAGCGGCTACGTCGCGACGTTCGGCGGCCTGCACGAGACGGTCGACATCCTGCTCGACGCCGCCGCGAGCGCCAGCGAGCGCACCGGCGTCGGGATCGGCCTGATCATCGCCGCGAACCGCACGCGGCACCCGCTGCAGGCGTCGACCCTCGCCCGCCTCGCGGCGCAGTACGCCGAGAGCCACCCGAGCGGCCGCGCGTCGGCGGGGCGCGGCGTCGTACCCGTCGTGGGGTTCGGTCTCTCGAACGACGAGCGCGCGGCCCGCGCCGAGGAGTTCGAGCAGGCGTTCCGCATCGCACGCCGTGCCGGTCTCGCCGCCCTCCCGCACGCCGGGGAGCTCGCGGGACCGACATCGGTGCACGGGGCGGTGACGGCGCTGGGCGCCGACCGGGTCGGCCATGGGGTGCGCGCGGTCGAGGATCCGCGCGTGCTCGAGATGCTCGCCACCGGCCAGGTCGCCGCCGAGGTGTGCCCGACGAGCAACGTGGCGCTGGGCGTCGCCGAGACCGAGCTCGACGTGCCGCTGCGCGTCCTCATGGACGCCGGCGTCCCGGTCGCCCTCGGCGCCGACGACCCGCTGCTGTTCGGATCCCGGCTGGCAGCGCAGTACCGGGTCGCTCGCGACGTCCACGGGCTCGACGACTCCGACCTGGCCCGCCTCGCCCTGGAGTCGGTCGAGGCGTCGCTCGCGCCCGACCCGACGAAGGCCCGGCTCCGCGACGGCATCGCCGCCTGGCTGCTGGGCTGATCGGACCAGGGCCGCCGAGAGATGCGCCACCCCGCACGCGCACCCGGGCGGCGGCACTCGCCGGAGTCAGGGACAATCGGAGCAGCCGACCGCCCGACGAGCCCGAGAGCGAGACCCGTGACCACCGCCGCAGCCGACCGCGTCCGCACGGACGTCCTCGTCGTCGGCGCCGGACCTGGCGGCGCGTCGGCTGCCACCCACCTCGCGCGTCTGGGCCGCGACGTCCTGCTCGCCGACGGCGCGGTCTTCCCGCGCGACAAGGCCTGCGGCGACGGCCTCACCCCGCGCGCGGTCGCGGAGCTGCAGAACCTCAAGCTCGACCATGTCCTGCAGGGCGGCCCGGTCAACAACGGCCTGCGCGGCTACGGCTTCGGCCAGTCGCTCGTGCTGCCCTGGAACGGTCCGAACCTGCCCAAGCACGGGTCGGCCATCAAGCGCACGGTCCTCGACAACGCGCTGCGCGACGCTGCGCTCGACGCCGGGGCCACCGGACTCGACGGCCATCGCGCCGTCGACGTCGAGCTCACGAGCGGGCGGCTCACCGGCGTGGTGCTGCGCACCAAGGACCGCACCGTCGTCGTCGAGCCGCAGCACGTGATCGTGGCCGACGGCGGCAAGAGCCACCTCGGCCGCATCCTCGGCCGGCGGTGGCACCAGGAGACGGTGTACGGCGTGGCCTCCCGTGCCTACGCGACGAGCCCCGACGCCGACGACCCCTGGATCACCTCGCACCTCGAGCTGCGCGACGAGAACGGCCGCATGATGGGCGGCTACGGCTGGGTCTTCCCGCTCGGCGACGGCCTCGTGAACATCGGCGCGGGCACCCTCGCGACGAAGAAGCGCCCCGCGAACATCAACCTGAAGAAGCTCACCGAGGAGTACGCCCGCCAGCGCCAGGCCGAGTGGCAGCTCGGCGAGCTCACCGGCTACGGCTCAGCGCCGCTGCCGATGGGCGGCGGCGTCAGCGGAGTCGCCGGACCGAACTGGATGCTCATCGGCGACGCCGCCGCGTGCATCAACCCGCTCAACGGCGAGGGCATCGACTACGCCCTCGAGACCGGCCGCCTCGCCGCCGAGCACCTCGTCTCGCGCGGCTCGGCCGACCTCACCTCATCGTGGGCCGCGGAGCTGTACGCCGAGTACGGCGAGGCGTTCTCGATCGCGCGGCGGCTCGGCACCCTCATCACCCACGAGCGGTTGCTCGCGCTGTCGGGCCCGATCGGCCTGCGCAGCCACGCGATCATGTCGGTCGCATTCCGGGTGATGGGCAACCTGGTCACCCCCGAGGACCGCGACGTCGTCGCCCGCGCCTGGCGCCTGGCCGGCCGCGCATCGCTCGCGATCGACCGCCGCCGCCCCTTCCACTGACGCGTCGCGCCGCACGCACGATCGCCCGGCCCCTGTGACGGGACCGGGGGTTTCGGCTTCGGAGCCGCCTCTCGGGATCGAACCGATGACCTGCGCATGACGACGTGCGTCGCGGAGGCCGGAGGCCGACCAGCGACACCGCACAGGCGAGAGCCCCGCCCCTGCGCGGGGACCGGGCGAATCGGCTTCGGAGGCGCCGCACAGACGAGAGCCCGGCCCCTGCGCGGGGACCGGGCGAATCGGCTTCGGAGCCGCCTATCGGAATCGAACCGATGACCTACGCATTACGAGTGCGTCGCTCTGACCGACTGAGCTAAGGCGGCGTGGCCGCCGGCGGACCGACGGGCACGAGCGAACAGGATACCGGACCGCTCGTGCTGCTCCGAATCCGGCGTACCCCGCCCCAGGACGCCGCCTTGCGTCCCTCTCAGCTGCGGGGGGCCGGCTCAGCGACACGTACGGACGCGAGGCGGCGGGGTCTCGCGGCGTTAGCGGCAGACGGTGCCCGCGGCCGGGGGCGTGCCCTGGAGGAGGTAGCGGTCGACTGCGTTGTCGGTGCAGGCCGAGCCCTTGCCGTAGCCGGTGTGGCCGTCGCCGACGCGCGTGAGCAGCACGCCGGTGGAGAGCTCCTTGGCGAGCGACTGCGACCACACGTACGGCGTCGCCGGGTCGTACGTCGTCCCCACGACCAGGATCGGCGGCGCCCCCTTCGCCGAGACGGCATGCGGCGTCTCGGTCGCAGCGACCGGCCAGTACTGCCACATGGCGTTGCCCCACGCCAGCAGCGAGCCGAGGATCGGCGCCTCCTTCGACCACTGCGCCGCGAGCTTCTCGACCTCGGCGGTCGTCGGACGGTCGGGCTGGGCGAGCGCGTTCACGGCGTAGTAGGCGTACTGCAGGTTGTTCGCGTACTTGCCGCTCGAGCTGCGCTCGTTGCGCTGGTCCAGCATCTGCAGCAGCACCGAGCCGTCGCCGTCGAGCGCCGCACCGAGCCCGACGCGCAGCTGGTCCCAGTCGCCGTACGCCGGGAAGTAGAGGTAGCTCAGGACCGCGCTCATGCCGAGGGCCTGCGTCAGCGGGCGCTTCGGGTCGTTCGTGGGCATCGGCGTGGAGTCGAGCTGGGCGAAGAACTGCGCGATGCGATCGAGGCCCGCCTGCGTGCCGCCGGGCAGCGGGCAGTCGCTCTGCTGGTCGCAGTTCTCGACGAAGCGGCGCAGGGCGCGCTCGAAGCCCTTGGCCTGACCGTGCTGCAGCTCGACCTGGTCGAGCGCGGGGTCGACGGCGCCGTCGAGCACCATCCGGTCGACCTTGGTCGGGAAGAGGTCGGCGTACGTCGCACCCAGCAGCGTGCCGTAGGAGAAGCCGAAGTAGTCGAGCTTCTTCTCCCCCAGGGCCGCGCGCAGCACGTCCATGTCGCGCGCGGTCTCCTCCGTGCTGACGTGGCCGAGGATCTTCCCGGACCGCTGCTCG
>JAKOVT010000112.1 GCA_029781935.1 Actinomycetes bacterium | reverse complement strand
GTGCGGTCCACCCGCAGGCTCGGACGGGCCGTCCTCGAACGCCTGCGCAGGAGGCCGGAGCCTCCCTCTCGACCTTGCTCCGGGTGGGGTTTGCCGAGCCGCGACGGTCACCCGCCGCGCTGGTGGTCTCTTACACCACCGTTTCACCCTTACCACCGTCTCCGGTGGCGGTCTGTTCTCTGTGGCACTGTCCCGCGGGTCACCCCGGGTGGCTGTTGGCCACCACCCTGCCCTTCGGAGTCCGGACTTTCCTCAGCGCTCCCGAGGGAGCCACCGCGGCCGCCCGACCGACTCGTCTGCGGGACGAGGGTAGCGCCGCGGGTCAGGCCGGGGCGAACTGCACGCGGCGCCGCGAGGGGTCGGCCTCGACGAGGCGCACGGTCACGCGCTTGCCGAGACCGAGCCCCCCGGGCACCGCGTGCGCACGGACGGCGGGCCAGTGCAGCTGCACGGCGTCGTAGTCGCGGCGCTCGTCGACGACGACACCGACGTACTCCTCCCCCACGTGCTGCTCGAGGATCACCGCCTCCATCAGGTCGACGCACGCGCGGTCCAGCGCCCGGGCGCGCTGGTCGGCGGACCGCATCTCCTCGGGCAGGCGCGGCAGACCCTCGAGCACCCAGTCGGGAACCGGCTCCCCGGCCGCGACCGCGAGGCAGCACTCGGTGCCGTAGCGGTCGACGAGGCGGCGCAGCGGCGCGGTGACGTGGGCGTACGCCGCAGCCACGGCGGCGTGGCGCAGCACGTCGGGCTCGTCGTCACCGACCGGTGCCAGCACCTGCGTGTAGCCGGCGGAGCGCAGCAGCACGGTGACGAGGTTGAGGAACGCGGCGTGCGCCGGGGTGCGCGGGTCGAGGTCGCGCACCAGCTCGGCGTAGGAGACGTCGCGCGGCCAGTCGATCTCGAGGCCGGCCGCCGTGCGACGGAGCCGCTCGTAGTCCTCGGGGGCCGGAGGCGGCATGGTGCGCACGATGCCCACGCCGGCGTCGAGCATCATGCGCGCGGCGCACATCCCGGTGAGCAGCGAGATGTGGGCGTTCCACGACTCGACCGGCAGCGGCGCGCGGAGCGCGAGACGGTAGCCGGGGCCGTCGTCGAGGATCTCCTGGTCGGGCACGCGCACGTCGATGCCGCCGCGCGCGATCTCGAGCTCGTTGCGGCGTACGCCGACCTCCCGCAGCAGCACGAGCGCGCCGTCGGCGGTGCCGTCGTCGAGGGCGTGCTGGACCTCCGCGTAGGCCAGCTGCGCGCGGCTGCGCACCAGCGCGCGCTCGACGTCGACCTCGACCGGCAGCCCGGTCGCGTCGAGGTCGATCGTCCAGACGACCGCGGGCCGGTCGACGCCGGGCAGCAGGCTCGCGGCGTCCTCAGACAGGGATGGTGGGTGCAGCGGCGTACGGAGGTCGGGGCTGTACAGCGTGACGCCGCGACGGTGCGTCTCCTCGTCGAGGGCACCCCGCGGCCGGACGAAGGCCGCGACGTCCGCGATCGCGTACTGCACGCGGAAGCCGGTGCCCTGACGGCTCAGGTGCACCGCCTGGTCGAGGTCCGTGGCGCCCGGCGGGTCGATGGTGACGAAGGGGACGTCGGTGCGGTCGCGACGGCGCTTCGAGCCCAGGGCGGGATGCGGGTCGGCCGCCGCCTCGACGGCCTCGGCGAGGACGTCGGGCGGGAACGCCGCCGGCACGTTCTGCTCGTCGCGCACCGCCTGGAACCCCGCGCGCAGCGCGTCGCCCTGGCGGGTCATGGCGCGCAGCCGACGGCGGGTCACCGGGCCAACCTACGTGCGGGGCCGCCGCGCGGCAGCCGGATAGCGGTGCGAGGACTGCCCGGACGGGTCCTGCCCGCGCCGTGTCCCGGTGGGGGCGCCGTGCTCGACCCCGACGTGCTGCGGTTCGGGACGTCCGACAGGATGCGGGACGTGCTCGTGCTGCTGCCGCCGTCGGAGGGCAAGACCGCGCCCCGGCGCGGGAAGCCGCTCGACCTCGACACGCTGTCCTTCCCCGGTCTCACGTCGACCCGGGAGGAGGTGCTCGATGCGCTGGTGTCGCTCGCCTCGTCGTCGCCTGCGCGCGCGCTCGAGGTGCTCGGGCTCTCGCCCCGGCAGACCGACGAGGTCGCGCGCGACGCGCACCTCGCGTCGGCACCCACCGCCGCGGCCTCGACGATCTACTCGGGCGTGCTGTACGACGCGCTCGACCTCGCGTCGCTCGACGCGGTGTCGAAGCGTCGGGCGCAGCGCAGCGTGGTCATCGCGAGCGCGCTGTTCGGCGCACTGCGCCTCGGCGACCGGATCCCGGCGTACCGCCTCTCCGGCGATGTCTCGCTGCCCGGGATCGGACCGCTCGCGACGGCCTGGCGCGACCCGCTCGCGCTCGCGATGACCGAGGCCGCGGGTCGCGGGCTCGTCGTCGACCTGCGCTCGGGGACGTACGCCGCGATGTGGAAGCCGACGGGCGACGTCGCCTCGCGCACGGTCGCGGTGCGGGTTCTGCAGCAGATGCCCGACGGGTCGCGCAAGGTCGTCAGCCACTTCAACAAGGCGACCAAGGGGCGCCTGCTGCGCCACTGGCTCGAGACGGCTCCCGACCCGCGCGACGCCGAGGACCTCGCCGATGCGTGCGCGTCGATGGGCGTGGTGGTCGAGCTCGGCGAGAAGCCGCGCGCCGGCTCCGCGCGACGCCTCGACGTGGTCGTCACCGACCTCTGACGCCGCGCACCAGTAGCGCGCGCGGTCGCGGACCCGAGCCGGCGGCGGCGAGCTCCCCGGCGCCGTCAGCGGGCGAGGGCGGCCATCGCGGTCACGAGGCCGGCATGGTCGAGGAGGTGGCCGTCGTCGTAGCGACCGAGGCCGCCGCCCGTGAGCAGCCCGGTGCCCGGGTCGCGGGCCTCGCGCCACGCGCGGTCGAGGTAGGCCTCGACGTACGACTTGAGCGCCGGGTCCGGCTGCGACGCGAGCACCGGGACGAGCTCGCGCACGAGGATCGCGGTGAACACGGCGGCGTGCGACCAGAGCCGCTGCCCGTCGAACGCGGCCGCAGTGCGCCGGGCGTGGTCGAGCGCCTCGTCGGTGCGGCCGAGCTCGTGCAGGAGGCCGACGAGCAGGCCCTGGTTGTAGGTGAAGACCCGCGGATCGATCGAGCCGTCCGCGCGGATGTGGTCGGCGACCAGCCCGTCGGCGTCGCGCAGCCGCAGCAGGAAGGCCGCGCAGTCGGCCGCGAGCACCCGCAGCGCGTCGTCGCCGGCGCGCGCGGCGAGGCGGGCCGCCACGAGGCCGACGCCCCCGGTCGAGCAGGCGTTGCGCGTCTGGCCGCCTTCGACCCAGAGCACGCCGCCGTCCGCGCGCACGCCGGTCCGCAGGAAGCCCATCACCCGCGCGGCGAGCTCGACCGCCGCCGGCGCACCGTCGGCGAGCGCCGCCAGTGCGATCCAGGCGTCGTCGTCGTAGTAGCGGGTGCGCAGACGCGGGCGCTCGGCGTAGCCGTCGCCTCGACGGTAGGCCTCGAGCGCCGTCCAGAGCCCGGTGAGCCGCTCGCGCGCGGAGGTGTCGTACGGCGCCACGGCGACGGTCGCGTGCAGCACCTGGCTGAACGGCCACAGCGGTTCGCGGCGCCGCCGCCCCGCCTCGCGCACGACCGGTCCCGACCGCGTCGAGGCGATGCCGGTCGCATCGAGCGACCGCCAGGCCTCGACGGCCCGGTCGCGCCACGTGGCGGCGTCGGCCGCAGCACCCGGCACGGCGGCCGTCACGGGATCCAGGTGGTCCCGAGACCGTCGACGTGCGCGGACTCCGCGAACGAGCGCATCGACGCGTTGCCGTCGGCGTACCACGTGAGCGTGGTGATGGACGCGGGCGCGAGCTCCATCCGGTTCATCGACGACGCCGGGGTGTCCAGAGCCCGCGCGGTGAGCGCCCGGATCGTGCCGACGTGAGCGACGATGAGGA
>JAKOVT010000108.1 GCA_029781935.1 Actinomycetes bacterium | reverse complement strand
GGGAAGAAGATCTGCGCGGCGAGGCCGAGCCCGGTGAAGACCAGCCAGAGCCTCTTGGTCGACCGGTCCGCGGCGGGATAGGCCGCCGGCGGGAAGCGCAGCGCGTCGACGAAGGCGATGACGCCCAGCACCAGCAACGCCGTGTTGACGGCCAGGTAGATGAGGTTCCCCGTGAACATGCAGGCGAGCATACGGACTCCGGCCCGCGCACTCCCTCGCTATTGTTGACGCTTCAACTTTCTTGACGTACGGTGGGTGCGATTCAGAGGAGGACCCCATGACCCGCGCTGCCGCCGCCTTCGACGCCTTCGAGCCCGGCGCGCTCGACGCCAGTCGCGCGCAGCGAGCGTGGGCGCCCGGCGATGCGCCGTTGCCGTCGATCTACCTCAGCCACGGCGCCCCGCCGCTGTTCGACGACGCGACGTGGATGGACGAGCTGCTCGCGTGGTCGACCTCGATGCCCAAGCCCTCCGGCATCGTCATCGTCTCCGCGCACTGGGAGACGGCGCCGATCTCGATCACGGCCCCGACCCCCACGACCGGCGTCGTCTACGACTTCGGCGGCTTCGACCCGCGGTACTACACGATGCAGTACGCCACTCCCGACGCGACGGCGCTCGGGGCCCGGGTCGCCGGCGAGCTCTCCGCGGTGGGTCAGGTCGTCGACCGGCCGCGCGGCCTCGACCACGGCGCGTGGGTGCCCCTCAAGGTGATGTACCCGGCCGCGGACGTGCCCGTGGTGCAGGTCAGCCTGCCGACCGACCGCGCCGACGTGCTGGTCGCCATGGGCGAGCGGCTGCGGTCGTTGCGCGCGGAGGGCGTCCTCGTCATCGGCTCGGGGTTCATGACGCACGGCCTCCCCTTCATCACCCAGGCGATGGTCGAGGGCAAGGTCCCCGGCTGGTCCCGCGACTTCGACGCCTGGGCGTGGGAGGCGATCCAGGCGGGCGACGTCGACACCCTGGCCTCGTTCCGCCAGGTCGCGCCGGGCATGCCCTACTCGCACCCGTCGGCCGAGCACTTCACGCCGCTGTTCGTCACCCTCGGCGCAGCGAGCGACCTCGGCAGCGCGCGCACGGTCGTCGACGGCGCGATGTGGGGCCTCTCGCGCCGCAGCGTCGAGCTCGCCTGAACGCCGAGGCGTGCGCCCGCCCGAGGAGCCAGCCGCACGCAGACGCAGGAAGGCCCCTGCCCGGTCGGGCAGGGGCCTTCGTCGTGCCGGGGTCAGAGACCGACGGCCTTGCGGATCTCGGCGACCGCCTTCTCGGCGCGGGCGCGCGCCTCGGCGACCACGGGCTCGACCGAGTCGGTCGCGAACGCAGCGCGGGCGTCGGCCCGGGCGCGCAGGTCGACGACGACGGTCTCGGCGGCCTTGACCGCCTCGGAGGCCTGGGCCTGCAGCGTCGCGACGTACGGGCGGACCGACTCGACGACCGGCTTCACGGCGTCCTCGACGGCCTTGACGCCCTCGTGGCGCCGCTCGGTCATGCCGGCGACGACCGGCTTCACGGCGTCCTCGACGGCCTTGCGGCCCTCGTGCGACTTCTCGAGCAGCGCGGTCACGTAGGGGTCGACGGCCTTGCGGGCCGGAGCGGCCTTCTCCTGCGCGGAGGCGATCAGCGGCGTGACGACGTCCTCGACGGTCTTGGTGGCGACGAGGATCTGGCCCTCGACCCGGCTGCGGACGTCGGCGGGCTCGGGCAGCTCGGCGAGCAGCACGCGGACGCGCGCGACCGGGACCTCGAGCAGCTTGGTGTCGGTCGCCGGCGCCGCCTTGGCGGTGGTCTTCTTCGCCGCCGCGGTGGTCTTCTTGGCCGCCTTCTTCGCGGTGGTCGACGTGGTCGACGCCGTCTTCTTGGCGGTGGTGGTGGTCTTCTTGGCGGCCTTCTTGGCCGTCTTCTTCGCCGTGCCGGCCGTCTTCTTCGCCGCAGTGGCGGCGGCCTCGACGACCTCGACGGTCTCCGCGGTCTCGGGGACCTCGGGGGTGATGTTCTCGGTCATGACTGTTCCTTCGTGGTGCGACGGGCGCCGGCGGTCGTCGTGCCGGTGCGGGGGTTCGTGGAGTCGGTGGTCGGGGCGTCGTCGCCGCCGGCCCGGGCGGCCGCGTTCTCGGACTGGAACGCGCCGTAGATCTCGAGGAGCACCTGGCGCTGGCGCTCGGTGATGGTGTCGTCGGCGGCGAGCGCGTCGGTGACGGCGGCGCTGCCCGCGCGGGGCTCGAGCAGCCCGGCCCGCACGTAGAGCGTCTCCGCCGAGATGCGCAGCGCCCCGGCGATCTGGCCGAGGATCTCGGCGCTCGGCTTCTTCAGCCCCCGCTCCACCTGGCTGAGGTAGGGGTTGGAGACCCCGGAGCTCCTCGCCAGCTGGCGCAGCGACACCTCGGCGGCCTCGCGCTGCTCGCGGATGTACTCCCCGAGACTGCGCATGTCGATCGTGGCCATGCCTCTACGGTGCCACC
>JAKOVT010000089.1 GCA_029781935.1 Actinomycetes bacterium | reverse complement strand
CACGCTCAAGGAACACGACATGCCTACCGGAACCGTCAAGTGGTTCAACGACGCCAAGGGCTTCGGCTTCATCACGCCGGACGGCGGCGGCGAAGACCTCTTCGCGCACTTCTCGGCGATCAACATGCCCGGCTTCAAGACCCTGAAGGAGGGCCAGAAGGTCCAGTTCGAGGTCACGCAGGGCCCGAAGGGCAAGCAGGCTTCGAACATCCAGCCCGCCTGACCCCGCGCCCGGGATCCCGGGCGCCGCAACAGAAGCGAAAGGCCGGACGCCGCGAGGCGCCCGGCCTTTTTCTTTCCCCTTCTTCTTCGCTTCCCCCTGCAGCGCGGACCCGCCCCTCAGGGACGGGCCTGCGCCTCCCCCGCGTTCACCTCACGCTCGGGCAAGCCGGTCAGGCGCGACCGCGCACGCCTCCTCGACGCCGCACCGCGATCGCTCCCAGGAGCGCGAGCACCGCCGCCATCATCGCGAGCGTCTCCGTCGAGCTCGCCGGGATCGCCGTGGCGTGCGTCGGCGGCGGCGGCGCCGGCGGCAGCCACTCGTTCACGAACGTGCAGACGATCGCCGTGTCGTTCTCCGAGACCGTCAGCACCGAGCCCGCCAGCGGGTTCGCGTTGCCCGAGCACGAGAAGCTCTGCAGGTACGTGTCGCCCGAGCCGGTGATCGCGCCCTCGGCCAGCGTCGCCTGCTCGCCCGCGTACACCGTCACCACCGCGCCGTCGTCGGTCTCGTTGTTCGTGCCCGCAACGGCATTGAGCGCCGCCCCCGCACTGTTCACGATCCCCGTGGCGGTCACCGTCACCGCATCGCCGATCCTCGCGTTCACCCAGGTCTTGCGAAGCTGCAGCGTCGCCGTCCGGCGCGTGTTCGTGTACGTGCACGTCACGTCGTTGTCGGGCATCGTGAACGTCGTGGCCGGTCCCGGCGTCGACGACGAGGGCGTGGCCCCGGTGCAGGCGACCGTCGTGGTGTAGCTGGCCTGCGAGCCGGTCGTGAACTGCTCGGCCGGCAGCGTCACCGTCCCGCCCGCCGCATTGGATACCGGCAGGCCGTCGGTCGAGTTGTTGCCCGTGCCGTCCGCGGTCGAGCTCACGGACGCATTGTTCGCAAGGCCCGTCGTCGACACGCTGATCGCGTCGCCGCTCTTCGCGTTCACCCAGACCTTGCGCAGCGTGAGCTTGCGCTCGGCCCGCGTGTTCGTGTAGGTGCAGACCACCTCGGCGTCGGGCATCGTGAACGTCGTGGTCGGCCCCGGTGTCGACGACGACGGCGTCGCCCCGGTGCAGGCGACCGTCGTCGTGTAGTTCGCCTGCGAGCCGGTCGTGAACTGCTCGGCCGGCAGCGTCACCGGTCCGCCCGGCACGACCGCGACCGGCGTGCCCGTGTCGAGGTTGTTGCCAGTCGACGTCGAGGCGACCGACGGATTGCTCGGCAGGCCGGTCGTCGCGGCCGTGATCGCGTCGTCGGCGATGCCGTTCACCCACTGCTTGCGCAGCGTGAGGTTGCGCGACACGCGCGTGTTCGTGTACGTGCAGACCACGTCGCCGTTCGGCATCGTGAACGTCGTGGCCGGACCCGGCGTCGACGACGACGGCGTCGCCCCGGTGCAGGCGACCGTCGTCGTGTAGTTCGACTGGCTTCCCGGGTTGAACGACTCCGCGGGCAGCGTCACCGTCCCTCCGGCCAGGTTGAACACCTGCGTGCCGTCGGTCGAGTTGTTGCCGGTCGAGGTCGACGCCACCGACGCGTTGTTCGCGAGTCCGGTGGTCGCGACCGTGATCGCGTCGTCGACGATCGCGTTCACCCAGACCTTCCTGAGCTTGAGGCCGCGCAGGACGTCGTCGGTGTCGCACGCCTCGTTGTTCTCGGGATCGATGTCGATCACGGAGGCCGGCGGCATGATCGTCGCGCAGTTCTTCACCGACGAGAGCGCGTAGTCGGCCGCGAGCTGTGCATTGATCAGATAGGTGAGCTGCCCGCCCTTCGGGATCGTCACGGTGTCGACGATCGGGCCGGTGCCGTTGGCCGCGCAGATCGCGCCGGCCGACGGCGTGCAGGACCACGACGTGAACGTCATGCCCGAGGGCGGCGTGTCCGTGAACGTCGCGCCCGCCACGTCGGCGATGTTCTCGCCCAGCAGGTTCTTCACGACGACCGTGTAGGTCGTGGTGCCGCCCGCCTTGAGCCCGGTGACGCCGTCGTCCTTGCCGACCGTGAGGTGCGCGAGGCCCGTGGAGGTCACCGTCGCGGCGACCGGCTCGAGGTTCGTGATGTTCTGCGTCGAGGTCAGCGCCCCGGCCGGCACCTGGTTGATCAGGTTGCCCGCCGCCAGCGCCTGCGTCAGCACCTGGATCGTGCAGATCCGGCCCGCGTTCACCGAGGCGTTGGTCAGCGTCACCTTGTTGTCGCCGGGCGTCGCGGTCAGCGTGCCGAGCGCGCAGCCGGTGCCCGTGAACTGCGGGTTGGGCGCGGCCGCCAGCACGAGACCCGCCGGCAGGTGGTCCTCGAGGTTGACGCCGGTGAGGTTGAGCGCGTCGCCCGCCGTGTTCACGATGCGCAGGTACATCGTCGACGTGCCCATCAGGTCGACGACCGCCGGGTCGAACGACTTGGTGAGCGTGACGCTGCCGGTGACGCGCGTGATGTTGGCGGTGATGTTCGCGTTGTTGCCGTAGCTGCCGCCGCCGACGTAGCTCACCGTGAAGTTGCCGGGCGGGATCGTGTTCGTGGCGGTTCCCGCGCTGCCGGACGGCGTCCGAACGTACACGCGGATCGTGCAGCTCGTGTTGTTCGCCGGCGGCGTCGTCGACGCGAACTGGATCTGCGTGCCGCCCGAGGGGGCGGTCAGCGTCCCGACGCACGCGTTGGCCGCGGGCGTCGCGGCCGCCGGCGAGATCGTGTGGCCGGCCGGCAGGTCGTCGGTGATCGTGAAGTTGGCCCACGCCGGCGCGTTGTTCGGCCGCGTGACGGTGATCGTCAGCAGCGAATCGGTGCCCGCCGGCACCGTCGACGGCGAGAACGCCTTCGACGCCGACGCGGGCGCCGCGACCACCAGCGTGCCCGCGATCGCGACGAGGTTCCTGATCGGGTCGCCGGCCGGCGGCGTTCCGACGACGCCGTTCACCGCGATCGTGTTGACGCGGTTGCCGGTCGCCGTGTTGTTGAACGTCTGGACCGGGAACGTGATCGTGCAGCTCGCGCCCGCGGCGAGCGACCCGCCGGTGAACGTGATCGTGTTCGAGTTCACGTCGATCGACGGGGTCATCCCGCAGTCGTTCGTGGGCGCGGGCGAAGCGGCGAGCTTGACGCCGCCGGGACCGCCGCCCATCGTCGAGTTGACGTTGTCGACGAAGCCGAAGCTCGTGAGGGCGACGCCGCTGTCGTTCTTGAGGACGACGGTCGCGAGGCTGCCCTGGCCCTGGAACACGGTGCCCGGGTTGAACGACTTCGTGCCGGTGATCTTGCTGGTCGGCTGCACGACGAGGTTCGCGGTGACCCGCGGGTACGGGAAGGTGCCGTCCCAGGTGCCGGCCAGGATCTCGTTGGTCAGCGTGAGGTTGCCGGTGCCGGCGTTGGTCGCCGTCACGTTGACGCGGATCGTGCACTGCGCCGGGTTGGCCGAGTTGGGCGCCGCGACCAGCGATCCGCCGGAGACGACGATGCTCGTGCCGTCGGCCGGAGCCGTCACCGAGAAACCGGACGCGACGGTGGAGGTCGCGTACTGGCAGTCGCCCGACGTGAACGCGGGCTGCGCCGGATTGGCGATCTTCATGCCGGCCGGCAGGTTGTCGGTGAAGCCGATGTTGTTGAGCGCGCTGGCCGTGTAGTTGCGGACCGTGATCGTCAAGAGCGACGCGCCGTTGTTCGGGATCGTCGACGGGCTGAACGACTTGCCGACGTTCGCCCCGGTCTGCCGGTTGATCTGCGCCGAGAACGTGGCGTTGGTCGGGCCTTCGAACGTCGTCACGCCGCCCGCGGGGATCGCGTTCGTGATGTTCCCCTGGACGTTGACGGTCGGGCTCTCCGCGACGACGTCGAACTTGACGTTGCAGCTCCCGAGGGCGGGGATCGTGCCGCCCGCGAGCGAGACGCTCGCGGCGCCCGCGGCCGCGGTCAGCGTGCCGCCGCAGGTGGTCGACGCGTTCGGCACCGGCGCGACGATGATGCCCCCGGCCGCGATCGGGCTGGTCGGGTGCGTCGTCGACGGCAGGTAGTCGGTGAACGTGACGTTGGTGAGCGCGATGCCGTTCGGGTTGTTGAGCGTGATCGTGACCGACGACTTGCCGCCGGTCGGGATCGGCGTCGAGTTCTGCGGCAGGTAGCCGTGGACGAACGTCGGGCTGAAGGCCTTCTGGCCGATGATCGGCGCGAGGCCGGTCACGTTGAGCGTCGCTTCCGCGGCCTGGGTGTTCGGGCCCTGCGACGAGGTCACCTCGCCCGCGGGCACCGAGTTGATCAGCACGTTCGGCTGCGGGACGACGACGTCGAAGCTCATGTCGCACTGGCCGGGCGTCGTGTTGACCGCCTTGGGGATGGTGCCGCCGGCGAACGACACCGAGGTCGCGCCGGGCACGGCGGTCAGCGTGCCGCCGCAGGTCGTCACGATGTTCGGCACCGGCGCGACCTGCATGCCGGTCGGCAGCGCGTCGACGAACGCGAGCGACGTCGCGTCGACGATGTTGTTGTTCAGGAAATAGAACGTGACCTTCGAGGGCTGGCCGGCCGCCACCGCGTCGGGCGTGAACGTCTTGTTGACGTTGATCGCCGCGTGGGCAGGCATCGAGACCGCGAGCGCGGCGGCGCAGGCGCCGATCAGCCGCCGGAGCGGGTGGCGGGCAGCGGCGGGGGCGGACAGGACGGAGGCGGCGGAAAGCGAGGCAGGACGTGGCATGGCGACCCAATCGGCTGGCGGTGTGACCGTCGCCGGGGTCGCCCCCGCAGTGCGGATCGGTCGGATCCTCACCGCGCCTTGCGTCCGGGGATGCCGGACGCGGGTCGACCCAGGCGTCTCGTCCCGGCCTCCGCGCGCGTCCAACAACGCTCCCGGGCCCGGGGTTCCGGTGCCCGTTTTCGGGCGCCGACGCGACCTCGCGGCTCTCTCGTCCGCTGAAGTCGTGCCGATGCTAGCAGCGGCCTCCGAATCGAGATTTCGTCGAGAAACAGGTCGCAAGTTACTGGTTTTATGCGTTTGTCGGAATTCGGACGAGCTTCCAGCCGACAAGGAGTTGGC
>JAKOVT010000086.1 GCA_029781935.1 Actinomycetes bacterium | reverse complement strand
TCCTGCGTGATCGTCCCGATGGTCGACTGGGAGCATGCCGCGAGCACGAGCGCGGCCGCACCGCCGACGGCAGCGGTCCGGACGGTCAGGGACAGGCTCACAGGATCTCCGGACGCGAGGGTGCGGGCGAGGCAGGAGCCAGCCTGCCAGGTCACCAGGATCGACGCCCCGGCGCGTCCACGAGTTCCGGCGTACGCCGCGGTGCACCCGAGCGGGTGCGTGACGAGCGCCTCAGCCGCGCGAGAGGTAGGCCGACCGCGCGTCGCAGGCGTCGGCTCTCGAGCAGACCGAGCGGCCGCCGCCGGCGTCGAGCCGCAGGACCACCTCGTCGCGCGGCACGTCGTGCGCCACGACGCGAGCCGTGCCGTCGGCCGTCTCGACCCGCTCCCCCACCGCCGGCGCGGTCGAGGCGAACTCGTCGTACAGCGGGTGCTCGTACTTCAGGCAGCACATCAGCCGCCCGCACGCGCCGCTGATCTTCATCGGGTTCGCCGGCAGGTCCTGGTCGCGGGCCATCCGGACGGTGACCGGCTCGAAGTCCTTGAGGAAGGTCGAGCAGCAGGTCTCGCGGCCGCACGAGCCGATGCTCCCCTGCACCCGTGCGTCGTCGCGGGCGCCGAGCTGGGTGAGCACGACCTTGCAGTCGAGGGTGTGCGCGAGGTCGCGGACGAGCTCGCGGAAGTCGACGCGTCCGGGCGCGGTGAAGTAGACGGTGGCGGTGGGGCGGCCGGCCTCGTGGCCGATGTCGGCCCAGTCGACGGCGCTCACCTTCATCGGGAGGTGGTGCTGGCGGATCAGGCGCTGCGCCGACACCTGGATCTCCGCTCGGCGCAGGCGGTTCCGCTCGTCGCGCTCGACGTCCGCCTCGGTCGCGATGCCGGCGCAGAGCGGCGCTCCGACGGCGTCGTCGATCTCCTCCGGGCCCCACACGACCTCGCACACCTCGGGCGACGTCGACGTCGGGAAGAGCACCCGGTCGCCGACGCGCGGCGACAGCGCGCCCGGGTCGAGGTAGTGCAGGCGACCCGCGCGGCCGAACACGACGGCCATCAGCCGCGGCATCAGCCGGCCCGCGCGAGGATGGCGTCGACGACGGCGTCGGGATCCTGGTCGGGCAGCCAGTGCCCGCGGCCCTCGAGCGGCCGGAAGTCGTAGGGGCCCGTGCAGAACTGGGCGCAGCCGTGCGCGGCGACCTCGCCGATCGCGACATCGTCGTGCCCCCACACGAACGTCGCGGGCACGTGCACCTCGGGGGTGTCCATCGGGCCCATGGCGGCGTACCAGCGCAACGACGCCTCCAGCGCGCCCGGTTCGGAGAACCGCTCGACGTACTCGTCGACGTCGCGGTGGTGCACGTCGTCGCCGTAGACCTGGCGCAGCGCGGCGGCGCCGTCGGCGAGCAGCACCTGCGCGGCCTTCGCGGGGTCGGACCGGAAGAACTGCATGTACGTCGACTTCGCCCGCTGCACGTCGTCGGACCGCAGCGCAGAGCCGAACGCGCGCGGGTGCGGGACCGAGAGCGCGGTGAGGGTGCGGACGTGCGCGGGATGGCGGGCGGCGAGCTCCCAGCCGACGATCGCGCCCCAGTCGTGGCCGACCACGTGCGCCGACTCCCAGCCGAGAGCGTCGAGGATCCCGAGCGCGTCTGAGACCAGGTGCGGGGTGGCGTACGCCGCGACATCGTCCGGGCGCGCGCCGGGCGAGTAGCCGCGCTGGTCGACCGCGACGACGAGCAGGCCCGACGAGGCGAGCGGCGGGATCACCCGCGACCACGACAGCGCCGACTGCGGCCAGCCGTGCAGCAGGAGCACCGGGTCGCCGTCGTCGGCACCGGCGATCTCGGCGTCGAAGACGAGGTCGCCGACCTCGGGGTCGTCGACGTGCAGCTCCGCGCGCTCGGTAGGCACCCCCCGAGCCTAGGCCGCCAGGGCGTGATCTTGGTCAGATGTGGGGTTCCCGGTCGGCTGAGGCTCGGGAACCCCGCGTTCCACCAAGATCACGCCGGCGGGGGTCGTCGAGCTGCGGCTCATCGGGGTTGGGTGCGGCCGGGTGGCAGGCATACCGTGTGGGCGTGGGGAAGAGCGAGCAGAAGGCCGACCTCGCGCGCATCGCGCAGCGCGTCGGCGCTCTCGTCGAGCAGGGGCTCGACGTCGCCGAGGCGTACGCCGCCACCACGGGCGGCACCACGCGGGCGGCTCGCGAGCACGCCAAGGCGCTCGAGAAGCACGAGCAGAAGGTGCGCAAGCACGAGCGGCGCCAGATCGAGCGCCGACGCGACGCCGTCGTGCTCGCCTCGGCGTCGGGCGCCGCAGCCGTCATCGGCATCGTCGACATCGCCTCGGGCGACGTCATGATCCCGCTGTCCGGCTGGATGTGGCTCGTCGGGGCCGGCGTCTGCGCGATCCTGTCCGTGCGCAACCGGTACGACGCCCAGCACGCCGTACCCCCGGCTCCCCCTGCGCTCCCGTCGACCGTCACGGCGAACGACCTGCGCCGCGACGCGATCGGCTGGGCCGAGGCGCAGAACCTCGCCGCGGTACGCCGCCAGATCGCCGCGATCGTCCCGGCCGTCACCGGTCTGCACCCCGACGCCGGCCGTGAGCTGAAGTCGGCCGACGACGAGGCTGCGCCGGCTCTCGCCGCGCAGGTGACGCGGCTCGCCGTCCTCGACCAGATCCGCCGCGACATGCCCGGGTCGGAGGCCGCGCAGGCCGCGGCGTCGGCGGCCGCGCTGGTGAAGACGCGGCTCGCCGAGGGGGTCGCCGTCTACGACCGGCTCCTCGCAGCGGCGTCCACGATGCTCGCCTCGCCCGACCTCGGCCGCTCGAGCACCGAGGTCCTCGGCCCGGCGGCCGACGCGCTCACGGCGTACGCCGAAGGCCTCCGCACCGCCGACACCCTCTGACCCGCTCGGACTCCCGCTCTGGAGGTCTGAGCGTGCGCTCTGGATCTCGCTCAGACCTCCAGAGCGTGAGGTCGGGGCCTGACCGGTGTCGGGGATCGGTGGCACGATCGAGGGATCCGGCCACCGGGAGGGCGCATGACCAGCTTCGGACCCGACGACGACCTGCGCCGCGCCTCGTTCGCGCGCGTGAAGCTGCACGGCGCGAGCTTCCGCGAGACGAACCTGTCGGAGACGACCTTCTACGACGTCACCTTCGAGCGCGCGACGTTCCGCGAGGCCTACTTCGAGGGCGCGCGCTTCGTCGGCGCCAGCTTCGACAACGCCGAGATCGACGGTGCGATCGACGGGCTCACGATCAACGGCATCGAGATCGGGCCGCTCGTGGAGGCTGAGCTCGACAGGCGGAATCCCGGTCGGGAGAAGCTGCGCTCGAGCCACCCCGAAGGGATGCGCGAGGCGTGGGCGTGGCTCGAGGGGCTCTGGGCCGCGACCACGGCCGAGGCGCTCGAGCACCCGGAGGCGTCGCTGAACCTGCGCGTCGACGAGGAGTGGTCGTTCCTCGAGACGCTGCGCCACCTCGTCTTCGCCAGCGAGACCTGGCTCGGCGCCGGCGTCCTCGGGCGCACGACCTTCCACCATCTCGGGCTCACCGGCCCGTGGATGGACCCCGCCGCAGCCGGGCTCGACGTCGACGCGGCGCCGACGGTCGAGGAGGTGCTCGCCGCCCGCGCCGAGCAGCAGGCGATGGTCCGGGAGTTCCTCGAGACCGTCACCCCCGAGACCCTCGACAGCGAGACCGCCCCACCCGAGGGCGTCGCGTGGCCGCCGCCGCACCCGCAGTCGGTCCGCAGCCGGCTGCACGTCATCCTCGACGAGGAGTGGTGGCACCTCCAGTTCGCGAAGCGCGACATGGCCCGCTGGCCCACCTGACGCCGAACCCCGCGTGATCTTGCTCGGGTGACGGTTACCCGGCTCGGGAAACCGTCACCCGAGCAAGATCACGACCCCTCTTGTCAGAGCTGGAGGTGGTCGCCGGGCTCCAGGACCGTGAACGCGCTGCCGCTGAGGACCTCGACCGGAGCGGGTCCGGCGTTGCGCGCCACGCCATCGATCACCGCGAGACCGGCGTCCTCCGGGATCCCGAGCACGGTGAGGCCGCGCTCGGTCCACTGCCAGGAGTCGTCACGGTCAGCGGGCGCATAGTGCGGGCGCACGATCGCGTCGCCGAGCATGTGCAGGCCGGTGGTGTCGGTGACGCCGGCGTCGTTCGGGTCGGCGAAGGACGCGACCTCGATGTCGGCGCCGGCGAGAACGGCGCCAGCGCTGCTGCCGAAGAACACGCCGCCGCGAGCGACGTGCTCCGGCGCCAGGGAGAGGGCGTCGCGCGTCTGCAGGTGGTGCAGCAGGTCGAAGGTGTTGCCACCGAGCACGAAGAGCACGTCGGTCTGCGGGTCGAGCTCGTCGGCCGAGCGCCCGTCGAGGTCCGACCAGAGCTCGACCCGCGGTACGTCGTAGGGCAGCAGCTCGCGGCGCAGCCACAGCAGCGCCATCTCGTGCTGCGAGGCCGGAAGCGCCTGCGGCCAGCCGATCACGCGACGGCTCGGGCGGAGGAACATCCGCCAGACGGCGGCCTCCTGCTGCGGCGAGCCGCCACCGCCGAGGTAGACCCGCGTGGTCATGCCAGCGACGGGTCGCGCAGCGAGACGGCGAGGGACTCCATGGCGAGCAGCGGCGTGACGTTCGCCTCGAGCAGGTGCCGGGTGCGCTCGAGGGCGTCGACACGGCGCAGCGTGTCTTCAGGGGTCGACTCGGCGGCGCACCGCTCGAGCTGCGGCCGCATCTCGTCGTTCACCAGCGGCGACCCGGCGCCGAGCTGCAGGACGAGGACGTCGCGGTAGAACGCGATGAGGTCGACGATCGCGCGGTCGAGCTGGTCGCGCACGACGCGGCGCCGGCGCTTCTTCTGCCGGTCCTCGAGCGCCTTCACCGCACCCTTCGCCCGCCGCTCCACCGTGCCGATGCCGCGCCCCTCGGCGCCTTCGCCGTACGCCGCACGCAGCTGCGTCATCTCGCGCTCGTCGAGCGGGTCGCAGATCGCGTCGCTGTCGTCGTTGACGGTCGCGACCAGGTCGGCCGCGAGGGCGAGGCAGGAGCCGAGGTCGTGCAGCTGGGTCGGGATGCGGAGCACGTCCTGACGGCGCAGCCGCGCCTCCTCGCTCGTCGCGAGCGCGCGCGCCCGGCCGATGTGCCCCTGCGCCGCGCGCGCCGCGAACGCCGCCATCGCAGGGTCGACGCCGAAGCTGCGCGACAGCGCCTCGGCGACCTCGGCGTTGGACGGCGTGGCGAGCTGCAGGTGGCGGCAGCGCGAGCGGATGGTGGGCAGCACGTCCTCGGTCGACGGTGCGCACAGGATCCACACCGTGCCGGGTGTGGGCTCCTCGATGCTCTTGAGCAGGGTGTTGGCGCTCTCGGCGTTGAGGCGGTCGGCGTCCTCGAGCACGAACACGTGCCACGGCGCGCGCGACGGCGCCATCGCCGAGCGGTGCACGAGCTCACGCGTCTCGGCGACCGAGTAGGTGACCGACTCCGGCACGATGTGCTCGACGTCGACGTGGGCGGAGTGCTTCACCGCGGTGCACTCGGCGCAGACGCCGCACCCGCGCTCGGGGCAGACCAGAGCAGCCGCCAGGGCCAGAGCGGCAGTGGAGCGTCCCGAGCCGGGTGGCCCGGTGAGCAGCCAGGCATGGGTCATCGCCGAGGTCGGCAGCCCCGCACGGGCTGCCGGTCCGTCGGCGGCCGCGGCCCGCAGCTGCGCGACGACGTGGTCCTGGCCGATGAGGTCGGAGAAGACGTCGGTCATGCGCGGTCCGCCAGCAGCTCGTCGACCCGCGCGAGGACGGACGTGGAGATCGCGTCGACGTCGCCGTGCGCGGCAAGGACGAGGTAGCGGTCGGGGTCGCCCGCGGCGAGTGCGCGGAACGCCGTGACCACGGTCGCGTGGAACTCCTCGGGCTCGCTCTCGAGCCGGTCGGGCTCGGTCGACAGCCGCGCGAGGCCGGCGCCCGCCTCGACGTCGAGGAGCACCGTGAGGTCGGGGAGCAGCGAGCGGGTGGCCCAGAGGTTGATCTCGCCGACGACATCGGGGCCGAGACCGCGACCCACGCCCTGGTAGGCGATCGAGGAGTCGATGTAGCGGTCGGTGATCACCACGGCGCCGCGCTGCAGCGCCGGGAGAACGAGGCTCGCGACGTGCTCGGCACGGCTCGCGGCGTACAGCAGCGCCTCCGCGCGGGGGTCGAGGCCTGAGTACGCCGGGGTGAGGACGACCTCGCGGATCGCCTCGGCCGCGGGGGTGCCACCGGGCTCGCGGGTCAGGACCACCTCGAGGCCGCGCGCCTCGAGAGTCGCGGCGAGCGCCCGGGCCTGAGTGGACTTGCCCGCGCCGTCGCCACCCTCGAACGCGACGAACAATCCCTCGGCCACGACAGCGACCCTACGGCCTGCCGCCGACGCGGGCGCCACGGCCGGCCGGCGACGTCGACGTCCGTGGCAGGTGGGGGTGCCACGCGGTCACGGCAGGCGGGCGGCGCACCCGCCACGACGTCGTGCCGATGAGCACTGCGCGCCCAGCACCCCCGAGCCCCGACATACCGCGTGATCTTGGTCAAACGTGGGTTTCCCAGCCGATTCGAGGACGGGAACCCCACGTCTGACCAAGATCACGCCTGAGGGGCGGTCAGGACTTGGCGGCGGCCTTCTTGGCCGTCTTCTTGGCCGTCTTCTTGGCCGCCTTCTTCGCGGGGGACTTCTTCGCGGCGGCCTTCTTCTTCGGAGCGGGGCCGGCGGCGCGCTTCTCGGCGAGGAGGTCGGCGGCGCGCTCGACCGAGAGCGTGGACGGGTCGTCGGCGCGGCGCAGGCTCGCGTTGGTCTCGCCGTCGGTCACGTAGGGACCGAAGCGGCCCTCCTTGAGCTGGATCTCCTTGCCCGTCGACGGGTCGACGCCGACGATCACGCCGGGCTTCGGCGCCGCCTGACCGCGACGGGTCTTGGGCTGCGCGAGCAGCGCGAGCGCCTCCTCGAGCGTCACCGTGAAGATCGACTCCTCGCTCGGCAGCGACCGGGAGTCCTTCTCCTTGGTGATGTACGGGCCGTAGCGGCCGTTCTGCGCGGTGATGAGCACGCCGTCGGCGGGGTCGACGCCGACCTCGCGCGGCAGCGACAGCAGCTTGAGCGCCGTCCCGAGGTCGACCGTGTCGACGGCCATGTCGGAGAACAGCGACGCGGTGCGCGGCTTGGCCGACTTCGGCGCGTCCTCCGGCAGAAGCTCGGTGACGTAGGGGCCGTAGCGACCGGTCTTCGCCACGATCTCGAGACCGGTCTCGGGGTTCACGCCGAGCGGGTGGTCGCCCGAGGGCAGCGCGAGCAGCTCCTCGGCCTTCTCCTGGGTGACCTCGTCGGGCGCGAGGTCGAGCGGCACGTTGGCCCGCTCCTCGCCGCGCTCGATGTAGGGGCCGTAGCGCCCGACGCGCAGCACGATGTCGCTGTCGGCGATCGGGAACGAGGAGATCTCGCGGGCGTCGATCTCGCCGAGGTCGTTCACGAGCGCGTGCAAGCCGGCGAACTGCTCGGACGGGTCGCCTCGGTAGAAGCGGTCGAGCGCGGCGACGCGGTCGAGGTCACCGGCCGCCACCGAGTCGAGCACCTCCTCGAGCTGCGCGGTGAAGTCGTAGTCGACGAGGCGGGTGAAGTGCTCCTCCATGAGGCGCACCACCGCGAACGCCAGGAACGTCGGCACCAGAGCCGATCCGCGCTTCACGACGTACCCGCGGTCGACGATGGTGCCGAGGATCGACGCGTACGTCGACGGCCGCCCGATCCCGCGCTCCTCGAGCGCCTTCACGAGCGAGGCCTCGGTGTAGCGCGGCGGCGGGTTGGTCGCGTGGCCCTCGGGCTCGAGGCGCAGCGCGGTGACGCTGTCGCCCACCTTCAGCGGCGGCAGGCGGCGCTCGGAGTCGTCGGAGTCGTCCTTCTCGCGCTCGTCGTCGACCGACTCCTCGTACGCCGCGAGGAACCCGCGGAACGTGATCACGGTGCCGCTCACGGAGAACTCGGCGTCGCGACCGTCGGACGCCGTGGCGCCGAGGCGGATGGTGGCGGTCTGGCCGCGGGCGTCGGCCATCTGCGAGGCCACGGTGCGCTTCCAGATCAGGTCGTAGAGGAGGAAGTCGTCGCCGTTCAGCTCGCCCGCCACCTGCGCCGGAGTACGGAAGACGTCGCCCGCGGGGCGCACGGCCTCGTGCGCCTCCTGCGCGTTCTTCACCTTGCGGTCGTAGCGGCGCGGCACCTCGCTC
>JAKOVT010000070.1 GCA_029781935.1 Actinomycetes bacterium | reverse complement strand
GTGTGGCTCGGCGGCATCGGCGTCCTGTCGCAGATGGACGCCGAGGTCCCCATGCGCGGCGAGCTCGAGCGCTGGCTCCCCGCCTTCGCCACCTGACCCCCGTCGGTGGGGGCTGGCATGCTGCGGCGGTGAGCGTCACCGACCGGGTCCCCGCGTGGAGCCTCGCGGTCGGCTCGATGCTGTCGGTGCAGGTCGGCGCGGCGCTCTCGGTCGACCTGTTCCCGCATGTCGGGATCGCCGGTACGGCGTGGCTGCGCCTCACCTTCGGGGCGCTCATCTTCCTCGCGTGGGCCCGTCCGGCGTTCCGGTCGTGGTCGCTGCGCGAGCTGCGGACGCCGATGCTGCTCGGCGTCGTCACCGGGCTCATGACCATCGCGTTCCTCGGCGCGATCCAGCGGCTGCCGCTCGGTACGGCGGTCGCCATCGAGTTCCTCGGGCCGCTCACCGTGGCCGCCGTCCGCGCGCACTCGCGCCGGGCCCTGGTGTGGCCGTTCGTCGCGCTCGGCGGGGTCCTGCTGCTCACCGAGCCGTGGACCGGGTCGGTCGACCTGGTCGGCGTGCTGTTCGCGCTCGTCGCCGCCACCGGCTGGGGCACCTACATCCTGCTGACCCAGCACGTCGGCGACCGCTTCACCGGCGTCGACTCCCTCGCCATCTCCATCCCCGTCGCCGCGGTCACCGCCGCGTTCGTGGGGATCCCCCAGGCCGTGGGCGGGATCACCCCGGGGGTGCTCGGGCTCGCGCTCGTCGTCGCCGTGCTCATGCCGGTGATCCCGTTCGCGCTCGAGCTGTTCGCGCTGCGCCGGCTCACGGCATCGGCGTTCGGCACGCTCATGGCGCTCGAGCCGGGGTTCGGGGTCGCCGTCGGCGCGGTGATCCTGCACCAGGTGCCGGCACCGCTCCAGGTCCTCGGCGCCGTCCTCGTCGTGATCGCCGGGGTCGGCGCGGAGCGCCTCGGGCACCGCGACGACGACGGACCGCTCGTCCTCGAGCCGCCCGGGATCTGATCCAGCGTCAGCGGGTCACCAGTAGGCGACGTCGAGCTTGCTCTCGATGTCGCGCAGGTGCTCGCGGGAGCACGCCGGGCAGTAGTGCACCTCGGCACCGCGCTCCTGCGAGGTCACCCACGAGAGCGCCGCGAGCTTGCTCTGCTCGTCGGCAGCGTCGTCCAGCGTCGTCCCGCACAGGGCGCACACCACAACGGTCACCCGGACATGGTGCGCCTGCGTCCGCTGATCGGCACGCAGGAGGGGCGCGCCGCGCCGTAACGACTCGGTCAAGACCGC
>JAKOVT010000069.1 GCA_029781935.1 Actinomycetes bacterium | reverse complement strand
CCAGTAGTGCAGCACCGGGCTGGCCTGGGTGTCGCTCATGTACTGCGTGGCGCCGGCGGCGAAGTGCCAGTTCGACACCCACAGCGCCGCGGCGCGGATGTCGCCCGCGATCGACTCGTGCGTGAGCGGCGGGAGCACCACCGCCGTGATGATCGCGGCCGCGACGAGCACCAGCGTCGACACGGGCAGCAGGCGACGGATCCGGCGCGCGTAGAAGGCGGAGAGCGAGATGCGCCCGCTGCTCTCGAGCTCGTCGAGGAGCAGTCCCGTGATGAGGAAGCCCGAGATCACGAAGAAGACGTCGACCCCGACGTAACCGCCCGGGACGACGCCGACGCCGGCGTGGAAGAGCACCACGAGGACGATCGCGACGGCGCGCAGGCCGTCGACGTCGCGCCGGTAGGTCAGGCGCGGGCGACGGCGGCCGGGGGCGAGGTCGGGCGTGCGGTCGCGTACGACGCGGACCCCGGACGCGGCGCGCGCGACCGAGGGATCGACCTGCGTACCCGTCCCCACACGGCGAATCTAGGCGCGCGACCTGCGGAAACCCGGGACCGCGGGCCTCAGCAGCCCCACGCGTCGCAGCCCCTCGTGCCCGGTCGGGTCGCGGGAGCGCCGCTGCGGCGGCGTACTCTGGCGGTGTGCGCTACCTCCTCGGGATCCTCGTCGTGATCCCCGCCGTGCTGCTGGTGGTGGGTCAGGTCCGCGGACGCGCGAAGGTGCGCACGTGCTGCCCGGCCGACCCCGCGCTCGACCGTCGGATGGCCGCTGCCTTCGGCGACACGTGCGAGGCGTACCGCGGCGCCGGTACGCCGCCGACGCGCTGACCGCCCCGACGTGTACGCGCAGCGGGGGAGCGCTACCGTCACCGCATGATCCGGTTCCTGATCCGCACGGCCATCTACTTCGTGGCGGCGTTCATCGCGATCATCGTCGCCGACATCGTGCTCGCCGGGTTCAGCGTCGCCGGGTGGTGGTCCTACGTCGTGGTCGCGCTGATCTACGGCGTGGTGCAGGCGGTGCTCGAGCCCTTCCTGCACCAGGTGATGCGACGCTCGGCCCCCATGTTCGTGGGCGGCGTGGGGATCGTGTCCGCGTTCGTGGCCCTCGGGGTCACGAACCTGATCTCCGGAGCCCTGACGATCGACGGCGTCACCACGTGGCTCGCGGCCGCCGTCATCGTGTGGCTGGCCGGTGCCGTGGCCGCGTTCATCCTGCCGCTGATCTTCGTGAAGAACCGGGTCCAGGAGCGTCGCGCTGAGCGCTGACGCCTCCTACGAGCGGCTGCTCGAGGAGGGGAAGCGGGTCACGCCCGGCGTCCGGATCGGGACGCCGGGACGCAGCCGGTGGTGGCCGGTCGTGCACCCGCTGCTCCATGTGCTGCGGGTGAAGTTCTCGCTCGACCGCCGGGGTGCCGATCGCATGTCGCCGGGCCCGGCGATCATCGTCGAGAACCACTTGTCGGGCTGGGACCCGTTCGTCACGGTCATGGGAACCCGGTGGCGGGTGTCGGCGATCGCCAAGATCGAGCTCTTCCGCACTCCCGTGGTCGCGTGGCTCATGCGCGTCGTCGGGCAGATCCCGATCGAGCGGGGGGACGAGGCGCAGACGGAGTGGGTGCTCGCCACCGCGAGGTGGGCGCTGGCCGACGGCATGAAGGTCGGCGTCTACCCGGAGGGCACCCGGGGACCCGACCACGACGCCCTCTACAAGCTCCACCAGCGGGTGCTCGTGCCGCTCATCCGGCAGAGCCCCGGCGTGCCGGTGCACGCGGTGACCGTGCGGTACTTCCCGAAGGGATGGCGCACGCGCGCCGAGGTGCGCGTGTCCGGCCCGCTGCCGATCGACCCCGAGGCGATGACCGACGACGAGCTCACGGCGGTCGTCCGCGACGCCCTCGTCGAGGTGAGCGGCCTGCGCTACGTCGACCTGCCGGCCTGGACGGCCAAGCGCCGGGCTCGTGAGGAGAAGGCGCGGCTCGACGCCGCTGCCTCGGGCGACGACCCGGCCTAGCGGCTGCGCCGCAGCGGCGTATCCTGGCCGCACAACAGCACATCCAGGGGAGCTCGCAGGAACGCCGGGCTGAGAGGGTGGCCGCCGCCACCGACCCTCGAACCTGATCCGGGTAATGCCGGCGGAGGGACGGACTTCTCGTGGCCCTGTTCTCAGCTCGTACCGCTCGACCGCTCGCGCTGGCCGGTGCGCTCGTCGCGCTCCTCACCGCCTGCGGCGCCACCACGTCGCCGGGCACGCAGCCGACGACCACCGCGCCGTCCGTGGTGCCGTCGTCGTTCGCGCCCGTCACGGTCACGCTGCTCGCGCACGACTCGTTCGCGGTGAGCAAGAAGCTGCTCGAGGACTTCACCGCGCGCACCGGCATCACGGTGCAGGTCGTGACGGGAGGCGACGCCGGCCAGCTGGTGAACAAGGCCGCGCTCACGGCGGGCAACCCCGAGGGCGACGTGCTGTTCGGCGTCGACAACACCTTGCTGTCGCGGGCACTGACCGCTGGTGTGTTCGACCCGTACGTGTCGCCGGAGGCCGCCTCGGTGCCGTCGGCCCTCAAGGTCGCGACCAAGGACGCCGTCACGCCCGTCGACTACGGCGACGTCTGCATCAACGCCGACACCGCGTGGTTCGCCAAGAAGGGGCTGCCGGTCCCGGCGACGCTCGAGCAGCTCGCGGACCCGACGTACAAGGACATGCTCGTCGTGGAGAACCCGGAGACGTCGTCGCCGGGCCTGGCCTTCCTGCTCGCCACGGTCGCGCGCTTCGGCGAGGACCGGTGGGCCGACTACTGGAAGTCCTTGCGCGCCAACGGCGTGAAGGTCGTCGACGGTTGGACCCAGGCCTACGAGGACGAGTACTCCGGCGCCGGCAAGGGCAGCCGCCCGCTGGTGGTCTCCTACGCGTCGAGCCCGCCGGCCGAGGTGGTCTACGCCGCCGACCCGGCGACCGCGAAGCCGGTGAGCGAGGTTCTCACCGACGGCTGCTACCGCCAGGTGGAGTACGCCGGCGTCCTCGCCGGCACGAAGCACCCGCTGGAGGCGCGCGCGGTGGTCGACTGGCTGCTCTCGCCCGAGGTGCAGGCGGACGTGCCGCTGTCGATGTTCGTCTTCCCGGCCGTGCCGGGGACGCCGCTGCCGAAGGTGTTCACCGAGTACGCCGCGACTCCGAAGGAGCCGGAGAGCCTCGACCCCGCGCTCGTCGACCAGAAGCGCGCGGAGTGGCTCGACGCGTGGGACCAGGTGATGTTCCGCTGACCCTCGCCGAGCTCCTCACCGCGACCCCGCGAACCGCTCGGGTCGCGGGGTCTGCGCGCGTGCAGCCACCGCCCGCGTGGTGGTTCGGCGTGGCGCCCGCGGTGTTCGTGGCGGTCTTCTTCTTCTGGCCGCTGGTCGCGATCCTGGCGCGCGGCGTGTCGCCCGACGGGCTCGAGCTGCTCGGCCGTGCGTCGACCTGGCGCATCCTCGGTTTCACCGCCTGGCAGGCGCTGCTGAGCACCGTGGCGACGGTCGTGGTCGGGCTGCCTGCGGCGTACGCGCTCCATCGGCTCGCCTTCCGCGGCCGCCGGGTGCTCCTGGTGCTCGTCACCGTGCCGTTCGTGCTCCCCACGGTGGTGGTCGGCACGGCGTTCCGCGCGCTGCTGCCGGCGTCGTGGTCCGGGACGCTGGGTGCGATCCTCCTGGCCCACGTGTTCTTCAACCTCGCCGTGGTCGTGCGCGTGGTCGGCGGCCTGTGGTCGCACCTCGACGAGCGCTACGCGCAGGCCGCGCGCACCCTGGGAGCCGCGCCCGTCACTGTGTGGCGCACCGTGACGTGGCCGTTGCTGCGCCCGGCGGTGCTCGCGGCGTCGGCACTCGTGTTCCTGTTCACGTTCACGTCCTTCGGCGTCATCGTGGTGCTCGGCGGCCCGGCGACGACCACCATCGAGGTGGAGATCTACCGGCGCACGGTGGCGCTCTTCGACCTGTCGGGTGCCGCGACGCTGTGCCTGCTGCAGCTCGTCGCCGTCGTGGGCGTGCTGCTGGTGTCGGGTCGGCTGCAGCGCAGGCTCGCGGTGCGGCAGCGGCTCGGTCGGGCGCAGTCGTCGCTTCACCGGCCGCGATCGACCGGCGACCGCGTCGTGGTCGGGTACGTCGCGCTGCTCGGGGTCCTCGTGGCTGCGCCGATGGTGGCGCTGCTGCACGACTCGCTGCGCGTGGGGGATCGCTACGGGCTGGACTGGTGGACCCGGCTCGGGGCCGAGGGCACCACGACCCGCGATGTCACGGTGTGGGAGTCGGCGCGCACGAGCCTGTCCTACGCCGTCGTCGCGATGCTCGTCGCGGTGGCCGTCGGCGGGCTGGCCGCGTGCGCGATCGCCTACTCGCGGCGCGGCGGTGACGCCGTCGACTCGGCGTTCACCCTGCCTCTGGGGACGTCGGCGGTCACCGTCGGGTTCGGTCTGCTCATCACGTTCGCTGCTGCGCCGTTCGACCTGCGCGGCAGCTGGATCATCGTGCCGATCGGTCAGGCGCTGGTCGCGGTGCCGCTCGTCGTCCGGCTGGTGCTGCCGGTGCTGCGTTCGGTCGACCCCCGGTTGCGCGAGGCGGCCGCGACGCTCGGGTCCTCACCAGCGCGCACATGGCGCACGGTCGACCTGCCCGTGCTCGGCCGCGCGCTCGCCGTGGGGGCAGGGTTCGCCGCGGCCGTCTCGCTGGGGGAGTTCGGCGCGACCTCGTTCCTCGCGCGCACGACGTCGCCCACGCTTCCGGTGGAGATCGCGCGGCTGATGTCGCGCCCGGGGGAGGCGAGCGCCGGGCAGGCTGCCGCGCTGTCGGTCGTGCTGGTGGTGCTCACCGGTGTCGTCGTCGCGCTGGTGGAGCGGTGGCGCCAGCCGGGCGGGGGAGCGCTGTGAGCCTCGTCGTCGACGGTGTCTCGGTGGCTCTCGGTGCGCACCCCGTTCTCGACTCCGTGTCGCTGGAGGTCGGTCCCCACGAGTCGGTCGCGCTGCTCGGCCCGAGCGGGGTGGGGAAGTCGACCCTGCTGCGGGTGATCGCCGGTCTCGTCGTACCCGACTCCGGCCGCGTGCTCTGGGACGACGACGACCTCACCGAGGTGGCGCCGCACCTGCGGCGCATCGGACTGGTCTTCCAGGACGCCGTGCTGTTCCCGCACCGCGACGTCGCGGGCAATGTCGGCTACGGCCTCGAGGCGGCCGGAGCTCCTGCGGCGCAACGGGTCGCGGAGGTCGAGCGTCTGCTGTCGCTGGTCGACCTCGACGGGTACGCCGAGCGCCACGTCGACACGCTCTCTGGTGGTCAGGCGCAGCGGGTCGCTCTCGCGCGTGCTCTCGCGCCCCGCCCGCGCCTGCTGCTGCTCGACGAGCCCTTCGGCGCCCTGGACCGCGACCTGCGCGAGCGGCTCGGGCGCGAGGTGCGGGATCTGCTTCGAGCAGAGGGGATTCCGGCGCTGCACGTCACCCACGATGCCGCGGAGGCCGCCGACGTCGCGGACCGTGTGCTCACGCTCGAGCCAGGTCCGGCGGGGGCGCGGCTCTCCGCCTGATCCTGGTGCCTCCCGCGTCCGCTCGGCCAGCGCGTGCGCGGTGGGTGACGGGCTCGCCGACGAGAGCGCCGGCTCGTCTGCGTCGTCGTGCGACCCCTCCCGGTGAGCACAGGCGCATCGCGAGGTGCGGGCTCCCGCGCAGCGACGGGGTGCGTTCGGCCGGGTTCGTCGCGCGGGTGGCGCTGGGTGCGGGGTGAGGGCTCATCGACGGCGGGGTTCGGATCTGCACGTCGCGCGTATGGCGCTGGGGTGCGTCGTGAAGGGCTCATCGACGAGAGCGGTTCGGCTGCGCGCGTGCCGCATGTGGCGTCGGGTGCGTGGGGGAAGGGCGCATCGACGGGGGGCGTTCGGCCGCCTTCGTCCCGCGGCTGGCGCCGGGTGCGTAGAGAAGGGCGCATCGACGGAGGGGTTCGGCTGTGCACGTCGCGCGGGTGGCGCTGGGTGCGTGGGGAAGGGCGCATCGACGGGGGCGCTCGGCCGGCTTCGTCCCGCGGGTGGCGCTGGGTGCGTGGAGAAGGGCGCATCGACGGGGGCGCTCGGCCGGCTTCGTCGCGCAGCTGGCGCCGGGTGCGTGGGGAAGGGCGCATCGACGGGAGGGTTCGGATCTGCGTCTCGCGCGTGTGGCGTTGGGTGGGTGGCGACGCGCGACTCGGGTCGACGTCGGTCGCGGGCTGGGCAGGTGAAGGCCTCCCGGCGACCCTGGGTCACGTCGTGATCGCTGAAAGTTCTTCTGCTGCATGGGAAAACATCCCATCCAGGTGTTGACTCGAATAGTACTGGTGTGCGAGACTGGACCCATGCCCGGCACCCCCACCTCCCCTCCGCGGCCCGACAGCGGTGCTGGCGACGGGTGGGAGTGGGACGTCGACCAGGAGTGGCTGGACGCCGAGTCGCTGCGCACCCTGGCCGCGGAGGACGCCGCCATGGTCGGTGGTCCCGACGACGACGGGATCCCGGTGCCGGAGTTCTTCGACGACGACTGCTTCGGCGACGAGGAGCTGCTGGCGATGCGGGGCCCGGTGTCGGGGTGGGACGTGGTGCTGCTGGCCTCGATCGACCCGGCCGCGTTGAGCGTCGAGGGCAAGCTCGCGTATGCGCGCCGCGTCGAGGCCGGCAAGGCGCTGATGGCCGCGATGGACGCCCAGGCCACGGTCGCGCTGGCCGGGGTGGACGGGTCGGACTCGATGACAGACCGGCACGCGACCATGGAGGTCGCGCTGGTCCGTCGGGTCGGGGAGGGTGCGGCGGCGTCGGCGATCGCGACCGCGCGCTCCCTGCACGTCGAGTTTCCGAAGTTCCGGGCCGCGCTGGCGGCGGGCGAGGTGTCGGAGTGGCACTGCCGGGTCCTGGTGTCGGAGACCGCGCACGTCACCGACCCGGACGTGATCGCCGCGCTGCAGGACCGGCTGCTGCCCAAGGCGCGGCGGAAGACGCCGACGGAGTTCCGCCGCGACGTCCGCACCGCAGTCGCCGACCTAGATGCGGAGCGGGAGGCGCAGCGGGTCGCCCGCGCCCGCGCGAACCGGTACGTGTCCTGCAAGCAGCTGACCGACGGTCTCGGCTACCTGGGGATCGTGTCGGACTGGCCGACGATCTCGGCGATGCACCAGGTCGTCGACGCCCGCGGCCGCGCCCTGCAGGCGGTCCGGGGTGGCGCGAAGGCCGTCAAGGACGGCGACGACGACGCGCTGGCCGACGCCTGCCGGGCGGACGCGTTCGCCGCGACCTTGCTCGGCACTCCCCAGGAGGACGGGTCGGTGGTGTTCGATCCGGCCGACATCCCCGTCTCGTTGACCCTGGTGATGGACCTGCCCACGCTGCGCGGGGAGGCCGACCGGCACGCCCTCCTCGACGGCGAACCGATCCCCGCCGGGATCGCCCGGGAGTACGCCGGCGTCGCCGCGACGTGGCGGCGGGCGGTGACCGACCCGGTCACCGGGCACCTGCTCGACTACGGCCGCGACCAGTACCTCCCGGACAAGCTCCGCGACTACATCCTCGCCCGCGACCACTGCCGCGAACCGGGCTGCACCACGAGGTCCCCGAAGCGCCTCCAGATGGACCACGCGATCCCCTTCCCCGACGGTGAGACGTCGGCGGGGAACTGCGGCGGCTGCTGCAACCGCCACCACCCCCTCAAGACCGCCGGATACCTCGACATCCACGACTCGAACACCGACGGCTCCGCCACCTTCCTCACCGCCTGGGGCCAGAAGATCTCGATCCCGCCCCGGCCGTTCCTGCACGACCCCGCCGACCACCCCGCCAGCGACGGGGACAGTTCGGCGCCGCCCGGAGCAGATGGCCCGCCGAGCGAACCACCGGAACCACCGGAAGCTCGGCAATCATCCGAACCGGCGGCGCCACTGGAACCGCCGGAACCACCGACGGGGCTGCACGCCGAGGTGCGCCCGCCGTGGCGCGACCCCGACCTGCCCCCGTTCTGACCCACCGCGACCCGGCAGTCCCGCCCAGTGCCCCCGACGTACCGAAGCGCCTGCGAGCGGTCAGTCGCTGGTGAGCCGGGCGTCGGTGACGATGGGAGCCGTGGACGACATCGAGGTCGTGGTCGCGCACACGGAGCGGGCGACCGTGCGCGTCGGCGACGTCTTCCTCAAGATCGATCCCGACCAGGCGCGGATGGACGTCGAGGTCGAGGCGATGGCTCTCGCGCCGGTGCCGACGCCGGAGATCCTCTGGCGCCGTCCTCCGGTGCTCGCGCTCGCGCGCGTGCGGGGGACGGCGCTCGGGAGGCTGGAGTCGCCGTCGCCTGCGTCCCCGAGCCAATGGCGGGCGGCCGGCGCCGCTATCCGTCGGTTGCACGATGCGCCGGTGCCGCCGTGGTCGGGTCGCGCGGCCGACGAGCTGGCGGCGCGGCTGGACGAGGAGTGCGCGTGGCTCCAGGCGCGCGACGTGCTGCCTGCAGACGTCGTGTCGCGCAGCCGTCGGCGCGCGGAAGCGGTGCTCCGCCCCTGGGACCCGGTGTTCGTGCACGGAGACCTGCAGATCACGCACGTCTTCGTCGACGGCGACGACGTCACCGGGATCCTCGACTGGTCGGAGGCGGCCCCGGGCGACCCGCTCTACGACCTCGCGACGCTGACGCTCGCCCACGAGGAGAACCTCGACGATCTGCTCGCCGGGTACGGCGTGGACGTCGACCGCGATCTGATCGGTGCCTGGTGGTGCTACCGCAGCCTCGTCGCCATCCGGTGGCTGGCCGAGAACGGCTACGGCGATCCGGCGTCGTTCCCCGAGACCCAGGTGCTGCTCCGCTCGGAGTGATCAGGCGCTGGCGGCGTCGAGCGAGGACTCCTCCGACTCGTCGAGCTCGACCTCGGCCATCGGCAGCAGGTCCACGAGCTGCTCGACCGTGCGCGCGCTCGCGATCGGGGCCACGACGGCCGGCCGCGTCCGCAGCCAGGCCAGTGCGATGGCGCCCATCGAGACGCCGCGGCCGTCGGCGACGTCCTGCAGCGCCGAGAGCACTCGCTCGCCGCGCTCGTCGGCGTACTCCACGACGCCCTCGGCGCGCACGCTCGGGACGTCGGACCCACCGCGGTACTTGCCGGTCAGGAAGCCGCGGGCGAGACCGAAGTACGGCAGGGTGCCGAGGCCGCGCTGCAGGCACAGGTGCGCGTACTCGTTCTCGTACTCGTCGCGCTCGACGAGGTTGTAGTGCGGCTGCAGGGCGACGAAGGGGGCCCAGCCGTTCGCGGCCTGCAGGTCGAGCGCCTCCGCCAGCCGCGCGCCGGTGAAGTTGGAGGCGGCGACGTAGCGGACCTTGCCGGAACGCACGAGGCCGTCGAACGCCTCGAGAGCGGCCGGCAGGTCGTCGTCGAGGTGGTCCTGGTGCGCGTAGTAGAGGTCGATGCGGTCCGTGCGGAGCCGGCGCAGCGAGTCGTCGCAGGCCGCGCGGATGCTCTCGGGCCGCAGGTTGTCGTAGGGCGGGAGCTTGCCCATCTTCGTCGCGACGAGGACGTCGTCGCGGGAACCGCGAGCGGCCATCCAGGCGCCGAGGATGGTCTCGGACTCGCCGCCGCCCCGGCCGAGCCAGCGCGCGTACGCGTCGGCCGTGTCGACCATCGTTCCGCCCGCGGCGAGGAAGGCATCGAGCACGGCGAAGGAGGCCTCCTCGTCGGCGCTCCAGCCGAAGACGTTGCCGCCGAGGACGAGCGGGAACAGGTCGAGGTCGGTGCCGGGCAGTCGGGTGCTCATGCGCCGACCCTATGCGCGCCCCCCGTGGTTGGATCGACGGCGTGCGGGTTCTCGCCATCGACCAGGGGACGTCGGGAACCAAGGCGCTCGTCGTCGACGACGGCGTCGTGGTGGCCTCGGCCGACGAGGTCGTGCGCCCGGACTACCTCGGCGATGGTCGCGTCGAGCAGGACCCGCGGTCGCTCCTCGACTCCGTCCTCTCCGCCGGTCGTCGGGCAGCGGAGCAGGCGGGCGGACGCCTCGATGCCGTCGCGCTCGCGAACCAGGGCGAGACCGTCCTGGCGTGGGACCGGGCGACGGGCGCGCCGCTCACCGCGGCGCTGGTGTGGCAGGACTCGCGCGCGCAGCAGCTCTGCGACGAGCTCGCCGACCAGCGCGACCGCGTCGCCGAGCTCACCGGGCTCGTCCTCGACCCCTACTTCAGTGCGCCGAAGATGGCGTGGATACGCCGCAACCTGACACGCGACGGCGTCGTCACGACGACGGACGCCTGGTTGCTGCACGCCCTCACCGGCGAGCTCGTCACCGACGTGACGACGGCCAGCCGCTCGCTCGTGCTCGATCTCGACGAGGTGGTCTGGTCGCCCGAGCTGCTCGGGATCCTCGGGCTCGCCGAGGAGGAGCTGCCGCGGCTCGTCGCGTGCGACGAGGTGGTCGGAACGACGGACGCGTTCGGCGGCGAGGTCCCCGTCGTCGGGCTGCTCGTGGACCAGCAGGCGGCGCTGCTCGCGCAGGACTGCCGCGACGCCGGTGAGACCAAGTGCACGTACGGCACCGGCGCGTTCCTGCTCGCGTCCACCGGGACGTCGGCGCCGCGCTCGCGCCACGGCCTCACGACCTCGGTCGCGGCCAGGCTCCGCGGTGCCACGACGTACTGCCTGGACGGTCAGGTCTACACGGCCGCGTCGGCGGTGCGCTGGCTCGTCGACCTGGGCCTGCTCGACCGCCCCGACGCGGTGGACGCCGCAGCCGAGGGCGCAGGCGACGACCTGCTCTTCGTGCCCGCGCTCGCGGGGCTGGCGGCGCCGTGGTGGCGCTCGGACGCGGCGGCCACCTTCGCCGGACTGACGCTGTCGGCTACCCCCGCCGACCTCGTGGCAGCCGTGCTGCGCGGGGTCGCGGCGACGGTCGTCGACCTGCTCGACGTCGTGGCCGCGGACCTCGGGTCGTCGGTCACGCGGCTGCATGTCGACGGCGGCCTCACCCGGTCGCGCACGCTCATGCAGGCTCAGGCCGATCTCGCGCAGCTGCCCGTCGACGTCTACCCGTACGCCGACGCGACCGCGCTCGGCGCCGCCGCCGCCGCATTGGTCGGGCTCGACACCTCGCGTGCGCCGGGCGACGTCGTGAGCGGCTGGACACCGGCCGCGACGTACGAGCCGCAGTGGTCGGCCGACCGCGCGGCCGAGCATCTCGGACGCTGGCGCGATGCCGTCGGTCGCTCGCTGCAGGCGGCGCTGTGAGCTCGCAGCTCTACGACGTCGCGGTGATCGGCGCGGGAATCGTCGGCTGCGCGGTGGCCCGCGAGCTGAGCGGGCTGAGCATCGACGGACGTCCGCTCGCCGTCGCGCTGATCGAGGCCCGCGGCGACATCGGCGACGTGACGAGCAAGGCCAACACCGCGATCCTGCACACCGGCTTCGACGCGACGCCCGGGTCGCTGGAGTCGCGGCTCGTGCGCCGCGGCTACGACCTGCTCTCGGCGTACGCCGTCGAGGCCGGCGTGCCCGTGGAGCGGGTTGGGGCGGTTCTGGTGGCGTGGACCGACGATGAGCTCGCCACGCTGCCGAAGCTGCGCGCCAAGGCCGAGGCGAACGGCTACGTGCACGGCGAGCTGGTCGATGCCGACGAGGTCTACCGCCGCCTTCCGCATCTCGGCGCTGGTGCGCTCGGCGGACTGGTGATCCCCGACGAGTCGATCGTCTGCTCGTGGACCAGTGCGCTCGCCTTCGCCACCGAGGCGGTGCACCGCGGTACGTCGCTCCTCCTGCGCCACGAAGCGACGGCGATCGACGCGGGCGGCAGCAGCACGCGCATCGTCACCCCCGAGGGGACGATCGAGGCCCGCTGGGTGGTGAACGCCGCTGGCCTGGGCGCCGACGACCTCGACCGCGAGCTCGGGCACGACCGCTTCACCGTCGTCCCGCGCAAGGGCGAGCTCATCGTGTTCGACAAGCTCGCGCGCCGTCTCGTCGACCACATCGTGCTGCCGGTGCCGTCCTCGCGCGGCAAGGGCGTGCTGGTGAGCCCGACCATCTACGGCAACGTCATGCTCGGGCCGACGTCGGAGAACATCGAGGACCGCACCGACACCTCGACGACCGAGCACGGGTTCGACCTCCTGCTCGGCAAGGGACGCGCGCTGATGCCGGAGCTGCTCGACGAGGAGGTCACCGCGACCTACGCCGGGCTCCGCGCCTCCACCGAGCACGACGACTACGTCATCGCGATCGAGCCCGAGCGGCGTTACGTCCTCCTCGGCGGCATCCGGTCGACCGGGCTCACGGCGTCGATGGCGATCGCCGAGCATGTGGTGGACCTGCTGCGGGGGAGCGGCGTCGATCTCGAGCCGCGCGACGACCTGCCTCCGGTGCCCCGGATGCCCACCATCGGCGAGGCGTTCCCGCGCCCGTACGCCGACGCCGACCGGATCGCCGCCGACCCCGAGTACGGACGCGTCGTCTGCTTCTGCGAACGGGCGACGCGGGGCGAGCTGCGCGACGCCTTCGCGTCGACCATCCCGCCGACCGACCTCGACGGCGTGCGTCGTCGTACGCGTGCGCTCATGGGTCGGTGCCAGGGGTTCTTCTGCGGCGCCGAGGTCTCGCGGCTGCTCGAGCAGAGCCTGGCGGAGCGGCGATGAGCGACGTCGACGTCGTGGTGGTCGGTGCAGGTCCGGCCGGGCTCACGGCTGCCCGGGAGCTCGCGCGCGACCGCCGCGTGCTCGTGCTCGACCGCGAGGCGGAGGCGGGCGGGATCCCGCGCCACAGCGACCATCTGGGCTACGGCGTACGCGATCTGCGGCGCATCACGACCGGTCCGGCCTACGCGCGGACGCTCGTCGAGGCCGCGCTGTCGGCCGGGGCGGAGGTGCGCACCGAGGCGACCGTGACGGGCTGGGCGGGAGAGCGGTCGCTCGAGGTCACGTCGCCGCTCGGACGCACCGTGGTGACGGCCGACGCCGTCGTGCTCGCCACGGGCGCACGCGAGCGGCCGCGCAGCGCTCGGCTCGTCCCCGGCGACCGGCCCGCCGGCGTGCTGACGACCGGGCAGCTGCAGAACCTGGTGCATCTGCAGCACCGTCCGCCGGGCACCCACGCCGTCGTCGTAGGTGCGGAGCTCGTGTCGTGGTCGGCGGTGCTGACGCTGCGCGAGGCCGGGTGCGAGACCGTGCTCATGACCACCGAGCACGACAAGGGCGAGTCGTACGCCGCGTTCCGTGCTCCGGCGCGGGCGGTGCTCCGCACTCCGGTCGCGACGAGCACGCGCGTGGTGCGCGTCATCGGTCACGACCGCGTCGAGGGGGTCGAGGTGGAGGACGGCACCGGCTCGCGCCGCGTCGTCGACTGCGACACCGTCGTCTTCACCGGCGGCTGGATCCCCGACCACGAGCTCGTCCGCCTCGCCGGGATCGAGCTCGATCCCGCGACGCTCGGGCCGCGCGTCGACTCGGCGCTGCGCACGTCCGCGCCCGGTGTCTTCGGTGCGGGCAATCTGCTGCACCCCGTCGACACCGCCGACGTCGCTGCCCTCGACGGTCGGTTCGTCGCCGCCTCGGTGCGCCGCTGGCTCGACACGCGCGAGGCGCTCCCCGGCGGCGTGCGCATCACGGCCGACGCGCCGTTCCGCTGGGTAGCGCCGTCGCTGCTCTCACCGGGAGCACCGGCGCCGCCGCGCGGGCGGCTGCTGCTCTGGGCCGACGAGCACCGTCGTCCGCCCCGCGTCGCGGCGTACCAGGACGGCCGCGAGATCGGGTCCGTCCGCGTGCCCTGGCCGCTGTCGCCGGGCCGTGTCTTCCGCCTCCCCTGGTCGCTCGTGACGACTGCGTCGCCGCGCGGGGGAGACGTGACGATCCGGCTCCGGTAGGAACCGTCAGCCGGTGAGGTGGTCGACGAGCTCCTGCGCGTCGGCCTTCTCCAGCCCGCTGGCGACGATCACGCGGCCGCCGTAGATCGGCTGGCTCACCGTGGGCGCGGACGGCACGCTGCCGTGGAGGTAGAAGGCGATCCGGTTGCGGGGCTCGTCCTCCACAGCCAGCTCGCCGGTCGCCTGGGTGAGGGCGCTCGACCCGGAGGGGTCGAGGAGTGCGCCGACCTGCCAGGCGCCTGTCGTCGTGTCCTCGTAGAGCCCGAACGACTCCCACTGCGTGCCCGTCACGACGGCCGGCCCGAGCGTGTAGACGAGGGTCCCGTCGCTCGCGCAGGCCGTGACCGAGCCTGTCGTCGGTGCCGCGTTCGCGCTGGGTGACGCGGCGCACTGCCCGGCGGCGGCCGGCTGCGCGTCGAGGACCTTGCGCAGCTCGAGCCCCGTGTCGCGCCCGGACACGTCGGACGCCGAGGGACGCGCCGAACCCGCGGCCGATGAACCCGAGGACGACGTCGGAGCCGTCGGCGTCGACGCCGTGCCGCAGGCGGCGAGCACCAGCGACGACGCCGCCACGACGACCGCGCGCATGCCCGTCATGGTGGCGATCCTGCCGTACGCCGTACCGCGCAGCGGCTACGTGCGCGAGAGCGCGAGCCCGTCGACCTGCACCGTCTTCCCGGTGTCGCTGACCACGACGAGCGTCACCGTCCCGTTCGTCACGGCGAACCGCGGGAACTGGACGAGCTGCTGGTAGGCGAGCGTCGGGCTCGAGAGATCGACGACGGCGACCCGCGTCCGGTTGATCCAGACCGCGACCTTGCCGCACGTGGGGCAGGTCGTCGCGACCAGGCCGAGCCGGGCGACGGACACGCCCTCGAGCTTCCACCAGGCGCCCTTCGTCGTGGTGCGCATCGCGGTCCCGGCGTACAGCAGGGCGGAGTTCGAGCGCAGCCAGCCGGCCGACGTCGCGGTCGCCGCGGTGTCGTCGAGCGGGGTCGCGGTGCAGCGGGTGTTCGACCACGGGCCGACCTGTCCGGCGCGGTTGCGGGCGCGGACCTGGAAGCAGTAGTCCCAGCCGCGCACCATTCCGGCGCGCACGGAGGTGGCGGTGATGCCGGTCCACGCGCGGGGCTGCACCCAGGCCTGGAACCGGCCGCCGTAGGGCGCGCGCTCGTAGCGGACGTCGTAGGAGGCGACCGCGCTGGAGGCGACGGGCACCGGCCAGGTGAGCGTCGCGGCGCTGCCCAGCTGGAACTGCAGGATCGGGGTGTCGAGCCGTGCGACCGCGGGTGCGCTCGCGAGGTGGCTCCACGCACCGGCCATGCCCGCGTTGTCGACGGCGTTCTGGTCGACGACGATCGGCGTCCGCGTCGATGCGGCAGCGGTGGTGCTCGAGAGCGTGGCATCGACGAGACGGGCGACGCCCGACTGCACGACATAGAGCTTGCCGGTCTGCGCGCTCTTGAGCGTCGTGCCGTCGGCGGGCTTGTGGTTCAGCCGCACCGGCGTGCGGAGCTCGGTCCGCGCGACGCGTACGCCGTTGCGCGTCGGCACGGCCGGCGACGTGGCCGGCTTGATCGCGACCGGCGCACCACCGGCGACGACGTAGCACTCCGGGTCGCCGACCGGGCAGAGCACGGTGCCCTCGAGGGGACGCGCACGCAGGTGCGTCGCGTGCGCGAACTCCCAGTGCGGCGCGCGCACGACGGTCGTCGGGTTGAAGCCCGGGACCTTGGGGTCGCTCGCACCCATGAGCAGCGGGGCGCCGCCGGCGGTGCGGTAGCAGCTGCCCGTGTCGGAGTCGCAGAGGAAGGTGCCGTCGACGGGGTTGGCGCGCAGGTTCGTGTAGGTCTGGAACTCCGCGCCCGAGACCATGAGCGCAGTGCGGCTGTTCCATCCCGGCGTCGTCGCCATCGACGCCTTGGGCACGAGCATCGGGGCGCCGCCGGCCACGATGTAGCAGTAGCCGTTGTCGACGCGGCAGATCTGGGTCCGGTCGGCCGGGGTGGCGCGCAGGTGGTCCTTGCGGACGAACGACCAGTGGTCGACGCCGATCTTGTCGGCCGTGCTCCACCCGGGCAGCTTCGCGGCGTCGGACGACGCGACGGCGAGCGGTGCCCCGCCGGCCATCCGGTAGACCTGCCCGCTCGTCGTGTCCTGGAGGTAGGTGCCGTCCTTCGGGTAGGCGCGCAGCTTGGCGAACTGCTGCGGGTCGATGACCGAGTACGGCTGCACCCCGCCGTACGCCTTCCACGTCGTGACGAGGACCGGGGCGCCACCGACGATCCGGTAGAAGTACTTGGAGTCCGACGAGCGCACGAACGAGCCCTCGCCGAGGGGGTTGCCGCGGCCGGTCGGGTCGTGCAGCCAGCCGTAGGGGCGCAGCGTGCCGAGGTTGCCGAGCGTCCAGCCGGTCACCGGAAGGGTGCGCCAGCCGTCGCTGGTGTCGTTCTGCGACATCATGAGGACGCTGCCGTTGCCGTTCGCGTCCACCGTCGACCTGGCGATGACGCCGACGTGGCCCCACGGGTTGTTCGGCGTCGTGAACGACACGATGTCGCCGGGGACGGGGGCGCGTCCGACCGTGCCGTTGGTGATCTTCACCAGGTTGCCGCCGTACGCCGTGCTGTAGTTCTTCACGACCTGGCTGCCGTTGGCCTGGTAGGCCCTGGTGCCGTACACCTGCGCCATGAAGCGCTGGGCGAGCTCCACGCACTGCCACTCCGCCTCGCCCCATCCGGCGCGGCCCCAGAGCACGTTGGGAGACCCGTCGACCCACGGCCGGGGGCCGCAGACGGGCACGCCGAGGTAGACCGCGCCCAACCGGTGGGCACCGGCGCCGTCCCATCCGAAGGACGCGGCGATCCGGTTGAACCGGTTGGCGTCGCAGTCGCCGTCCCACCACGACGGGCGGCCGACATCGGTGGTCGAGACCGAGACGGTGGCGACGACGCTCGTCGACGCCGCGCTGGGGACGGCCGACGCGGTGCCGGCGCCGGCGGTGGCCACGAGCAGGGACGCGAGCAGGCCCAGGATCGCGGCGACGACCGGGATCGTCCGGTGTCGGGGGCCTGCGGGGGTCCCGGGCTGCACGTGGCACGCTCCTCGCCTCGGCCCGGCGATCCGGGCGTCTCCTCCAGTGGTCACTAGGTGCATCGGGCCGTGGCGCTCGCCCCCTTAGCCCCCTCAGCCCCTGGGATCGCTCACGACACGCCTATCTCTGTGTGGTCCGCATCACACCGGCGGTCACCCCGGCGGCCCAGCGCCGGTGTCCCGCTCCCACGGCCGGGCCCCCGGACCCGCCCCGGGGCTCTGGGCAGCGTCATCGGCGACGATCGGATCCGCAGGCGGCGGGCCAGCGACACCTGGCGCACCTCCTCGCCGCGACCCCGCACGTCGCACCCGCCCCAGAGGCTGTGAACCGCCTCCGACCTGCGGCGACAGACCCGTTCGGGCGACCTGCTGACTGCTCGATGAACCGTCTTCGACAGTTCTTGGACGACGCTTGCCGTTTCCGGGACGTCGCCGGGCCCAGGCCGGGACGCCGGTGGTCGATGCTCCTAGAGCACCGATCCCCCGTGAGGAGCACCCCATGTCCCGCACCGTCCGATCCATCGCGACAGGCGTCGCGGCCGGCGGCGTCCTGGTCGCCGGCGGCGCCGCCGTCGCCGTCGGCCTCGGCTCCGCCATGGCCAGCCCGACGTCGTCCGACGCCACCGTCGCGTCCCTGCAGGCCGAACTGGCCCAGCTGCAGTCCGACACCGAGTCGCTGCAGGCCGAGGCGGTCGCCGCCTCGAAGGAGCTGAGCGCCGCCCAGGCGGCGCAGCTGGCACGCGCGGCCGCCGCAGCCCGCGACGCCCACCCGGTCGCGGTCGTCCACCGCACGTCCCGCAGCCACACGGCGACGCCGACCCCCGCCAAGACCAAGGTGGCCGCTCCCAAGCCCGCCCCGAGCACGCACACCGGCACCGGCGCGTCCGGCTCCACCGGCCACGACGACGGCGACGAGCACGGGGAGGGTGGCGACGATGACTGACCGCGGAACCCGGGTTCGCTGGACCACGGCGGCGCTGGTCGCCCCGACGGCGGCTGCGCTGTTCGCCGGCACCACGGCGTGGGCCACCGGGCACCAGCCCGCCACGGCCACCAGTGCGGCCAAGCCCACCACGCCCGCCCCCACCGCCACCGTGGACCCGGTGGTCGCGGCGCTGCAGAAGGCCGTCGCCAAGAACTCCGCGCAGGTGGCCGCGCTGCGCGCGTCGGTCCTCAAGCTCAAGGCGCAGGCGGCTGCGATCGCGGCTGGCGGCTCGGCGACGGCCTCGTCGGGCTCGCGCTCGTCCGGTTCGAGCGGGCACGCGTCGTCGGGCACCGCCACGAAGAAGAAGACGTCGAGCTCGTCCTCGTCGTCGGCGAGCAAGCCGAAGTCGTCCTCGGGCGGCGGCTCGGTCTCCGTCCCGGCCCCCAAGCCGGCACCGACGACGCAGACCAGCACGGGCGCGTCCGGGGCGAAGTGAACCCGGTCGAGCGCATGAGCGCGGCGGACCTGCAGGTCGCCTTCCGTTCGATGGCCTCCGACGTCCGGTTCTGGGTGGTGGCTCCCCGCGCGGGAGCCGCCGCCCAGGCCGAGTCGGCGCAGCAGGTCGTCGAGGCGGTCGCGCGCACCTGCACCCGGTTCGATCCCACCAGCGACCTCATGCGCGCCAACGCGAGCGGCCGCCGGCGCACCGTCGTGGCGCAGGAGTGCTTCGATGCGCTCCGCGCGGCGTACGACGCCTACCGCACGACCGACGGACTGTTCGACCCGCGCGTGCTGCGGACGCTGACGGCGTACGGCTACGACATGTCGCTGCCCTTCGCCGACCGCGCCATCGACCTGCCGACCGCCGACGCGGCGCCGGCTCGGCGCACCCGGCGGGCGTGGAAGCCGAAGTTCGACGACGCCACCCTCGCGGTCTCCGTCGGCCCCGAGCCGATCGATCTCGGCGGCATCGGCAAGGGCCTCGCGATGTCCTGGGCCGCCGCGCGTCTGCGCGGCGCCGGCGAGGCCGTGCTCGTCGAGGCGGGCGGCGACCTGGTCGCGACGGGCGGCGGGCCGGACGGCGACGGCTGGAGGGTCGGCGTCGAGAACCCTTCGGGCGAAGGCGATCCGGCCGCGGTGCTGCGCCTGGTCGACCGCGCTTGCGCCACCTCGTCGGTGCGCCTGCGCAGCTGGACCGCGGGAGGCGCGAAGGTGCACCACCTCGTCGACCCCCGCCCCGGCCGCAGCGCCGAGTCCGGCCTGGTGTCGGTCACGGTCGTCGGCGACGACACCGCGACCTGCGAGGTCTGGAGCAAGTCCTTGTTCGTGGTCGGCCGCGAGGGCATCCGTGCCGCGGCCGACGAGCGCGGTCTCGCCGCGCTCTGGATCGACGCCCGCGGCTATGTCGGAGTCAGCCGTGCGATGCGTCCCTACG
>JAKOVT010000045.1 GCA_029781935.1 Actinomycetes bacterium | reverse complement strand
GGCGTTCCACACCGAGATCGGTCCCGGCTTCTTCGAGTTCGCCCTCGCGCCGGCACCCGCGCTCACGGCGACCGACAACGCCGCCCGCGCCCGCCAGTTCTTCCGCGAGCTCTGCGCCGAGCACGGGATCCGCGCGACCTTCATGGCCAAGCTGTACGCCGGCCACTCGGGCTCCGGCGGCCACGTGCACCAGAGCCTGCGACGCGGTGGCGTCAACGTCTTCGGCGACGGCTCGGGCGGGCTCTCGGAGCACGGCTCGGCGTATGTCGGCGGGCTGCTCGCGACGATGGGCGACCTCACCGCGATGCTCAACCCGTTCGTCAACTCCTACAAGCGCGTCGACCCGGACCTCTTCGTCGCCACCCGCGCGACGTGGGGCCTCGACACGCGCAGCGCCGCGTGCCGCGCGATCCTCAACGTGGGGGAGGCCGGTGCGCGCGTGGAGCACCGGCGCCCGGGTGCGGACGCGAGCCCCTACCTCGTCACGGCCGCGGTGCTGGCCGGCGGGCTGCACGGGCTGCGGCACGGGATCGACCCCGGGCCGCCGCTGCTGCCCGGCGACGACCTCGCGGCGAGCGGGACGCCGGTGCCGTCGAACCTGCGGGAGGCGGTCGAGCGGTTCGAGGCGTCGCCGCTCGCCGTCGAGCTGCTCGGTCAGGAGTTCGTGACGACCTTCGCGCTCACGCGGCGCGGCGAGCTCGCGGCGTACGAGAAGTGGCTGTCGGACTCGATCACCGACTGGGAGCTCGCCCGCTACCCCGACCACCTCTGAACCGCGGGCGCCCCCGATCTGGAGGTCTGAGAGGTGCCTATCGAGCACTCTCAGACCTCCAGAGCGGGAGGATCGCGGGATGAGCTGGGACGTCGACCCGCAGGTGCTCGGGTCGTGGCGGTCGGTGCGTCCGGCGGGCGCGCTGCCGCACCTCGCCGAGGTGGTCGACGCAACCGCGCCGATCAACGAGCACGAGGTGCTGGTCGACGTCGACCTGCTCCACGTCGACGCCACGAGCTTCGGGCAGATCCGCGAGGAGTGCGGGGGCGACGCGTCGCGCATGGCGGGACGGATCCGCGCGATCGTCGCTGAGCGTGGCACGCTGCAGAACCCGGTCACCGGGTCCGGTGGCGTCGCGCGCGGCCGGGTCGTCGAGGTCGGCGCATCCTCGCGTGCCGGTGTGGCGGCCGGCGACCTCGTCGTACCGCTCGTGTCCCTCATCGCGCTTCCGCTCGTGCTCGACGAGGTCGGACCCGTCGACCCCGGTACGCCGGAGGTGCCGGTGCGCGGTCGCGCGGTCATCACCGGTCGGATGCCGGTGCTGCGCGTGCCCGACGACCTCGCCGACTGCGCGCTCACGGCCGCCGATGTCTATCCGGTGGCGGCGTATGCGCGGACCCGTGCCGGGGCCGGCGACCACGTCGTGGTCCTCGGTGCCGGGATGGCCGGTCTGCTCGCCGCGGTCGCCGCCCGCGAGACCGTCGGGGACGCCGGGACGGTGACCGTCGTCGACGTCTCCGAGGACGCGCTCGCGCGGGTGCGCCGTGCCGTGCCGGACGCCGTCACGGTGGCGTGCGACGCGCGCGACGCGGTGACGACCGCCACCGCGCTGCGCGACCGAGGCGTGCGGCCCGCCGATCTCACGCTCGCGGTCACGAGCGCACGCGGGTGCGAGGGCACGGCGCTGCTCGTCACAGCGGGCGCCGGGACCGTGCTGTTCTTCTCGACCGCGACCTCGTTCGCCGCCGCGGCGCTCGGCAGCGATCCGCTCGGCACCGCTGCGCGTCTCGAGCTGAGCAACGGCGTCACCCCCGACCACGGCGCGTGGACCCTCGACCTCCTGCGCCGCCACGCCGTGCTGCGGGCCGCCTTCGCCGGCGGCGCCTGATCTCCGCCGGCGCCCGTGCCGGCCAGGACTGGTGCCCCCGCGGCCGGTAGCCGGACACCAGGTCCGCTGGCCGAGCCTCCCGACGGCCGCCGGGCGACACTGGAGCCGTCGGGCAGGGAGCAGGTGAGGACCATGACCGCCAGCACCGCACGGGTCCCCGGGATCGGCGTCGTGGAAGCGCGCGCGATCCTCGGCTCGGGGGCCGAGATGATCGACGTCCGCGACGAGCACGAGTGGAGGGCCGGGCACAGCCCGCACTCCGTCCACGTGCCGATGGCCGGGCTCTCCGACGCCACCACCGTCCTGTCGCGTGCGCACCCGCTCGTCGTCGTCTCCCGCTCCGGCCGGCGCGCGGCCGAGGCCGTGCAGCACCTGCGTGCGGCCGGCATCGACGCCGTGCGACTCGAGGGCGGGCTGCACGCGTGGCGCGAGGCGGGCGGCGAGCTCGAGAGCAGCACGGGACGGCCGCCGCGCGTGATCTGAGCGACGCCGACGGCTCAGGCGGCCGGGTGGACCTGCACGACCACCAGCGTGGCCGGGCCGTGCACCTCGAGGTCGTCGAGCGAGAGCACGGCGTCGTACGCCGTGAGCAGGTCGTCGCCGACGGCGGCCGTGCCCCGTGCGACCACGGCGACCGCGAACCCGGTCTCGGGCGCGCGCACCCGCGCCGGCGGTCGAGTGCCGCCGGCGGCCGTGGCCTGGACGACCGCCACCTCGGCTCTCGCCGCGCCGCGCCGCGTCATCACGTTGACCACCCGCGCCCGGCCCGAGGTCGCGAGGCACACGGTCTCGGCGTCACCGGTGAACGCGACGGGGTCGAGCCCCTCAGCCGCGACGATGGTGCCGTCGATGCCGAGCACGAGCGGCCCGCCGGCGACCACCACAAGGGTGCGGTCGACGTCGGCGTACGCGGAGAAGGCACCGGGCTCCTCGACCGTCGCGATGCTCACGCGCCAGTCGAACACCTCCTCGCCGGGCGGCCACGAGACCACCACCTCGGTCACGCCGCGACCGTTCGCCCACGGCACCACCGGGTGCTCGTCGGCGCGCAGGACCTGCATCGTCATCCCGCAGCGACCCGGGACCAGAGGCCGGTGATGGTGGTGCCCAGCCCGGCGGCCACGTCGTACGCCGTGTGCCGGCCGCCTCGCACGACGACCTCGCCGTCGACGACCACGGTGTCGACGTCGCTCGCGAACGCCGACAGCAGCACCTGCTCGGGGCGCGACCCAGCGGTGCGCGCGGTGTCGAGGCGGACCGAGACGAGATCGGCACGCATGCCCGGCTCGATGCGGCCCGCGTCGGTCCAGCCCAGCGCCCGGTGCCCGGCGATCGTGAGCGCGTCGACGAGGGCGGGCGCGGGGAACGTGCCTCGACGGTGCGACACGAGCCGCTCGTGCATCTCCAGACCGCGTGCCTCCTCGAGGAGATCGATCACCGCGTGCTGGTCCGAGCCCAGGCACAGCGTGGATCCCGCGGCCGCGAGCGCCGACGCGGGACCGACGCCGTCGGCGAGGTCGCGCTCGGTGGTGGGGCAGAAGCAGGACGACGTCGCGGTCCGTCCCAGCGCGGCGATGTCGTCGTCGGTGAGGTGCGTGGCGTGCACCGCGGTCGTGCGCGACGAGAGCGCGCCGGCCTCGTCGAGCAGCTGCGTGGGGGTGACGCCGTACGCCGCGAGGCATGCGTCGTTCTCGCCGGTCTGCTCCGACAGGTGCACGTGCAGGGGCCATGTCTCGTCGACCTCGACCACGGTCGGGATCTCGTCGCGCGGGACCGCCCGCACCGAGTGGATCGCCGCACCGATGCGCGTGCGGTCGTCACCGCGCAGTAGCGACACCCGCGAGGCCCACTGCACCGCCGTGCCGTCGCCGAAGCGCAGCTGCTCCGCGTTCAGCGCGGCGTGGCCCTCGCCCGACAGGCCGCCCGCGAGGTAGCAGGTGTCGAGCAGCGTCAGGCGGATCCCGGCGTCGTGCGCGGCCGCACGCAGCGCCTCGCCCATCGCGTTGGGGTCGGCGTACGGTGTACCGCCGGGCGCGTGGTGCACGTAGTGGAACTCGCCGACGCAGCTGACGCCCGCGAGCGCCATCTCGCCGTACACGCCGCGGGCCAGCGCGTGGTAGCGGTCGGGGTCGAGCACGGCCGACAGCTCGTACATCCGGTCGCGCCAGGTCCAGAACGTGCCGCCGTCGCCGTGCGTGCGTCCGCGCAGGGCGCGATGGAACGCGTGCGAGTGCGCGTTCGCGAACCCGGGCAGCACCACGCCCGGCAGCTCGACGTCGGCCCGCGTCTCCGCCGCCACGGGCGCCACCGACGTGATCACGCCGTCGTCGACCGCGATGTCGACGTCGCTCACCACCTCGCCGCCCACCCACGCATGAGCCGCCCGGAACACCGTCACCGCGCACCCCCACGGACGCAGCCCACCGGAAGAAGCTCCCCAAACATGATCACGTTCGAGGAACTACCGGCTCCGAGAGCGCTCCGGGTCGGTAGTTCTCCAAACATGATCATGTTTGGGGAAGTTCGGAGTGCGGGGGTCATCGGGCGAGGTCCGTGAGTACGGCGGCGAGCGCGTCGACGCCGGCGTGGCAGTCGTCGGGATCGGCGTGCTCGACGGGCGAGTGCGAGATGCCGGTGGGGTTGCGCACGAAGAGCATCGCGCTCGGGACGCCCGCGTCGGTGAGGATGCCGGCGTCGTGGCCCGCGGCCGTCGGGAGGATCGGTACGCCGCCCCCGGCCGATGCGCGCGCGACCGAGGCCGCCACCGCGTCTCGCAGCGGGACGTCGAACGACAGCAGGGGAGTGGTCGACTCGACCGTGAGCTCGACCGTGGTGCCGTTCCCCTCCGCCGCGCCCGACGCCTCGCGCGAGATCCGCCCGACGAGCTCGTCGAGGGTCGCCTCGTCGGCGGCGCGGGCGTCGAGCCAGGCGCGCACGGTCGAGGGCACGGCGTTGGTGCCGTTGGGCTCCACCTCGAGGCGGCCGAACGTCGCGCGGGAGTCCGAGGCCCTCGCCGCAGCGTCGGCGCCGAGGGCCGTGCGCGCGTAGGCGAGCATCGGGTCGTGGCGATCGGCCATCCGAGTCGTACCGGCGTGATCGGCCGTGCCGCAGAAGGTGAACCGGTAGCGCCCGTGCGGCCAGATCGACTCCGCCACGCCGACGGCTGCGTCGAGGTCGACGAGCGCCTTGCCCTGCTCGACATGCAGCTCCACGAACTGCCCGATCCGCGCGACCCGCTCGGGCTCCGGGCCGAGCTCGTTCGGGTCGAGGCCGAGCGAGGTCATCACCTCGGCCATCGTGCGGCCGCTCCGGTCGACGAGCCCGCGCGCCTTGTCGGCCGACAGCGCTCCCGTCATCAGCCGCGATCCGGCGCAGGCGATCCCGAACCGCGCGCCCTCCTCGTCGGCGAACGCCACGACTGCGACCGGCCGCGTCGGTACGACGGCCGCGCTGCGCATCGCATCGAGCGCCGCGAACGCCGACACGACACCGAGCGGGCCGTCGTACGCGCCGCCGTCGGGCACGGAATCGAGGTGCGACCCGACCACGAGCGCCGGCTGCGACGCGTCGACGCCCGTCGGGACCCACCAGGCCCAGAGGTTGCCGTTGCGGTCGGTCTCGACGTCGAGCCCGCGCGCCTGGGCCGTGGAGACGAACCACTCGCGGCACTCGAGCTCCGCGGGGGAGAGCACGAAGCGCCGGTAGCCGCCGGTGCCGGCGTAGCGCCCGATCGGCTCGAGCTCGGCCCACAGCGCATCGAACGAGTCCACAGAACGCTCCCGAAACCGAAGGTGCGCCCAGGCTAGTGCGCAGGCTCGCCGGCACCCGCTCTGGAGGCCTGAGCGAGCGCTCTGGCTCACGCTCAGACCTCCAGAGCGGGGCTCCACGTACCCTGGGCACGGCGGCTGGGCAGGCACGGGGAAGGGGTTCGCGTGGACGCGTGGGCCGGGGCTGCCGCCGTGCTGGCTGCCGTCGTGCTCCTCGTCGTCCCGGGATTCGCCCTGCTCACCGCGCTGCGACCCGCGGCCGACCCGCTGCGCAACGTCGCTCTCGCTCCCGCGGTCTCGATCGGCGTCGTGTGGCTGACGGCGACGGCTCTGTCGGTGCTCCACCTCTCCGTCACGCCGCTCGTGCTGATCGTCGCGGTGCTGGCCGTGCCGCTCGGCGTCGTGGTCGTCGTACGTCGCGGCCGGTTGCCCGAGGTGCGCGACTCCCTGGGCAGCGACCGCTGGGACGTCGTCGCCCTCGGTCTGGTCGTGCTCGTGGTCCTGGTGCAGTGGTGGCTCGCCACGCGCGGGCTGTCGGCCGTGCCACCGCGCGACGACGGCGCCAACCACGGCCTGTACGTCGCGCGCATCCTGGCCACGCAGTCGGTCGACCCGGCGCAGGTGCTGGTCGGCGACGTGGTCACGGGGGAGCAGCAGTGGGCCTACTACCCGCTCGCGCTGCACACCGTCGCCGCGATGGTCGCGGGCCTCGGCATCCCGGTCGGCACGGCCCTCAACGCGGTGTGGATCACCATCGTCGCGGCCGCGATGCCGCTCGGCATGCACGTCCTCGCGCGGCGCACCTTCTCCGCCCGTCGCGCTGCCCTCGGCGCGGCGCTCGTGGTGGTGCTCGTGCCCGCGATGCCGACCGGTCAGCTCGCCTGGGGCGGCATCGCCGTGGTCGCCGGCCTCGCGCTCGCGCCGTCGGTGGCCGACGAGGTCCTCGGCCTGCTCGACGTCGAGCACCCCACCCGCACCGCGGAGCTCGGTGCCGGCCTCGCCCTCGGGCTCGCGGCGGTCGGCATGTTCGCCACCCACTCCAGCGAGCTCGTCACCGTCGCCGTGATCGTGCTGAGCCTGCTGCTCGGCGACATGGCGCTGCGCCCGATGCTCGCCCGCTGGCGCGTCGCGCTGCTGCCCGGCGTGATCGCGTTCGTCGTGCTCGTCGGCGTCACGCTGCCGTGGCTCGGCGACCTCCGCGCCGGCGCCGGCGAGCGCTACCTCGTCGCGGCGAGCCACGACATGACTCTCGGCGCCGTCGCCGACAAGCTCCTCGGCTATGCGTTCGGCCCGGTGCCCGTCTCGTGGCTGCTCGCCGCTCTCGCGGTGCTGGGCGCCGTGGCGGCGATGCGCCGCGGAGCCGCCGGCTGGCTGTGGCTCGCACTCGTGGTCGTGCTGCTCTCGACCGCGGTCGGGATGTCGTGGCCGGGTGCGGACCTCGTCGGTTCGCCGTGGTACTCCAACCTCAACCGCACCGCCCTCATGCTCGCGTACCCGACCGCCGCCCTCGCCGGCTACGGCACCTGGTGGCTCGCGCGGTCCACGCGCGACGCTCTCGCCCGGGTGGGTCCGCGACCGCTGGCGACCGCCGCCGGCCTCGCGGTCGTGGCGCTCCTCGCTGGGGTCCTCACGCGCACGACGTACGCCGACGCCCGCACCAGCTTCGCCGAGGACGACGGCGACGGCACCGGCCGCAGTCTCGCCACCGCCGACGCGCGCGACTCGTGGGGGTGGCTGGCCGCGCACGTCGGGCCGACCGACCGGGTCCTCAACGAGTGGTCCGACGGCTCGGGCTGGATGTACGCCGACAACGGACTCGCGCCCCTGGTGCCGCAGAAGCTCGAGCCCGACCAGCTCGACGACGACCGCGGCTACCTGCTCACCCACGCCGACCGCCTCACGACCGACGATCGCGCGCGGGAGATCGCCGCGCGCCTCGGCGTCCGCTACGCCTACATCGGCCCCCGCCGCTTCCCGTCGGCGCCGGACCCCTGGTTCACCGAGCGATCGCTGGTCGCGGGCGGCTGGACCGTGGTGCACCGCAACGGCACCACGGTCGTGCTCGAGCGCCCCGGCACCGACTGATCCGCCGGCGGCCGACGGCCGACGAGCGCGACCACGGATCAGAGGTGGAAGGTCTCGGTGTGGCCGTCGACGGCGATGGCCTGCCCGGTGACCATGCTCGCCTCGGGGGAGGCGAGGAACCAGGCCATGTCGGCGATCTCGCTCGCCTCCACGAACCGGTGGACCGACTGGCCCTGCACGTACTCCGCCTCCACGACCGAGGCGTCGACCCCGCGACCCTCGGCCTCGCGGGCGATCACGCCGCGCATGCGCGGACCGTCGACCGAGCCGGGGCAGATCGCGTTCACGCGAACCCCGTGCGGCCCGAGCTCGATCGCGAGCGACTTCACCAGGCCGATCACGGCCCACTTCGCCGCGGCGTAGGGCGATCGCATGCCGTAGCCGTAGAGCCCGGCCGTCGAGGAGATCGCGACGATCGAGCCCGACCGCTGCGCCTTCATCACGCCGGCCGCGCGGCGCGACGTGAGGAAGTGGCTGTCGATCCCCACGGCGAGGGTCTCGCGCCAGGCGGCGGGCGAGACGTCCTCGACGTACGCCGTCGGCCCCGCGATCCCGGCGTTGTTCACCAGCACGTCGAGCCCGCCCCACGCGGCGAGCCGGTCGTCGAACCAGCGGTCGACCACCTCGGGATCGCTGCAGTCGCCGGCGACGGCGTGCAGCCCCGAGACACCAGCCACCGCAACCGGATCGGCGTCGAGCACCGACACGAGCGCCCCCTCCGCAGCGAACCGGGACGCGATAGCGGCACCGATGCCGGACGCGCCCGCGGTCACCATCACGCGGAGGGAGCTCCCCATGTCAGCAGGCCTCAGGAGAGGCCGACGACCTTGCCGTCGACGAGGTCGATGTGGACGGACGCCGGCACCTTGGGCAGCCCGGGCATCGTCATGACGTCGCCGCAGACCATGACGACGAACTCCGCACCCGCCGAGAGCCGCACCTCGCGGATGTTCACCGCGTGGCCGGTCGGGGCGCCGCGCAGCGAGGCGTCGGTGGAGAAGGAGTACTGCGTCTTGGCCACGCACACGGGGAACGAGCCGTAGCCGGAGTCCTGCAGCTCCTGGATCCGGGCCTTCACCGCCGCCGTGGCGGTGACCTCGGACGCGCCGTAGACCTTGCTCGTGACCGCGACCATCTTGTCCCAGAGCGAGAGCTCGTCGGGGTAGGTGAAGGTGAGCTCGGTCGGGTCCTCGCACGCCGCCACGACCGCGTGCGCGAGGTCCTCGGCGCCCGCTCCGCCGTTCGCGAAGTGGCTGGCCACGACGGCCGTGGCGCCGGCCTTCTCGACGAGCTCCTTCACGGCGTCGAGCTCGGCGTCGGTGTCGGTGCCGAACCGGTTGATGCCGACCACGGTGCGGATGCCGTAGACGCCCGACACGTTGGCGATGTGCTTCTCGAGGTTGGCGAAACCGCGGCGTACGGCGTCGACGTCCTCGGTGGCCATGTCGGCCAGCGCGACGCCGCCGTGGTGCTTGAGCGCGCGCACGGTCGCGACGATCACGGCCGCCTTCGGGCGCAGGCCCGACTTGCGGCACTTGATGTCGACGAACTTCTCCGCACCGAGGTCGGCCCCGAAGCCGGCCTCGGTGACGACGTAGTCGGCCAGCTTGAGCGCCGACGACGTGGCCACCACCGAGTTGCAGCCGTGCGCGATGTTGGCGAACGGGCCGCCGTGCACGAACGCGGGCGTGCCCTCGAGGGTCTGCACCAGGTTGGGCCGGAACGCGTCCTTGAGCAGGACGGCCATGGACCCCTCGGCCTTGAGGTCGCGCGCCGTCACGGGCTTCTTCTCGCGGGTGTAGCCCACGACGATGTTGCCCAGGCGGCGCTTGAGATCCTCGAGCGAGGTCGCGAGGCAGAAGATCGCCATGACCTCCGAGGCGACGACGATGTCGAAGCCGTCCTCGCGCGGGTAGCCGTTGGCCGGGCCCCCGAGCGCGACGGTGATGTCGCGCAGCGCCCGGTCGTTGAGGTCGACCACCCGCTTCCAGGTGATCCGGCGTACGTCGATGCCGAGCTCGTTGCCGTGGTGCACGTGGTTGTCGATCAGCGCCGCGAGCAGGTTGTTGGCGAGCTGGATCGCGCCGAAGTCGCCGGTGAAGTGGAGATTGATGTCCTCCATGGGGACGACCTGCGCGTAACCGCCGCCGGCCGCTCCGCCCTTGATGCCGAACACCGGCCCGAGCGAGGGTTCGCGCAGGCAGATCATGGCGTCCTTGCCGATGCGCCGCAGGCCGTCGCCGAGGCCGACGGTGGTGGTGGTCTTGCCCTCGCCGGCAGGTGTGGGCGAGATGGCCGTCACGAGGATCAGGTTCGATCCCGTGCGCTGCGGCTGGCTGTCGAGCCAGTCGAGGCTGATCTTCGCCTTGTAGTGACCGTACGGGTCGACGGCCTCGTCGGGGATGCCGAGCCTGTCGGCGATGGCGCCGATGCGCTCGAGCGTGGCGCCCTGGGCGATCTCGATGTCGGACAGCACGTCTTACTCCTTCGCCGCGCGGGTGGCGGCCACGAGGGCGGGCAGGATGGTGGAGACGTCGCCGACGATCGCGTAGTGGGCGTAGCCCATGATCGGGGCGTCCTTGTCGGTGTTGATGGCGACGATCGTCTTGCTCGTGCGCATGCCGGCGATGTGCTGGGTCGCACCGCTGATGCCGGCCGCGATGTAGAGGTCGGGCGCGACCTTGGTGCCGGTCTGGCCGACCTGCTCGCTGTGCGGCCGCCAGCCGTTGCTCGTGACGACGCGCGAGCAGCCGACCGCGCCGCCGAGGAGCTCGGCGAGCTCGTCGAGCGGCACGAAACCCTCCGGACCGCCGACCCCGCGGCCGCCCGAGACGATGACGCGCGCCTCCGCCAGGCCGACGCCCGACGCCGCTTCGCCCGCGCGGTCGACCACGCGGACGACCGTGTCGGCGGGGGAGAGCGCCGGCGAGAACTCGACCACGGCGCCGGCGCCCGCGGCGGGCTCCGCCTTCACCGTGTGCGCGGTGTACGACGCGACCAGCAGGTCGCTGTGCACCTTCGACGTCTCGAGGACGTTGCCGCCCCATCGGTTGCGCACGATGTCGTGCGAACCGCTGCCGAGCGAGATCTGCGCGCACTCCGCGGCGAACGGGACGTCGAGGATCGCGGCCACGTGGGCCAGGACCTCGTTGCCCCGCGGCGTGCCGACCGCGATGACGGCCGAGGGCGACAGGGTCCCGACGAGCTCGACCGCGGCTCGGGCGGCGGCCTGCGGCGCGTAGTCGCCGAGGCCCTCGCCCGTCGCGACGTGCACGGTCGAGGCGCCGTACGCCGCGAGCTCGCCCGCCGCTCCGGCGCCGTCGGCCCCGACGACGAGCACGTCGACCTGCGGGTCGAGCGCGCGCGCCGCGGTGACGGCCTGCAGCGAGGTGGCATCGAGGACGCCGCGGTCGTGGTCGGCGATGACGAGGACGCTCATCAGATCACCCCGATCTTCTTGAAGACCTCGACGAGGGCGGGCACTGCCTCGGGACCGGTCCCCAGCACCTCGGCGCTGCGCGTCTCCTCCTCGACGAGGTCGAGACGCACCTTCTCCAGCTTCGGATCGGGTCTCTCGGCCGACACGACGACGACCGGCTTCTTGCGCGCCTTGATGCGCCCGGGCACGGACGGGTAGCGCGGGATGTTGACGCCGTCCTTCACCGAGATCACCGCTGGCAGCGGAACCTCGTAGACCTCCCGCACCGACCCGACCGCGCGCTCGCAGCGCGCGACGCCGTCGGCGATCGAGAGGCCCTTCACGTTGGTGACGACGGGCCACCCGAGCTGGTGCGCGATGCGGACCGGCACCTGGTAGTCGGCGGTGTCGCCCGCCTCGGTGCCGCAGATGACCAGCTCGTAGGCGTCGCCCTCGGGCGTGCCCTTCCTGATCTGCTCGGTGAGCACCGCGGCCGTGGCCTGCGGGTCCCACTCCCGGCCGTCGGTCTCGACGAGCACGCCGCGGTCGATGCCGACGGCGAGCAGCGAGCGCAGCTCGGTCTCCGAGTCGCTCACGCCGACCGTCATGACGGTGGAGGACCCGCCGTACTGCTCGACGAGCTGCACGGCCGCCTCGGCGGCGCACTCCTCGTGCGGGGACAGCGTGAAGCCCATCGACGGGCCGCTGGTGTCTATCTCGGTCGAGTCGGGGGTGAGCACCCACCGACCGCCCGACAGGGGGATGCGCTTGGCGCAGACTGCGATGTGCATCAGCCGAGGATCCGCTCGTTGCTGGGGTCGAAGACCGCGCCCGGGCCCTCGACAGTGACGGGGTACTGCTCGCCGAGGTACTCGACCTTGAGCCTGGTGCCGGGCACGGCGTACTCCGGGGGCAGGTAGGACATGAGGATGTGCTTGCCGATCGACGGGCCGGAGCCGGCGCTCGTGACGTAGGAGCGGCGGCCGTGCGCGTCGGTGATCGGACCGCCGTCGAGGGTGAGGATCGGCTCGCGTCCCATCGGATAGCGCTTCTCGCCGGTGGACGACGTCGGGTCGTCGACGGTGAGCAGGCTCATGATCGTGACGGGCTCGGACTCGCGCTGGCGCAGCAGCGCCTCCTTGCCCACGAAGTCGGCGTCCTTGACCTTCGGCGTGGTCATGCCGGCCTCGACCGAGTTGTACTCCGTCTCGAGCTCGTTGCCGTAGGCGCGGTAGCCCTTCTCGAGGCGGCCGGTGGTGCCGTACACGCCGATGCCGACGGGGATGAGGCCGTGCGGCTGCCCGGCGTTCCACACGTAGTCCCAGAGCTTCGCGCCCTGCTCGAACGGTACGTAGAGCTCCCAGCCGAGGTCGCCCACGTAGGAGATGCGGCTGGCGAGGACGCGGATGGTGCCGATGTCGATCGTGCGGCAGGTGCCGAACCTGAAGCCCTCGTTGGACAGGTCGTCGGTGGTGAGCGACTGCATGATCTCGCGGGCCTTCGGCCCCCAGATGCCGAGCGTGGTCCACGACGAGGTGAGGTCGACGATGGACGCGCCCTCGGCCAGGTGGTCGCGGAACCACTTGAGGTCGGCCATGCCGTGCGCGCCGCCGGTGACGACGCGGAAGTGGTCCTTGCCCAGGCGCATGATCGTGAGGTCGCTCTTGAACCCGCCGGTCACTCCGAGGATCGGGGTGTAGACGACGCGGCCGACCGGCACGTCCATCTGGCGCACCGCGGTCTGCTGCACCGACGCCAGCGCGCCGGGGCCGACGATGTCGAAGATGGCGAACGCGGTGAGGTCGACGATGCCCGCCGTCTCGCGCATCTGCAGGTGCTCGGCGTTGATGATCGGCGACCACCAGCGCGACTCCCACTCGCCGGTGCGCGGCATGACGGCGTCGCCGAACTTCTCGACCAGGCCGGCGTTGCTCTCGTACCACCACGGCCGCTCCCAGCCGACCGTCTCGTAGAAGACGGCGTCGAGCGCCTTCTCCTGCTCGTAGTACGGCGAGAGGCGGATGTTGCGGTTGCCGGCCCACTGCTCGTTCGGGTGGATGATCCCGTAGGTCTTGATGAAGCCCTCGCCCGTGCGGCTGCGCACGTGGTCCCAGGTCTTCTGGTGCTCGTGGAAGCGGGCGATGTCCGAGGCGTTGATGTCGATCTCGCTCTCGCCGAGGACCATCCACTCGGCGACCGACTTGCCGGTGCCCGGGCCCTCCTTGATCCAGACCGCGGCGCACGACCAGAGGTTCTTCACCTCGGGCGTCTCGCCGAGGATCGGCATGCCGTCGGGCGTGAGGGAGAGGATTCCGTTGATCGCGTACTTCTCGCCGACCGACTCGTCGCCCACGATGTCGGGCATGAGCTCGAGGGCGTGCTCGTCCTGCAGGTCGAAGTCGTCCTGCGTGAACGGGAACTCCGTGGGGGAGAGGGCGGCCTCGGCGATCGAGGGCAGCTCCTCGGGGTAGTAGAGGATCGCGCGGTGGGCGTACGAGCCGATCTCGAGACCCGTGCCGTGCTGGCGCTCGTACATGAACGTGTCCATGTCGCGCACGATCGGCCACTCGATGTCGCCCTTGGTGTCCTTGAAGAACGGGACCGGGCCGATGTCCTTCATCTGGTGCACCGCAGGGGTCAGCGGGATCCGGGCACCGGCCATCGCGGCGATGCGGGGACTCCATGCGCCGCAGGCGATCACGACGTACTCGGTCTCGATGTCGCCCTTGTCGGTGCGCACTCGCTTCACGACGCCGTCCTCGACGTCGATGCCGAGGACCTCGGTGCTGGGCGACACCGTGAGCGCCTCGAGCTCCATCGCGCGCTCGCGCATGATCGTGCCCGCCCGCAGCGAGTCGACGACGCCGACGCTCGGCGTGTAGAAGCCGCCGAGGATCACGCTCTCGTCGAGGAAGGGGACGAGCTCCTTGACCTCGGCGGGGGTGACGAGCCGGCAGCCGTCGATGCCCCAGGACTTCGCCGACGTCATGCGGCGCGTGAGCTCCTGCATGCGCTCCTCGGTGCGTGCGACCTCGATACCGCCGCACTCGGTGAAGACACCCATCTCCTTGTACTGGTCCATGCTCTCCGCGGTGATGTGCGCCATCTCCTTGGAGTGGTCCACCGGGAAGATGAAGTTCGAGGCGTGGCCGGTCGACCCGCCGGGGTTGGGGAGCGGTCCCTTGTCGACCTGCACGATGTCGCGCCACCCCAGCCGGGCCAGGTGGTAGACGAGGCTGTTGCCGACGATGCCGGCGCCGATGACGACGCACTTCGCCTGGGACGGAAGGCTCATCGATCTCCCTTTCGAGGTCGACCGTGCGGCGGTCGCGCGGTCGTGGGGTGGAGCTGGGGCTAGAGGGCTTGCCGGATCGAGTTCTCGAAGCCGTCGATGTGGGCGGCCATGGTCTGGGCGGCGAGGTCGCCGTCGCCGTCGCGGATCGCCTGCAGGATCGCCCGGTGCTCGCCGACCGCGTCGCCGAGGTGCTCGAGGCGGTCGAGGGCGAGGAACCAGATCCGCAGGGCGTGGGTGTAGTACTCCTCGAGCGAGCCCTCGAGGAAGCTGTTGCGGCAGGTGCGGTAGACGAACCGGTGCAGCCGCTGGTCGAGCGCGATGAGCGTGCGCTCGTCGGGGATCCGTCCCAG
>JAKOVT010000002.1 GCA_029781935.1 Actinomycetes bacterium | reverse complement strand
AGGACGGCAGCGGGCGCACCATCGTGATCGTCGACGCGTACGCCGCGCCCGGGATCGCGGACGACCTGGCCGCCTTCGACGGCGTCTTCGGGCTGCCGGACCCGCAGCTCACGGTGGTCGCCCCGCAGGGCGCCAACTGGGATCCGACCGACCCGGAGCAGCAGGGGTGGGCCGGTGAGACCGATCTCGACGTCGAGTGGGCCCACGCCGTGGCACCCGGCGCGAGGATCGTGCTCGTCCAGGCGTGGAGCAGCGACGACGCCGACATCCTGGCGGCGACGCGCTGGGCCGTCGACCACAACGTCGGCGACGTCATCTCCCAGAGCTTCGGCGAGGACGAGCGCTGCGTGGATCCGGCGATCGCGCGCGCGCAGCACCAGGTGTTCCAGCGCGCGACGGCACGGGGAATCACCCTCTTCGCGTCGTCGGGCGACCAGGGCTCGGCCCAGCCCACGTGCGACGGGAGCAGCTACTCCAAGGCCGTGTCCAGCCCTGCCACCGACCCGCTGGTCACGGCGGTCGGGGGCACGTTCCTCGACACGGCGCTGCCCGCCGGCAGCTACGTGCACGAGACGGTGTGGAACGAGAGCGCCGCGTACGAGGCGGCAGGCGGGGGCGGGTTCAGCACGCTGGTGCGTCAGCCCGACTTCCAGGAGCACGTGGTGCCGGGACGCGCTCGCGCCGTCCCGGACGTCTCCTACGACGCCGGCATCGACAGCGGGGTGGTCTGCGTGTTCGGGGACGCCGCGACAGGCGGCCAGGGGCAGGGGCTCTACATCGTCGGCGGCACGAGCGCGGGGTCGCCGCAGTGGGCCGGTCTGGCCGCGATCGGCGCGCAGATCGCCCGGCACCGTCTCGGCTCCATCAACGAGGCGCTCTACGACCTGGGTCGCTCCCGGCAGGCGTCGAGGCTGTTCCACGACGTCGTCGAAGGCGACAACACCTTCACCTACGACGCCGGTGGCAGCCCGGTGACGATCCCGGGCTACTCCGCGCACCGGGGCTGGGACGCGGCGACCGGATGGGGGACGCCGATCGCGTCGACGCTCGTGCCGGCGCTGGCCCGGCGAGCCTCCTAGCGGTACGCACCCTGAGGGGACGCACCACGGTGCGTCCCCTCAGGCGCGTCGGGTGCCGCTCACGTGCCGATCGCCTGCGACCGTGAAGCGCCAGGGCACGTCGACCGCGCGGGTGATGCCCACCCGCGGCCCGGCGACGACGGCGGAGTCGTCCACGGGCGTACCGGCGCGCAGCCGCAGCGGGCTGCGCGGCGAGGTCACCCGGCGGCCCGTCCACGTTCCGTCCAGTCCGAGGCAGCTGGCGAGGTTCGCGGGACCCGACGCGAGGATCCGATCAGCTGCGTCCGGCCGTCGGCGCGAACGGGCCAGCCCGAGCCCCTCGACGACCTCTCCTGCCCGAAGGAGCACCGCCGACGCGCGGCCGTCCGGGCCGCAGACGACGTTGGCGCACCAGTGCATGCCGTAGGTGAAGTACACGTAGACGTGGCCGGGCGGCCCGAACATGACCGCCGTGCGCGGTGTCGGTCCCCGCCAGGCGTGCGAGGCCGGGTCGTCCTCTCCGGCGTACGCCTCGGTCTCCACCAGCCGGACCGCGACGACGCCCTCCTCGGTCTCGCTCTCGACGACGCGGCCGAGCAGGTCCCGCGCGACGTCCACGACGTCGCGGTCGAAGAACGACGTGGGCAGGACCCGGCCGTGCGCCACGGACGCTCAGGCTCCCGGCGGCGACGCGGCCCAGGACGCGTCCGCGTCGACGACCTCGCGGACGGCCGCGAGCTGCTCGCGGACGCGTGCCGGCGCCGTCCCGCCGTAGGCCGAGCGCGAGTCGAGCGCACCGCGCAGCGACAGGACGCCGCGGACCGCGGGCGTGAGGTGGTCGCTGATGTCGCGCAGCTCGTCGTCGGACAGGTCCCACAGCTCGACGCCGCGCGCCTCGGCACGGCGTACGCAGCCGCCGGCGACCTCGTGCGCCTCGCGGAACGGGACGCCCTGGCGCACCAGCCACTCGGCGATGTCGGTGGCGAGCGCGAAGCCCTGCGGCGCGGACTCCTCCATCCGCTCGACGTCGAACTGCAGCGTCGCCACGCAACCGGTCATCGCGGGCAGCACGAGCAGCAGCGTGTCGATCGCGTCGAAGGCCGGCTCCTTGTCCTCCTGCAGGTCTCGGTTGTAGGCGAACGGCAGGCCCTTGAGGACGGTGAGGATCGCGGTGAGGTCGCCGATGAGCCGGCCGGCCTTGCCGCGCGCGAGCTCCGCCACGTCGGGGTTCTTCTTCTGCGGCATGATCGACGAGCCGGTCGACCAGGCGTCGTCCAGGCGGGCCCAGGCGAACTCCCGCGAGGTCCAGAGGCAGATCTCCTCGCCGAGACGCGAGAGGTGGACGCCGATCATCGCGGTCGTGAAGAGCAGCTCGGCGACGAAGTCGCGGTCGCTGACGGCGTCGATGGAGTTCGGCACTGCGTCGCGGAAGCCGAGCTCGCGGGCCACCGCCTGCGGGTCGAGCGGCAGCGACGAGCCCGCGAGAGCACCTGCGCCCATGGGCGAGAGAGCGGTGCGGTCGTCCCAGTCGCGGAGCCTGTCGACGTCGCGCGCGAACGCGTGCACGTGCTTGGCGAGCTCGTGGCCGAACGACACCGGTTGCGCGTGCTGCAGGTGCGTGAACCCCGGGGACGCGGTGTCGACGTGCGTCTCGGCCTGACCGAGGATCGCGCGCTGCAGGTCGACGACAGCGGCCGCGATCGAGCGGGCCCGGTCGCGCAGGAACAGCCGGAAGTCCGTGGCCACCTGGTCGTTGCGCGACCGGCCGGCACGGAGCTTGCCGCCGAGCGTGCCGAGCCGCTCGGTGAGACCGCGCTCGAGCGCGGTGTGCACGTCCTCGTCTGCGGGCTCCGGCGTGAACGCGCCGGAGCGCACGTCGGCCTCCAGCCCGTCGAGCGCACCGATCATCTGCTCGAGCTCGTCGTCGGTGAGGAGGCCGGCGCGGTGCAGCACGCGGGCGTGCGCCCGGCTCTGCGCGAGGTCGTACGGCGCGAGCCGCCAGTCGAAGTGCACGGAGAGCGACAGCGCCGCCATCGCGTCGGACGGACCGCCCTCGAACCGGCCGCCCCAGAGGCGCTGCGATCCCTGCTCGTCAGCCACGGTGGCGCGACCGCCTCTCGTCGTACGTCGTCATCGGTTCTTCTCCGCGAGGGCCAGCATCGCAGCGGCGACCTCGGCCCCGCCGTCGGGGTCCCGCGCCACGAGCAGCACCGTGTCGTCGCCGGCGACCGTGCCGAGCACCGAGGGCAGCACCGTGTGGTCGATCGCCGAGGCCAGGAACTGCGCGGCGCCCGGAGGAGTGCGCAGCACCACGAGGTTCGCGGAGCTCTCGGCCGAGACCAGCACCTCCCCCGCGACGCGCGTGAGACGGGTGAGCGCCGCCTCGTAGGCGACGCCGCCGACCGGACGGGTGTCGCCTCCCTCCCCCGGTACGGCGTACACGGCGCCGCCGTCCGCGCGCGGCACCTTCACGGCGCCCAGCTCGTCGAGGTCGCGCGACAGCGTCGCCTGCGCCACGGCGAGTCCGTCGTCGGCGAGGAGCTCGGCCAGCCGGGCCTGGCTCGGGACCTCGTGGTGCTCGAGCAGGTCGACGATGCGCGCGTGGCGCGCAGCCTTCGTGTGCGGCGTGGTCATGCGGCACCGTCGAGGATCGCGGGCAGCGCCGCCGCGAACGCGTCGGCCTGCGCCTCGGTCAGCACCAGCGGGGGCGCGAGCCGGATCGTGCTGGGGCGCACGGCGTTCACGAGGTAGCCGTGCCGACGGGCGGAGACCTCCACGGCGGCCGCGGCCGGCTCGGTGAGCTCCAGCGCCCGCCAGAGGCCGATGCCTCGGTTCGACGCGAGCAGCGGGTGGTCGATCACGTCGAAGGCCGCAGCCCACCGCTCGCCGAGGGCGCGGACGTGGTCGAGCAGACCCTCGTGCTCGATGGTGTCGAGGACCGCGAGCGCCGCGGCGCACGACACCGGGTTCCCGCCGAAGGTCGATCCGTGGTCGCCGGGGACGAGCACGTCGCCCGCCTCACCGGTCGCGAGGACGGCCCCGAGGGGCAGGCCGCCCGCGAGCCCTTTCGCGAGCGTGATGACGTCCGGGACGACGCCCTGGTCGACGCTCATCAGCCACACGCCCGCGCGACCGATCCCGGACTGCACCTCGTCGACGATCAGCAGGGCTCCGGCTGCGTCGCAGATCGCGCGTGCCGCGGCCAGGTAACCCGCGGGCGGCAGCACGACGCCGCTCTCGCCCTGGACGGGTTCGAGGATCACCGCCGCCGTCCGCTCGTCGACGGCGGCGCGCAGCGCGTCCACCGACCCGTGCTCGACGTAGACCACCCCGCCGGGCAGCGGCTCGAACGGCTCGCGCTTGGCCGGTGTGCCGGTCACGGCGAGCGCGCCAGCGGTGCGGCCGTGGAAGCCTCCGTGCGTCGACACGACGCGGTCCCGGCCGAAGGCGTTGCCGCGCTTGCGCGCGATCTTCAGCGCTGCCTCGTTCGCGGTCGCACCGTCCTGGCAGAGGAAGACGCGCGTCGGCACGGGCACGAGGGCGGCGAGGCGCTCCGCGAGGGCGACGCCGGGCTCGTGCAGGTAGAGGTTGCTCGTGTGCACCAGCGTCGCCGCCTGCTGCGCGACCGCCGCGGCGATGGCGGGATGCGCGTGACCGAGCGAGGAGACGGCGATGCCGGCGAGCAGGTCGACGTACTCGTTGCCGTCGACGTCCCAGACCACCGCGCCCTCGCCGCGGGCGAGCGCGACCGGCGGGGTGCCGTAGTTGCGCAGCATCACGGCGTCCCACCGGTGCTGGAGATCCCGCGTCTCAGGAAGATCGGTACGCGTCATGACAGCCCCACGACCTCGTCGCCGGGCTCGTCGTCGAACAGGTGCGCGTGGTCGGGCAGCACCATCGTGCCGATGCCGGACGAGGTGACGACCTCGAGCAGCACGCCGTGCGGGAGCCGGCCATCGATGACATGGGCGCGCGGGACGCCGCCGCGCACGGCGCGGGCGCACGCCTCCATCTTCGGCACCATGCCGCTCGCGAGCGTGGGCAGCATCGCCTCGAGCGCGCTCACGCCGATCGTCCGGATCACCTCGTCGCTGGCCGGCCAGTCGGCGTACAGGCCTTCGACGTCGGTCAGCATCACGAGCTTGTCGGCGCCGAGCGCGATCGCGAGCGCGGCCGCAGCCGTGTCGGCGTTGACGTTGTAGGCCTGGCCGTCGACCCCGCGGCCCACCGACGACACGACCGGCACCAGCCCGTCGTCCAGCAGCTGCCGCACGAAGTCGGGTCGCACCTCGGTGACCTCGCCCACCAGGCCGATGTCGACGGGCTCGCCGTCGACGACGACGCCGCGCCGCTCGGCGGTGAACAGGTGGGCGTCCTCGCCGGAGAGGCCGACGGCGTAGGGGCCATGCGCGTTGATGAGACCGACGACCTCGCGCTGCACCTGACCGGTGAGCACCATGCGCACGACGTCCATCGCCTCGGGGCTCGTCACGCGGTAGCCGCCGCGGAACTCGCCCGGGATGCCGAGCCTCTCGAGCATCGCGGAGATCTGCGGTCCTCCCCCGTGCACCACGACCGGACGCAGGCCCGCGAGCCGCAGGAACATGACGTCGGCCGCGAACGCCTCGCCGAGGGCGCGGTCGACCATGGCGTTGCCGCCGTACTTCAGCACGACGGTCGCGCCGTGGAAGCGCTCGAGCCAGGGCAGCGCCTCGGCGAGCACGGCTGCCTTCGCGAGCGCGTCCGCGCGGTCGCCGGTCACGTCGAGTACGCCGAGTTCTCGTGGACGTACGCCGCCGTGAGGTCGTTCGTCCAGACGGTCGCCGATTCCTTGCCCGAGCGGAGGTCGATCGTGATGGTCACCTCGCGGCCCGACATGTCGACGAGCGTGCGGTCCTCGCCGGTCGCGCCGTCGCGGCAGACCCAGACGCCGTTGATCGCGACGTCGACGGCGTCCGGCTCGAAGGCAGCGCTCGTCATCCCGAGCTCGGCGAGGATGCGGCCCCAGTTGGGGTCCTCGCCGTGGATGGCGCACTTGACCAGGTTCGCCCGGCTGACGGCCCGCCCGGCCTCGACGGCGTCCTCCTCGGTCGCTGCATTCACGACCTCGATCCGCACGTCCTTGCTCGCGCCCTCGGCGTCGGCGACCAGCTGCCGCGCGAGGCTGGCGCACACCTCGGTGACGGCGGACTCGAGCTCGGCGTACGCCGGCGTCCGGCCCGACGCGCCGCTCGCGAGCAGCAGGACCGTGTCGTTGGTGGACGTGCAGCCGTCGGAGTCGACGCGGTCGAACGTGACGCGGGTGGCCGCGCGCAGCGCTCGGTCGAGCGTGGCGGCGTCGGCGACCGCGTCGGTGGTGACGACCACCAGCATCGTGGCGAGCGACGGCGCGAGCATCCCGGCGCCTTTCGCCATGCCGCCGACCGACCAGCCCTCCCGCACTGCGGCCGCCGTCTTGGGCACGGAGTCGGTCGTCATGATCGCGGCCGCCGCGTCGCCACCGCCGTCGACCGACAGGCCGGCCAGGGCGACGTCGATCCCCGCGAAGAGCGTGTCGAGGGGCAGCCGCTGACCGATGAGCCCGGTGGAGCACACCGCGACCTCGCCCGCACCGATCTCGAGCGCCGCGGCGGCGTGCTCGGCGGTGCGGTGGGTGTCGAGGAAGCCGTCGGGCCCCGTGCAGGCGTTGGCGCCGCCGGAGTTGAGGACCACCGCGCGCACGGCGCCGGCCTTGAGCACCTGCTGCGACCAGAGGACGGGTGCGGCCTTGACACGGTTGCGCGTGAACACCCCGGCCGCGGCAGCGCTCGGGCCGTCGTTGACGACCACCGCGACGTCCTTGGCACCGCTGGACTTCAGCCCTGCGACCACGCCGGCGGCGCGGAACCCCTGGGGCGTCGTGACGGTCATGGAGCGACCCCGATCGCGGTGAGGCCCGCGGTCTCGGGGAGACCGAGGGCGAGGTTGGCGTTCTGCAGCGCCTGCCCGGCGGCGCCTTTGACGAGGTTGTCGATCGCGGAGACGACGACCGCGCGGCCGGCGTGCTGGTCGCCGGCCACCTGGAGGTGGACGGAGTTCGCGCCGAGGGTCGCACCGGTCTGCGGCCACGAGCCGTTCGGCAGCGCCGTGACGAACGGCTCGTCGAAATACGCCGCGTGCAGGACCGCCTGCAGCTCCTCGGTCGTGACGCCCTCCGAGAGCCGTGCCGTCGTCGTCGCGAGGATGCCGCGCGGCATAGGCGCGAGGACGGGCGTGAACGAGACGGTGACCTGCTCCCCCGCGGCGCCGCTGAGGGCCTGCTCGATCTCGGGCGTGTGCTGGTGGACGCCGCCCACCTTGTATGGCGAGAGCTGCCCCATCACCGAGCTCGCGAGCAGCGCGTCGGACGGCTTGCGACCCGCGCCGGTCGTGCCGCTGGCCGCGACCACGACGACGTCGTCGGGCTCGACCAGCCCGGCCGCCAGCAGCGGGGCGAGCCCCAGGATCACGCCCGTGGGGTAGCAGCCCGGGTTCGCGATGCGGGTGGCGCGGGCGATCTCGGCCCGCTGGTCGCCGAGCTCGGGCATGCCGTAGGTCCAGGTGCCGCTGTGGCTGCCGCCGTAGTAGCGCGACCAGGCCTCCGGGTCGGCGAGTCGGTGGTCGGCGCCGAGGTCGACGACGAGCGTGCCGGGCGGCAGCGCGGCCGCGATCGACCCCGACTCCCCGTGCGGCAGCGCGAGGAAGACGACGTCGGACTGGGCCAGGACGTCGACATCGGTCGCCACGAACGCGCGGTCGGCGAGCGGGCTGAGCTGCGGGTGCAGGTCGGCGACCCGCCGCCCCTCGCTGGAGCCGGCCGCGAGCGGACCGACCTCGAACGAGGGATGGCCGAGCAGCAGCCGCACGAGCTCCCCGCCGGCGTACCCGGAGGCCCCGGCCACCGCGGCGGTGTAGGTCCTGGTCACATCTGGACTATACACATATCCGGATATGTCGCGCCTCAGCCGCGGAGGACCGCCCCCACGGCGTCCCGCGCCGCGGCGACGGCGGCATCGCGGGCGGCGGCGACCTCGTCGACCTTGAGGGTGCGGTCCGGCGCCCGGAAGCGCAGCGCGTAGGCCAGGGACTTGCGCCCCTCGCCGACCTGCTCGCCGGCGTAGACGTCGAACAGGCGCACCGACTCCAGCAGCGGGCCCGCTCCGGACACGAGCGCAGCCTGGACCGACGACGCCGGGACCTCGGCCGCGACGACCAGGGCGACGTCCTCCTTGGCGACCGGGTACGTCGAGATCGGCCTGGCGGCGACCACGTCGCCCGCAGCGGCGATGAGCGCACCGAGGTCGAGCTCCATCGCGGCGGTGCGCCTGGGCAGGCCCGCCGTCTCGCACGCCTTCGGCGCGATCTCGCCCGCGTGCCCCACCACCGTGCCGCCGACGGCCAGCTCGGCGCAGCGCCCCGGGTGCCACGGAGCGGGCGTGGACCCGTGACGGACCTCCAGGTCGACGCCGACCGCGCGCGCGACCAGGCGCGCCGCCTCGACGGCGTCCGCCCAGGTCGCGGGAGCGCCGGTGCCCCACCAGCCGTCGGGCTCACGGGCACCCGCCAGGGCGACCGCGACGTGCAGCGGCTGGTCGGGCAGCAGCCCCTCGAGCGCGGCGATGTCCTCGTCGGACGGGCGTCCCGCGACCGAGGGCCGCGGCGGGTCGGAGACGCCGCGCGCATCCTGGCCGTCGCGCAGGCGCACCACGCTGCCCGCCTCGAACAGCGCGACGTCGGTCGTGCCCCGGCCGACGTTGCGGCGCAGGGTCGCGAGCAGCCCCGGGAGCAGCGTCGTACGCATGCCCGGCTGCTCGTCGGACAGCGGGTTCGCGAGCAGCAGCAGCGACCGCCGGGGGTCGTCGGCGGGCAGGCGCAGCGCGTCGAGGTCGGCCTGCCCGAGGAACGGGTACGCGAGCGACTCGACGTAGCCGTCGGCGGCCAGCGCGCGACCGACGCGTCGTCGAGCACGCTGCGCTGGGGTGAGGCCGAAGCCGGCCGGTGCCGAGGGCAGTGTCGCGGGGATCGAGTCGTAGCCGCCGAGGCGCAGCACCTCCTCGACGAGGTCGGCCGGGTCGGTGAGGTCGGGCCGCCAGGTCGGCGGCGTCACGCGCAGCACGCCGGAGCCGGCGTCCTGCACGTCGGCACCGATCGCGGCGAGCCGCTCCACGACGGTCGTGCGGTCGATGGCGATCCCGGCCACGCGCGCGGGCAGGTCGACGGCCATCTCGACGACGACGGGCTCGTGCGCGGCCTCGACGGCGGTCATACCGACGTAGGAGCCGCCACCGTGCTGCAGCAGCAGCGCGGCCGCCCTGGCCGAGGCGTACGGCGCGAGCACATGGTCGACACCGCGCTCGAAGCGACGGGCCGCCTCGCTCGACAGCTTGTGCCGGCGCGACATGTGCGCGACCGCGGGCGCGAGGAAGTGGGCGGCCTCGAGCGCGATCTCGGAGGTGTCGTCGTCGATCTCGGTCTGCAGGCCGCCCATGGTTCCGGCGAGGCCGATCGGGCCGCGGTCGTCGGTGATGAGCAGGTCGGCGGAGTCGAGGCCGCGCTCGACGTGATCGAGGGTCTCGAGAGTCTCTCCCGCACCTGCGCGACGGACGACGATCGGTCCCTGCAGCTTCGCGCGGTCGAACGCGTGCAGCGGCTGGCCCGTCTCGAGCATCACGTAGTTCGTGATGTCGACGGCGAGCGAGACCGGCCGCATGCCGCTCATCGAGAGCCGCCGCTTCATCCAGTACGGCGACGGCGCCTTCGGGTCGAAGCCGACGATCGTGCGCAGCGTGAAGAGGTCGCAGCCCTCGAGGTCGTCGACGACGCACTCGTGCGGCACGCCGGCGACGGGCGCAGGCAGCTCGACGAGCTCCAGGCCCGGGTCGCGGAACGGCACGTCGTACAGGTGGGCGAGCTCGCGCGCGATGCCCCGCATCGACAGGCAGAAGCCCATGTCGGGCGTGATCGAGAACTCGAGGACGGCGTCGCCGAGACCGAGCACCGGGCCTGCGTCGTCGCCGACCTCGGCCGTGCCCCGCGGGAGCACGATGATGCCGTCGTGGTCGTCGCCGAGGCCGAGCTCGCGCTCGGAGCAGATCATGCCGTCGGAGATGTGGCCGTAGGTCTCGCGCGAGGCGATCTCGAATCCGCCGGGCAGAACGCTGCCCGCGAGCGCCACCACGACGAGATCCCCCTCGACGAAGTTGCGCGCGCCGCAGATGATCCCGCGCACGCCGGGGGTGTCGGGATGCCCGTGCGCCGCACCGACCTCGACCTGGCACCAGCGGATCGGCTTCTTGAAGCCGGTGAGCTCCTCGATCGACCGCACGTGGCCCACGACGAGCGTGCCCGACACGTCGGCGCCGAGGTGGTGGACGGACTCGAGCTCGAGGCCCGCGGTGACCAGGCGCTCGCCGACGGACTCGGGCGACTCGGTGCTGGGGAGGTCGACGTACTCCCGCACCCATGACAGCGGGACGCGCATCAGACCTCCATGCCGAACTGGGTGGTGAACCGCACGTCGCCCTCGACCATCTCGCGCATGTCGGTGACGTCGTGGCGGAACATGAGGGTGCGCTCGATCCCGATGCCGAACGCGAAGCCGGAGTAGCGGTCGGGGTCGATGCCCGCGGCGCGCAGCACGCGCGGGTTGACCATGCCGCAGCCGCCCCACTCGATCCACCGCGGGCCGCCCTTGGCGCCGGTGAACCACACGTCGAACTCGAGCGAGGGCTCGGTGAACGGGAAGTACGACGGGCGCCACCGCGTGCGGGTCTCGGGACCGAACATCGCCGTCGCGAAGTGGTCGAGCGTGCCCTTGAGGTCGGCGACCGTGATGCCCTCGTCGACGACGAGGCCCTCGACCTGGTGGAAGACCGGCGTGTGGGTCTGGTCGAGCTCGTCGGTGCGGAAGACCTTGCCCGGGCAGATCACGTAGATCGGCGGCTCGCGGTCGAGCATGGTGCGGATCTGCACCGGCGACGTGTGCGTGCGCAGGACGACGCCGCTGTCCTCGGTGCCCACGAAGAAGGTGTCCTGCATCGTGCGCGCCGGATGGTCGGGGCCGATGTTGAGGGCGTCGAAGTTGGTCCACTCCGCCTCGACCTCGGGACCCTCCGCGACCTCCCAGCCCATCGAGACGAAGACGTCCTCGATGCGCTCCATGATCGTCGTCAACGGGTGCCGCGCTCCGGAGGGGCGGCGGTCGTAGGGCAGCGTGACGTCGACGGCCTCCTCGACCAGGACCCGCGCGTCGCGCTCGTCCTCGAGCTCGGCCTGCCGCACCTCCAGCGCGGCCTTCACGCGGCCGCGCGCCTCGCCGACGCGCTTGCCGGCCTCGGCCTTCGCCTGCGGCGGCAGCGCGCCGATCTCGCGGTTGGCCAGCGCGAGCGGGCTGCGGTCGCCGGCGTGGGCGAGCCGCACCTCCTTGAGCGCGTCGAGGTCGGACGCCGCGGCCACGGCCTCGAGGGCGTCGGCGACGGCGGCGTCGACGCTCTCCTGGCTCAGCGCGGCGACCTCGACGGGGTCGAACGACTTGTTCGGGGCGGACATGCGATCTCTTCCTGTGCCGGGCCCGTCGACCGACGGGCGCCACCGAGTCTAGGGACCGGGGCGCGCTGACCTGCGGCGTGGGAGGACGGCGCGGTCAGCGCCGACGAAATCGACCGTCGACGGAGGGCACGCAGATCGTGCGCTGCTCCGAGGTCATGCCTCGAGGTTCGCGCGCGACGGCGTACGCCGTCAAGCGAGAAGCCGGGATCCCGGGCGCCCGTGTCCTACGCCTCGGAGAGCTGCTCCATCTCCATGCCGCCGCCCATCTGCTCCTCGAGCACGGTCAGCGTGCCGTCGCCGAAGCGCGGGTCCTGGCCGCGGGCGGCCAGCGCCGCGGCACGGGCGTCGCGCTTGCTCTGCGCGAGCGCCTCGCCGGCCGCGATCTCCTCCTCGGACAACGCGTAGCTCTCGACGTAGGACACGCCGGAGTGCTTCTCGATGTAGGCGTCGAGCTCGGGGCCGGACTCCCAGGACGTGATGAGGCAGTACCGCGCCTCGTCGCCGGGGTGGTAGACCGCGTGGTAGAGCCGCTGGGTGTCGACGATGAGCTGCGCGCCCTTCGGCAGCGCGATCCGCGTCTCGGTGGCGGCGTCGTCCTTCACCTCGCGCAGGACCATCATCGAGTCCTTGTCGTCGGTGAGGTTGAAGAACCCGCGCACGATCCAGCCGGTGCCCTCGGGGTTGAGGCGGTTGTTGTCGTCGCGGTGCAGGTTGTAGAGGCACTCGCCGTACTGGTTGGGCTGCAGCTCGATGATGCGGCAGCGGCCGACGTTCGCGCCGGGCTCCTGAGCGCGGGCGGTGAGGGTCGGCGCGAGGGCGGTCTGGCTCTCGATCCAGACGCCGTCCTTGTCGGTCTTGGGCGGTGTGTGGTTCCAGAAGCCGTCGCACTCGATGTCGCCGTACGCCGAGGCGAGCGGTGCGAACCGCGTGTCGCCCGACGACTTCCAGTCGACCCACTCGACCCCGAGCCACTCCTGCGGGTCGACCTCGCCGGCGTACGGCTCGAGCACGACGTAGCCGTTCGCGCGGAACGCCTCGAGCTTGGTGTAGCCGTTCTCGGTGTACGTCGCCATGGCGCAGCAGTCCTTCGGGTCGCGATCGGGGGCGGGGACCATCATGCCAAAGGAGCACCCCGGGTTAGGTAACCCTAACCCGGGGTGTGTCCGGTCTCACGGAGCCGACGGCGTCGCTGCGCTCCTCGTGTCCTACGCCTCGGACATGCCCATGCGTCCGAGGCGTGCGGGCCTCGTCGCTGCGCTCCTCGTGTCCTACGCCTCGGACATGACCATCGTCGGGTCGTAGCCGTAGAACGCGGTGCGGGCGGCGCGGCGCTCCTGGGCGTGGATCTCCCCCTCGACGGCGGTCTTCTGGTCCAGCGGGGCGCTCTCGACGCGCTGGGTGGGGTTGTTCTCCCAGACCCACTTCTCGAGGTCGGGACCCGATTCGACCGACGTGATGAGGCAGTAGCGCGGCTCGCCGTTGGGGTCCTGGTGCCAGACCGAGTGCCACATGCGCTCGGAGTCGACGAGCAGCTGCGCACCGGCCGGCAGCGCGATGCGCGTCTCGGTCGAGGGATCGTTGATGTCCTCGCGCAGCACCATGTAGGAGTCGGGGTTGTGCGAGAGCTGCATGAACAGCCGCAGCACCCAGCCCTCGCCCTCGGGGTTGAGCCGGTTGTTGTCGTCGAGGTGGCTGTTGTAGAGCGCGTCGGCGTAGGAGTTGGGCTGCAGCTCGATGATGCGGCAGCGGCCGACGTTCGCGCCGGTGGCCTTCACCCGCTCGACGAGCGTGGGCGCGATGGCGACCTGGGAGTCGATCCACACGCCGTCCTTGTCGGCCTTGGGCGGGTCGAAGTGCCAGAAGCCGTTGCACTCGATCTCGCCGTACGCCGACGCCAGGGGTGCGAAGCGGGTGTCGCCGGAGGACTTCCAGTCGACGTACTCGAGGTTCTTCCACTCGGCCGGGTCGATCGGCTGCTGGTAGCTGTCGAGGACGACGTAGCCGGTCTCCTCCAGGATCGACAGCGTCAGGTGGTTGAGCGACATGAACCCCTCCCGGGCGCGACGAGCTGCCCGGGCGGCAGCGCGCTTCGCCGACCAGTGTGACGCATCCAGACAGGAGAAACCCGTTGCTGCGCAGGGGTTTTCGTCACAGCGAGCACTAAGGCTAGCCTTGCCGAACGCAGGCGGGAGTCTCTCGCCGGCGGGCGATCAGGAGGACGTGGGCGCCCGCTCGTAGGCGTCGTCGGCCGCGAGCACCGTGGTGGTCCGCGGCTTGGGCCGCACCACGCGGAACGCCGAGTACGCCGCCATGACCAGGCCCGCTGTCAGCAGCACGACCGCGGCGGAGCGGCCGACGCCGTCCCCGTCGTCGGCCGCGATACGGCCGAAGGGCAGCAGGCGCACCTCGGTCGCTGCCCCGACCGACGGGGTCGCGACGTTGGCCAGGACGAGGGTCCCGACCGACTGGTCGGGCAGACGCACGACCACCAGGTTGGTCCCGGTCGCCGGCTGCTCCGTGGCGGACACCACGGTCGCCGTGACGACCGGGGCGGCCGAGGCCCAGAGGAACATCGCTCCGAACCCGAGCAGGAGCCCCACGATCACCCACCGAGTGACGGCCCACAGGCCGCGCTTGGAGGCGTAGTACTCGCGGGTCTCGCCCTGGTAGCCGAGCGTGCCCTTGCCGAGCTGGTGCTCGGGGAACCGGGTCCTCATGCGTCCACCCCCTCAGGACCGAGAGCGGTCCCAGATGCCGACGGTACGCCGGTCGACCGTTCGTGTCCGCACGGTATGCGGGACACACCTCATCCGGGAGGACGCGATGGCTCAGCCCCGGCGCTGCGCGCGGGCGGACGCGTAGAGGCAGACGGCCGCCGCGGTGGCGAGGTTGAGGCTCTCCGCGCGCCCGTGGATGGGCACCTTGACGACCTCGTCGCACAGAGCGCGGGTGGACTCGGGCAGGCCCCACGCCTCGTTCCCGAACAGCCAGGCGGTCGGCCGGGCGAGCGAGCCGTCGTCGAGCAGGTCGTCGAGGTCGCGGTCGGCCGAGCCGTCGGCCGCCAGCACGCGCAGCCCGGCGCGCTGCAGCTGCGGCACGAGGTCGTCGACCGACGGGCCGGTGACCACCGGCAGGTGGAAGAGCGACCCGGCCGAGGCGCGCACGGCCTTGGGGTTGAGCGGGTCGACGCTCGCCTCGGTGAGGACGACTCCCCCCACGCCGGCGGCATCGGAGCAGCGGATCACCGTGCCGACATTGCCCGGGTCGCGGGCGTGGGCGAGGACCGTGACGAGGGTCGGCCGGCGGTCGAGCAGGTCGTCGAGGCTGGCCTCGACGCGGGCGCAGACCCCGACCATCCCCTGCGGCGTGACGGTGCCCGAGAGCGACGCCACCACCTCGCCGGACGCGCGGACGACGTCGGCCCCCGCGGCGCGGGCCGCGGCGACGACGTCGGCGTGCCGCTCGGCGGCCTCGGCCGTGACGTAGAGCTCGAGCAGGATGCCGGGCGCGGCGGCAGCCTCGCGGCAGGCCTGCGGGCCCTCGGCCAGAAAGCGACCGTCCCGGTCGCGGAACGCGCGCTTCACCAGGCGCCGGGCGGCCGTCACCCGCGGGGAGCGGGTCGAGGTCAGCTCGGTGGGCGAGCTCATGCGTTCGCGACCGGGACGGTCGTGGAGGACTGCGTCAGGCCGCGGAGACCGGGGCGTTGACGTCGGCCGGCAGGTTCGCCTTGGCCACCTCGACGAGCGCGGTGAACGCGGCGGCGTCGTTGACGGCGAGCTCGGCGAGCATGCGGCGGTCGACCTCGACGCCGGCGGCCTTGAGGCCCTGGATGAAGCGGTTGTAGGTGATGCCGTTGGCGCGGGCACCGGCGTTGATCCGCTGGATCCAGAGGCGACGGAAGTCGCCCTTCCTCTTGCGGCGGTCGTTGAAGGCGTAGACCTCGGAGTGGAGGATCTGCTCCTTCGCCTTGCGGTAGAGGCGCGAGCGCTGACCGCGGTAGCCGCTGGCCTGCTCGAGGACCTCGCGGCGCTTCTTGTGGGCGTTCACTGCCCGCTTGACGCGTGCCATGGGGAATCTCCTGTGGGACGAACGGGCCGCACCGGCCCGAGATGAGTCGGGTGGGGGGCGGCCTAGCGGCCGAGCAGCTTCTTGGCCTTCTTGACGTCGGCGGGGGCCATCTCGGCCTCGACGGACAGCCGGCGCGTGCGGCGGCTCGACTTCACCTCGAGCAGGTGACGCTTGTTCGTGCGCTCGTGCACGAGCTTGCCCGAGCCGGTCACCTTGAAGCGCTTCTTGGCGCCGCTGTGGGTCTTCTGCTTCGGCATGTCGCCGTTCTCCTCGTACGTCGGTCGTGCTGCGGTCGTGCTGGTCTCGGTGCGGCCGTGGTGCTGCCGCGGTCGTGCGTCAGGCCTCGGCGGCCTCGGCCGCGGGAGCGGACTCGGTCTCGGGCTCGTCGACCGGGGCGTCGGCCCCGGCCCGGCGCGCCTTCGCGGCGTCCTTCTCGGCCTTGGCCTCGGCCATGGCGTCGGCCTTCTTCTTGTGCGGGCCGAGGACCATGATCATGTTGCGGCCGTCCTGCTTCGGGGAGTACTCCACGAAGCCGAGCTCGGCGACGTCGTCCGCGAGCTTCTTGAGCAGCCGGAAGCCCAGCTCGGGGCGGGACTGCTCACGACCGCGGAACATGATCGTGATCTTGACCTTGTCGCCCGCCTTCAGGAACCGCTCGACGTGACCCTTCTTGGTCTCGTAATCGTGCGAGTCGATCTTCGGGCGGAGCTTCATCTCCTTGATGACGGTGTTGACCTGCTTCTTGCGGTCCTCACGCGCCTTCAGGGCGGACTCGTACTTGAACTTGCCGTAGTCCATGAGCTTGCAGACGGGCGGCTTGGCCATCGGGGCCACCTCGACCAGGTCGAGATCGGCCTCCGCGGCCAGTCGCAGCGCATCCTCGATGCGCACGATGCCGACCTGTTCCCCGTTGGGGCCGACAAGCCGGACCTCGGGGACGCGGATCCGCTCGTTGATGCGGGGCTCGGCGCTGATGGGCTCTCCTCGGGTCGCTGACGTCGTACCGCAGCGGGCCCTCATGAGTCGAGGCCCCGCGCGCACGCGCAGGGCCTCGCAGTCGTGGGCACGCCCGCAGGCGCGCACCGCCGGCTCCCCCGTCGGGGTGCCGCGACCAGGACCCGACGACCCGGAGGTCGTGCGGGTGGGAGCGAGGGCTCCGCTTGTGCAGCCCCTCCCCACGTACGGGACGGGCCGGTCCGGGGGCAACTGTACCCGGACCGGCCCGTGGGGCCCAAACCGCCGCCGCGGGCGCGCCCGGCGGTGCGGCGGCGCCCGATCAGGCGACCGCGGCGCCCTCGTCGGCCTGGCCGACAGCCTCGCCACCGCCGCGGGTCAGCGGGTAGACGACGGCCGCGAGCGCGCCGCCGATGAGCGGGGCGAGGATGAACAGCCATACCTGCGACAGCGCGGTGCCACCGGCGAACAGAGCCGGACCGAACGAGCGGGCCGGGTTCACCGAGGTGCCGTCGAGCGGGATGCCGAACGCGTGGATCGCCGTCAGCGCAGCACCGATGGCCAGGCCGGCCGCGGCAGCGGTCGCGAACTTGTCCGTGACCAGCAGGATGATCAGCACGAACACGGCGGTGGCGAGCACCTCGAAGACGAAGGCGCCCTGCAGGTTGATGCTGCCGTTGTCGTAGGCGTTCGAGCCGAGGGCACCGGTCTGGTCGGTGACACCGCCGGAGCTCACGAGGTACTTGAGCACACCGGCGCCCACGATCGCGCCGAGGAACTGCGCGATCCAGTAGCCGACCGCCTCGCCGATCGGCTGCTTGCGCGCGATGACCATGGCGAGGGTGACGGCGGGGTTCACGTGCGCGCCGCTCACCGGTCCGAAGGCGTAGGCGACCATGATGAGGACGAAGCCGAACGCCACCGCGACGGCGATCACCCCGCCCCCGGTCTTGATGCCGGCCACCGCCGATCCGACGGCGACCAGGACGAGGAAGAACGTGCCGAGGAACTCGGCGAGGAGCTTGCGGGTCTGCATGACCGGCCCTTTCGGGGTGGTGGACAGTTCCCTCGCATGCTCCCGGGCCGGCGCCACCGGGGGACGGTGACACGCTCACCGTCGACGCAAGTTCAGCGCAGGAAGCGGGACCAAGGGGACATTTCGCCCATCACCGGTGGGCGGTCACGCGTGGGCGACCGGCGGCAGCGAGCCCACGGCGACGCCGAGGGGGCAGCGCCGGGAGAGCACGGGGTCCGCGACAAGCGCCCGCGCCAGGGCGTCGGCGACCGCCGCGGCGTCGACCACAGGGTCGGCCTCGACGAGGAGCAGCAGGTCGGCCACCCGTCCCTCGGGGCCGTGCGGCGCGGGCCGCAGGTCGGCCCGCACGACGCCGTCGGAGTCCTCGAGCACGCCGACGACCGCGGCGCGGACGTCGGGGTCGTCGTACGGCTCGGGCAGCGCGACGCCGTGCGCCAGCGCGGTGAGCGGTGCGCCGGTCAGCGCGTGGCGCACCGGTCCGCCGAGGTCGAGCAGGACGGCGTCGGCACCCTCCTCGAGCGCCGCCGCGGCGACCTTCTCGGCCCGTGAGGGGATCCCGCGGGCGGCCGGGTCCCACGCCGACAACGCCGCGACCGAGGTGAAGGCGAGCAGCCCCCGGCGACCGTCGGGAGCCACCATGCTCACCGACGCCAGGTGGGAGTCCTTCTCCCCCGGTCCGGGACCGGGTCCGTCGTCGACGCTGTCGAGCACCGCGACGAGCGGCACCATGAGCCGCGACCCGGTGAGGGCGCCGACGACGTCCGCGTCGTACGCCGTGCCCTGCGCCCATCCTGCGAGCGCGGCCGCGACGGCCGGGTCGGCCGAGCCGTCGTCTGCGGCGAACTCCGGGTCGGGCACGGACATCCCGCCGAACCGCGGCACACCCGGGCGGTGCTCCTCGGCCGCGCCGTGGTCGAGATCCATGCGCCGATCCTCGCGCACCGGCGGTGGCCGACCGCCCCCGGTACCGCGCCGGCCGGCCTGTCGTGCTCGGGTGCGGTCGTGCGCGGCGCCCGGCGCTGCTAGAACTGTCCCGACCCGCGGGACGCGCCCGCGGCGGGGAGGACTCCATGACCGTCGTGCTCGGCTACGTCCGCACCGACGAGGGCCAGGCGGCCCTCGCGACCGCTCTCGACCTGCTGCAGGACGGCGAACGCCTCGTGGTGATCAACAAGTCCGAGCCCGACGAGCTCGCCGGCGAGTTCTCCGAGGAGCAGGAGGCGGACGCGTTCCGCGACCACCTCGGC
>JAKOVT010000018.1 GCA_029781935.1 Actinomycetes bacterium | reverse complement strand
TCGCGAGCATCCACGAGCGGTTCCGGTCCCCGGGCTTCTCCACCCTCGCGATGGGCATCACGGCCATCGTCTACTACGTGGGCATGACGTTCGTGAGCCAGAACCTGCTCTACGACTCCATCTACTCCATCGGCCTGTTCATCACGTTCTACTACGCGCTCACCGGCTTCAGCAGCGCGTGGTACTTCCGTCACGACATGCGCACCTGGCGCACTGCGCTCACACGAGGCGTGCTGCCCGTCCTCGGCGCCCTCGCGCTCGTGTTCGTGTTCCTGCGCAGCGCCTTCGACATGTGGGATCCGGCGAACAACTACACGACCCTGTTCGGAGTCGGCGCCGCCTTCGTCCTCGGGATCGGCGGGCTCGTCCTCGGTGTGGTGCTCATGCTCGTGCTCGCCACCCTGCGCGAGCAGCGACCGTTCTTCCGCGGCGAGGCGCTGAACCGCACGACCGCCGTGCTCGTGCCGGAGGACACCACCTGAGCGGGCCTGCGCGAGGTCGGTCCGGTCGCAGCGCGCCTGGCTCTCCGCCTCAGCCGCTGGAGGCGTCGCCCTCGTCCGGGCCCTGCGCACCTGCCGTGACGCAGAACTCGTTGCCCTCCGGGTCGGCCATCACCTGCCACCAGTGGCCGAAGCGTTCGACCCGCTCGCCCACGACGGTGGCGCCGAGGCGGCGCAGCCGCGTGATGTGCGCCTCGGGGTCGTCGGGGTGGCAGTCGAGATGCATCCGGTTCTTGCCCGACTTCGGCTCGGGCACCGACGCGAGCACGAGGACCGGTCCGTCCTTGCTCGCGTCGCGGGGGACGAGCACGCGGTACTCGTCGAGCTTGTCCGTCAGCGTGTAGTCGAGCGCGAGCTCCCAGAACGGGATGAGCGCGTCGGCGTCCACGCAGTCGAGCACGACCGTGACCCTCATGGAGCGACGGTACGGGCCGAGCACCCACCGTGTTCAGGGAATGCGGAGAGCGACCGCTGATCGGCGTACCGCCGCCGCGCTCGTCCGGCAGTAGGTTGACGCCGTGTCCTCGCTCCACGACGACCTCGCCCTCGCCCAGCACCTCGCCGACGTCGCCGCCGCGGTCACGCTCCCGGCGTTCGGCCGCCGTCTGGACGTCGAGCTCAAGGCCGACCTCACGGTCGTCACGCAGGTCGACGCCGCCGCGGAGCGCGCGGTGCGCGAGACCCTGCGCGAGCACCGCCCCGACGACGGCGTCCTCGGCGAGGAGGAGGGCCTGGACCCGGGCACGAGCGGACGCGTGTGGGTGCTCGATCCGATCGACGGCACGCGGATGTACGCCGAAGGAATCCCGCTGTGGACCACGCTCATCGCCCTGCGCGAGGGCACCGACCTGGTGCTCGGGGTGGCCGACGCCCCCGCCAGCGCGCTGCGCCAGCACGCCACGCGCGGCGGCGGTGCGTGGGAGATCGACCGGCGGCTGGCGGTGTCCCCCGTAGACCGGCTGGCCGACTCGTTCGTGCTGCACGCGTCGGTCGAGGAGTTCGCCGCCCTCGGCGAGACCGCCGCTCTCGAGCGTCTGGTCACGAGCGCTCGTGGCAGCCGCGGGATGGCCGACGCCTGGGCGCACCTCATGGTGGCCCGCGGCTCGGCCGAGGCGATCATCGAGGCTGCGCCCTGCTACGAGTGGGACTGGGCCGCGACGTCGGTGATCCTCGCCGAGGCCGGCGGACGCACGTCGGCCGTCGACGAGCCGGCGCCGTACCCCGGCTGCCGACTGCTCGCCACCAACGGCCGCATGGACCACGAGCTGCGCGCCGCCTACTCGCACGACCCCGGCGTCTCACTCGGCTAAGTGCCCAGCACAGGTCCTCTGGTGGGCACTTAGCCGAGTGAGACCGGGTGCAGGGGGTTGGTCCAGGCACGACGGCCGTGCTCGTCGACGACGGTGATCCGCTCGTAGAGGCGGTCGCCCTGCCGGTCGAGCAGCACGCGGGTGATCAGTCCGCGGCCGTCGGTCTCGAGGATCCGTCCGTTGCGCCGGCCGTGGCGACCGACCGACACGCTCGTGCCCCACTCCTCCTCGGTGTGCAGGCGCACCTGCCGGGCTGGCGAGCAGACGACCTCGACACCGTCCGCCGACACCTCGACGTCGTGGATCACCGGCCCTTCCGACAGGTACGTCGCACCGGTGCGCAGCGCATCGAGCACAGCAGCCTCGGTGCGCTCCGCGGCACGGACCATCGTCCACGCGGCACCGAGCTCGAACAACGGGTAGTGCTGGTCGTCGGTGGCGATACCCAGCACGGGACGCCCGGAGCGCAGCAGCGCGTCCCACCACGGCGACGAGTCACCGCGGCCGGTCTCGTTCTCGGCGGACGCGTTGTACACCTCGATGCCGACGTAGCCGTCCTGGGAGGCGATGTCGTCGACGTGCAGCCCGTTCCAGTACGGGTGGGCGACGTACACGACCGCGTCCGTCGAGGCCGCCCAGGCGCACCCCGCGGTGAGATCTCGGAAGGTGCGGACCTCGTAGTGCTCCTCGTCGTTGGTGTACCAGTTCGCACGGTCACCGCCCGGGTCCTCGGGGATGTGGTCGATGCCGTAGACGAGGAACTCCGCGCTCTGGGTCGGGTAGTTCGGGCGGGCGAGATCCCACCCGAGCTCGGCGCCGCGGACGGTGATCACGCGGCCGGTCGAGGGCACCTCGGTCAGGCGCCAATGATCGGTGATGGCGACGACGTCGAACCCGGCCTCCTCGTACGTCGCCACCAGGCGCGCGGGCGGCAGCGTGCCGTCGCTCTCGGTGCTGTGCGTGTGCAGCGCGGCCTTGAGCCACTCCCCAGGAGCGTGGAACGGGTTGGTGCTCATGCCTTCCCCTTGTCCTTGCGGCGCAGCCGCGGGTTGAGGATCTCCTCGATCGCATAGCCGCACATGGTGAATCCGAGCGTCACGAGGACGACGCACACGCCGGGCGGGATGATCCACCACCAGTAGCCGTTGGCCATCGCGCCGGCGTCGAACGCCTCCTCGATGATGCGGCCCCACGACGTCGCGGTCGGATCGCCGAGCCCGAGGATGGCGAGCGTGGTCTCCGACAGGATCGCGACCGCCACCGTGAGCACCGCCTGGGCGAAGATCACGGCGAACGTGTTGGGCAGGATGTGGCGCGTCATGATCGCCCAGTCGCTCGAGCCCAGTGCGCGTGCTCTCTCGACGTAGGGCTGGCGCCGCACCGACAGCGCCTGGGCGCGCACGATGCGCGCCGTGAGCGCCCACGAGGTCACGGCGATCACGAAGATCACGTTCAGCAGCGTCGGCCCGAGGATCGCCGCCATGACGATCGCGAGCACGAGCCAGGGGATCACGAGGAACCAGTCGGTGAGGGCCGACAGGACGGTGTCGATCCGTGTGCCGCCGTAGAAGCCCGCGACCACTCCGACGCCGGCCCCGAGCACCATCGCGCCGATCGTCGCCGTGAGACCGACGAGGAGCGACACGCGGGTGCCGACCACGACGAGGCTCAGCACGGAGCGGCCGAATCCGTCCGTCCCCAACGGGTACTGCGCGGACGGTGGCTGGTTCGGGGTGCCCGGCGCGGTTGCCGGGTCGATCGACTCGGGGCTCACGACTATCGGCGCGAGCACCGCGACGACCGCGGCGACCACGAGGAGGGCGAACCCCACCATCGCCTGCTTGTTGCGCCGGAACAGGCTCCAGCTCACGGCGAACGACGAGCGCCTTCGCGCCCAGGCGATGGAGCGGACGCTGCCGTCGACGTCGGTGCTCATCAGACCTCCTCGACCCGCGGGTCGAGGAACCCGTACGTGACGTCCGCGAGCAGGTTCGCCAGCACGACCGCGGCGCTCGAGAGCAGGAAGACCGCCTGCAGCACGGGGTAGTCCTGATCCTTGATCGCCTGGTAGGTCAGCAGCCCCAGCCCCGGCCACGAGAAGACCGTCTCGATGACGATGGCGCCGCCGAGCACGAAGCCGAAGCTCAGCACGATGAGCGTGAAGCTCGGGAGGAACGCGTTGGGCACAGCGTGATGGCGCCGGATCCGCTTGTCGCCCAGGCCCTTCGCCCGCGCGAGGACCAGGTAGTCCTCGCCCTTGACGTCGATCATCGATGAGCGCATGACGATCATGAACTGCCCGACGTACCCGAGTGTCAGCGTGAGCACCGGCAGCGCCAGATGGCCGAGGATGTCGCCGCCCTCCGACGACGAGTAGCCGCCCGCCGGGAACCAGCCCAGCGATCCCGCGAACACGATGAGCAGGATCATGCCCAGCCAGCCCTCGGGCGTGGCGTAGAGGATGAGCGAGGAGTACAGCCCGCCCCGGTCGAACGCGCTGCCCCGCTTCCACCCCGCGCGGATGCCGGCGAGGACGCCGATCAGGGCCGCGAGCGCCGTGCCGACACCGACGAGCAGGACGGTGGGCCACATCCGCGCGGCGATCATCGACCAGACGTCGTCGCCCGAGATGATCGAGACGCCGAGGTTCCCCGACAGCGTCTGCCGGAGGTAGGTCGCGTACTGCGCCAGCAGCGGCTGGTCGAGACCGAACACCTCCCGCTGCCTGTCGAGCGCCGCAGCCGACAACCGCTGGCTTCGACCGAGCAGGGCCACGGGATCCCCGGGCATGACGCGGAACAGGAAGAAGTTCGCCGTCAGCACGAAGAGCAGCGTGAGCAGCGCCCAGCCGATCTTGCGCAGCAGGTACCTCGACCGCATGCGAGGGTCAGTCCGTCTCGGCCTCGTCGTCGCCGTCGCCGCGCCTGCGCAGCACCAGCACGACGCCGGCCACCACGACCACCGCCGCCACGGCCCAGACCCACGCCGGGATCCCGCCGGAGGTCGTGGACGAGCCCGACCCCGACGCGGCCGCCTCCGCGGGCTTGGCCGTCACCATGCTCGTGTAGGTGTACGACGGCATCAGGTAGCCGACCTTCGCCGGCGTCGCCGTCAGGTTCGCGACCTTGTCCGTGCGGTAGGCCTCGATGGCGTTCGGGTAGGCCACCACGATCCCCGGGACGTGGTCGTACAGGTACTGCTGCGCCTCCTTGACGATCGGCAGACGGAGCGCCGGGTCGAGGGTCGTGCGCTGCTTCTCGAAGAGCGCGTCGTACGTCGGGTCGCTGTAGCAGCCGTCGCTGAGGTTCTTGCACTCGCCCGAGGTGAAAACCGACAGCTGGTAGTTCGGGTCCGGGTCGCCGCTCCAGTACCAGATGTAGGCGTCGAAGTCGCCGGACTGCTGGATGTCGTACATCTTCCCGGCGGTGACCGGCTGCACCTTCACCGTGATGCCGATCTGCTTGAGGAACCCCGCGATCAGCTGGCCGACCGCCGTGCTGCCCGCCGTGTCGTCGGACGTGGGCAGGCGGATGATCAACGGCTGACGCGTCTTCGGGTCCGTGCGGACGCCGTCGGAGCCCTTCGTGTAGCCGGCCTGGTCGAGCATCGCGTTGGCGGCTGCCGGGTCGTACCTCACGATCTTGTCCTCGGGGACGTCGAGGTGCCAGTAGACCGAGAGCGGTCGCACCACGGTGGTGCCGGGGCTGGCGGCGTCGGGGTAGACGGTGTCGACGATCTTCTGCTTGTCGATGGCCATCTCGATCGCCTTGCGCACCTGCAGGTCCTGGAGCGCCGGGAGCGGCTTGGAGGAGGAGCCCTGGCCGCCGAAGTTGAACGCCATGTTGACCCACCAGTCGGACACGACCTTCTGGATCGCGACGTCAGGGAGCTTCTCGACGGCTGGCAGCAGCGCGGGCTCGAGCCCGTCGGCGATGTCGATCTGGCCGTTCTTGAGGGCCTGGACCATCGCCTCCTGGTTGGTGAACAGCGAGAAGACGATGGTCTGGTACGCCGGCTTGTCGCCCCAGAAGTACGGGTTGCGCTCGAAGGTCCAGCTCTGGCCGTCGACAGCCTTGGTCATCACATACGGACCGGACGCGACGTTGGGCAGCACCTTGGCCGAGGTGATCTCCTTGAGGTCCTTGTCCGCGTACTTGGCCCAGACGTGCTCGGGCGCGACGTAGACCCACGCCGGCACCGTCGGACCGTTGGTGGGTTCCGGGGACTTCCAGATCAGCGTCGTGTCGTCCGGCGTCTCGAACGTCGTGCCCTCGGGGAAGTAGCCGCTGAAGTAGGGCATCTCCTTGTCGATGGCGAACCGGTAGGAGAACGCGACGTCCTTCGAGGTGAGCGGTAGTCCGTCGCTCCACTTCAGACCCGGGCGGAGCGTGCAGGTCCACACCCGGCGATCGGCGCTGGGATCGCACCCCGTCGCCAGCCCCGGTGCCGCCGTGAGGTCGACGTCGCTGTACTTCATGAGCATGTCGTACTGGAGCGTCACCGCCTCGAACTCCGTGGCGCTGTTGAGCGCCCAGATGTTCGGGTTGTCGATGCCCGAGGTCATCCCCACCCGCAGCACCGGACCGTCGGCGGCACCCGACCCGCTCGGCGAGGCCGACGGCGAGCTGGATGCGGCCTGGGCCGCGGCGGGCAGGAGGGACATGGCCGCGAAAGCCGCGGCGAGCAACGGGGCGAGACGTCGGACGCGCATCAGCAGCTCCTGCTCCAGGACGAGTGCTCGGATCATCGCCGACGAACGGCCGCCCGGGGCGCTTTACGGACGAAAAGTCAGCGGGCCGAGACCCTGTCGTCCCCTATCGGTCGATCGTCGGCCATCTCGGGCCCTGGCATCGCACGATGCGAGCAGCCCCGCCGCCCGGAGGGGCGACGGGGCTGCGGAGGCTCAGGTCGATCAGCCGTGGGTCGGGAAGCCCAGGTTGATGCCGCCGTGGCTCGGGTCGAGCCAGCGGCTGGTGACCACCTTGCCGCGCGTGAAGAAGTGCACGCCCTCGGTGCCGTGCGCGTGGGTGTCGCCGAACAGCGAGGCCTTCCAGCCGCCGAAGGAGAAGTACGCCATGGGCACGGGGATCGGCACGTTGATGCCGACCATGCCGACCTCGACCTCGTTCTGGTAGCGCCGGGCGGCGCCGCCGTCGTTGGTGAAGATCGCGGTGCCGTTGCCGTACGGGTGCTCGTTGACCAGGCGCAGCGCCTCGTCGTAGGAGTCGACACGGACGACGGAGAGGACCGGACCGAAGATCTCGTCGGTGTAGACGCTCATGTCGGTGGTGACCTCGTCGAGCAGCGTCGGACCGAGCCAGTAGCCGCCCGGCTCGCCGTCGACCTCCGGGTTCCGGCCGTCGACCACGACCTTGGCACCCGCGGCCTCGCCGGCGGCGACGTAGGACGCCACCTTGTCGCGGTGCACCTCGGTGATCAGCGGGCCCATGTCGCAGCCGCGACGGCCGTCGCCGGTGCGCAGGCCGGCCATGCGCTCCTGGATCTTGGCGACGAGCGGGTCGGCGACGTCGCCGACGGCCACGAGCGCGGAGATCGCCATGCAGCGCTCGCCGGCAGAGCCGAAGCCCGCCTTGACGGCGGCGTCGGCAGCGAGGTCGAGATCGGCGTCGGGCAGCACCACCATGTGGTTCTTGGCACCGCCGAGCGCCTGGATCCGCTTGCCGTTGGACGTGCCGCGCTCGTAGACGTACTTGGCGATCGCGGTGGAGCCGACGAACGAGACGCTCTTGACGTCCTTGTGGTCGAGCAGCGCGTCGACGGCGACCTTGTCGCCGTGCACGACGTTGAAGACGCCGGCAGGCAGACCCGCCTCGGCCCACAGCTGCGCGATGAAGTTCTGCGCCGAGGGGTCCTTCTCGCTCGGCTTCACAACGACGGTGTTGCCCGCGGCGATGGCGATCGGGAAGAACCACATCGGGACCATCGCCGGGAAGTTGAACGGCGAGATGATGCCGACGACGCCGAGGGGCTGGCGGATCGAGTAGACGTCGACGCCGGTCGAGACGGCCTCGGAGTACCCGCCCTTGAGCAGGTGCGGGATGCCGCAGGCGAACTCGACGACCTCGAGTCCGCGCGTCACCTCGCCCAGGGCGTCGGAGAGGACCTTGCCGTGCTCCGCGGTGATGATCGCGGCGAGCTCCTCCTTGCGCTCGTTGAGCAGCTCGCGGAAGGCGAACAGGATCGAGGCGCGCTTGGTGAGCGACATCCGGCCCCACTCCGCGAAGGCGGCCTTCGCGGCGGCCACGGCCTCGTCCATGACCTCGACGGTGGCGAAGTCGACGCGACCGGTGACGGCGCCGGTGGCGGGGTCGTGCACCTCGCCGGTGCGCTCGGCGACGGCGCCGTAGGGCTTGCCGTCGATCCAGTGGGAGATGCGGGTGGGCTCGGTCATGGACGTCATCCTGTCGGGTCGCGCCCGTACGCCGCCACCGGCACACTGACGGCATACACGCGATCTGCTTGACGACCTGTCAACCCGCTGCACGGGCGCTGGGGACGATCGCGTGCGTCTGGAGCGGCCTGGGGCACCTCCCTGCGGGGTCAGCTGTCGAAGCCGAGGCCGAGGCGGTCGAGGGTGCGCAGCCACAGGTTGCGGCGGCCGGTGCGGTCGGCGGCGGCGAGCGACCGGGTGGTGAGCGCGATGCCGAGGCCGCGGACCGGCTCGGGCGGGAACGGCAGCGGCATGCTCGACACCATCCGGGTGCGCGTGCGCTCGGTGTCGCGGCCGTCGAGCAGGTCGAGCATCACGGCCGCACCGAACCTGGTCGCGCCCACCCCGAGACCGGTGAAGCCGGCGGCGTAGGCGACCTTGCCGTCGCGCGCGGTGCCGAAGAACGCCGAGAAGCGCGAGCAGGTGTCGATCGCGCCGCCCCAGCGGTGGGAGAAGCCGACGTCCTCGAGCTGGGGCAGCACCTGGCGCAGGTGCTCGGCGAGCAGCGCGAAGGATTCGACCCGCTGGTCGTGGCGGGCCGAGACCTGTCGCTGGTAGATGGCGTCGTAACCGCCGAACAGGATGCGTCCGTCGTCGGTGCGTCGGTAGTAGTGGAACTGGTTGCCCATGTTGGACAGTCCCTCACGGCCGTCCCAGCCGACGGTCTTCCACTGGAGGTCGGTGAGCGGCTCGGTCATGAGCACGTAGTCGTAGACGGGGACGACGTAGTGCGACAGGCGCCTGAGCAGCGGCGGGAACGCGTTGGTGGCCAGCGCCACCCGAGCGGCGTCGACGGACGCCGGCCCGGCGTCGGACTCGGTCTCGATGCGGACGCCGGCACCGGTCGTGGTGCCGAAGCCCGAGGCACGGGTGCCCTCGTGGATGCGGACGCCGAGGCTCAGGCAGGCGTCGCGCAGGCCCCAGGCCAGGCGGGCCGGGTCGACCAGTGCGGAGCCGGTCGTGGTGCGCAGCCCCCCGATGGCCATCGGGGAGTCGATGAGGGCGCGCGTCTCCTCGGCGTCGAGGACGACCGTGTCCTGGCCGTGGCTGCGCGCCAGGGCGGCGTGCTCGGCCAGCCCGTCGAGGTGGTGCGGGGATGTGGCGAGGGAGAGGTTGCCGACGCGCTCGAACGAGCAGTCGATGCCGTAGCGGGCGAGCGTCGCCTCGAGCCCGTCGAGGTTGTCCTCCCCGAGCCGGAGCAGCGTGTCGATCTCCTCGGGCCAGCGCGCGTAGCCGTTGTCGAAGCCGTGGGTGATCGAGGCCTCGCAGAACCCGCCGTTGCGTCCGGACGCCGCCCAGCCGATGCGACCGCCCTCGACGAGCAGCACGTCGCGCTCCGGGTCGGCCTCCTTGGCCTGCAGCGCCGTCCAGAGCCCGGAGAAGCCGCCACCGACGACGAGCAGGTCGGCGGTGGTGGGCCCCACGAGCGGCGGCAGCGGTTCCGGACGACGGGGGTCGTCGAGCCAGAACGGCACCGGCCTCGCGTCGGCGACAGCGGCGTAGGACGAGGGACGAGGGTGGCGTGCGAAGGGCACGACTCTCACGCTTCCGCGGTGGGCCGCCCCGGGTCCTCCGGACGATACGGCCGTCCCGGGCGGGCGGAGGTTCCGCCGCATCGACCCCGGGACCCCGACAGGATAACCAGATCCTGAACGGCCGTGCAGCATCTGCCGACGGCCGGCGACGATCAGGTGCCGGTGACCTTGGACCAGGCGGTCGTGTACTTCTTCTGGGTCTCCTCGTCGACCAGCCGCGTGGTGTGCGTGGTGGAGAGGAACTCGGCGTCGGGGAAGATCAGGGGGTTGTCGACCAGGGTCGGGTCCACCTTCTCCATGACCTTCTGGGCGCCCTCGACCGGGCAGATGTACTGGACGTACGCCGACACCAGGGCCGCCACCTCGGGGTCGTAGTAGTAGTCCATGAGCGCGTGGGCGTTCTTGCGGTGCTGCGCCTTCTGCGGGATGACCATGGCATCGGCCCAGATCAGCTGGCCCGCCTCGGGGATCTGGTAGGTCATCTTCGGCTCGTCGTACTGCAGCTGCACGATGTCGCCCGACCAGGCCAGGCACGCGTAGACCGACTTGTTGGCGAGCAGCTCGGTGTAGTTGTTGCCGGTGAAGGCCCGGACCTGGCCCTTGTCGACGGCCTTCTGCACGACCTCCACCGCGGCCATGAACTGGTCGTCGGTGAACGTCGCGAGGTCGACACCCTGCTCGAGCATCACCAGCGGGACGGTGTCGCGCCAGTCGTGCAGGAGAGCCACCTTGCCGCGCAGGTCGTCGCGGGTGAGCAGCTCGGTGATGGATCCGACCTTCGACGTGACCGCACCGTTGTAGGCGATCCCGGTGCACCCGGACTGCCACGGGACGGTGAAGGTGCGCTCCTTGTCCCACTCGGGGTGCTGCAGGGACGACAGCAGGTTCTTGGCGACGTTGGGCAGCAACGCCTTGTCGAGCTCTTCGACGTACCCGCCGCGGATCCACTTCGTCGCGACGTCCTCGGTGGGCACGATGATGTCGTACCCGGTGTCCTGGCCGGCGCGCATCGGTGGCAGCAGCTTGGCGTAGAGCGCATCGGCGTCGTTGATGTCCTCGGTGTACTTCACCGCGACGCCGGTCTTCTTGGTGAACCCGTCCAGGGTGGGGTGCGACGACGCGTTGTTCTCGTCGGTGTCGATGTAGAGCGACCAGTTCGAGAAGTTCACGGACTTGTCGGTGTCCGAGAGGTCGGGGACGGCCGGTTCGCTCTCCTTCGGCGCGCCCTTGGTGCCGCAGGCGGAGAGCAGTGGCGCCGCCGCCAGTGCAGCGGCACCGGCCGCCGTGCCGCCCAGCAGCCGACGCCGCGTGAGCGACGGACCCGCGAGCTTCCTCGAACCGACCATGACAGCTCCCCCTCGACTGGCTGGGTCTGGTCCGCTCGTCGACGTGGCGGGGCGGGCCACCACGTCGACGAGCGGGACGTCCGGATCGTGCCCGTCAGGCCTTCTTGGCCCGACGCCGCTGGAGCACCTGGCCGATGAGCACGATGGCCAGCGAGATGAAGAACATGAGCGAGCCGACCACGTTGATCTGCGGCGGCGTCCCGCGCTGCGCCGAGCCCCACACGAACATCGGGAACGTCACCGACGAGCCCGAGTTGAAGTTCGTGATGATGAAGTCGTCGAACGACAGCGAGAACGCCAGCAGCGACGCCCCGACGATGCCGGGGAGGACCTGCGGGAAGGTCACCCTCCAGAAGGTGGTCTTCTCGTCGGCGTAGAGATCCATCGCCGCCTGCTCCAGGCGCGGGTCGAGGCTCGCGATGCGCGCCTTGACCGTGACGACGACGAAGCTCAGGCAGAACATGATGTGGGCGATGAGGATCGTCGTGACGCCGGTGGCGAAGCTCATCGCCACGAACAGCGTGAGCAGGGACGAACCCATGACGACCTCGGGAGTCGCCATCGGCATGAACACCAGCAGGTTGCTCCCCGCGCGACCGCGGAAGCGGTAGCGGCCGATCGCGAACGCCACCAGCGTTCCCAGGACGACGGAGCCGGCCGTGGCCACCACCCCGATGAACAGGCTCAGCACGAGCGAGTCGCACATCCCGGCGACCCCGCAGAAGTTCGTCCACGCGTCGGTCGAGAAGTGGTTCCAGGTGTAGTTGTACCGACCGGCCGGGTCGTTGAACGACATGACGACGACCACGAAGATCGGCAGGAACATGTAGAACAGCACACCCACCCCGAGGATCGGGATGATGCGCGATCGGATCCAGCGGAACGGGCCGCCAGGACGCTTGCGGATCTGCACGGAGTCCGACGCCGTGCTCGGTGCGGTGATCGTGGCCATCAGACGAGCTCCTCCGTCCCGGCCCTGCGGACGTAGATCGTGACCATCACCAGGATCACCAGCATGAGCATCACCGACAGCGCCGACGCCGTCGGGTAGTCGGTGATGACGAAGAACTGGTCCTGGATGACGTTGCCGATCATGCGGATCTTGGTGGTGCCGAGCAGCTCGGCGTTGATGTAGTCGCCGGCCGCGGGGATGAACGTGAGCAGCGTGCCCGCGACGACACCCGGGAGCGAGAGCTTCCAGGTGACCTTGCGGAACGCCGTCCAGGGCGACGAGTACAGGTCCTGCGCGGCCTCGACGAGGCGGGGGTCCATCCGGTCGAGCGCCGCGTAGAGCGGCAGCACCATGAAGGGCAGGAAGTTGTACGTCAGGCCCAGCACGACCGCGAGCGGCGTGTTGAGCACGCGGCCCGGCTCGATCAGGCAGCCACCGAGCTCCGGCGGCACGCAGATGCGCTGCAGGACGTCGGTGATGTGGAGGGTGTTCATGAGACCGACGACGGGCGAGTCGTCGGCGAGGATCGTCTTCCACGCCAGCGTTCGGATCAGGAACGACGTGAAGAACGGCGCGATGACGAGGACAAGCATCGCGGCCTTCCACCGACCTGCCCGGAAGGCGATGAAGTACGCCAGCGGGTAGGCGAAGGCCAGGCAGAGCAGCGTGGCCAGGCCGGCGAACACGAACGAGCGCAGGAACTGCGGCCAGTACTCCTGCAGCGCGTTCGCGTAGGTCGACCACTCCCCCGGCGGCACGAGCTCGTAGCCCTGGTCGAGCGACCCGACGTAGAGCGAGGTGAAGAACAGCGTGATCGTCGGGACCACGAAGAAGATCGCGAGCCAGAGGAATCCCGGCGTCAGCAGGGCGTACGGCGTCCAGCGCGAGGAGCCGACCGCCGATGCCTCGGTCGAGCCGCCGCCCTTCTTGTTCTTGCGGCGTCGGCCCCGCTGGACCTCCTCGAACTCCTCGCCGATCCCGATGCTGGCGGTGGAGGCGCTGCTCACGACGGCGCACCCACGGAATCGGGCTGCACGGCGTCCTCGTCGATGACGACACCGGCGTCGATGCTCTGCGCGGCGTCGAGCGCGAAGGTGTGCTCGGGCGACCAGGTGAGCAGGACGCGTGCCCCCGGAACCAGGCGCGAGTCGCGGCCGGTGTTCTGCGCGAACACCGTGAGCTCCTGGCCCCACGCGGTGTCGACGAGGTACTGCGTCGAGACTCCGATGAACGACTCGTCGGAGATGGTCGCCTCGAGCCGGTTCTCGCCGTCGCGGACCTCGGCGTCGTCGACGAACTGGATCCGCAGCTTCTCGGGACGTACACCCACGTGCACGCTGTCGCCGCCGGAGTGGACCCGGCTGAGGGGCACACCGATGCGGTTGCCCTGCACCGACACCACGGCGTGCTCCCCGGACCGCTCCGCGATGTCGCCGTCGAAGAAGTTCGACTGGCCCAGGAAGTTCGCCACGAAGGTGGTCATCGGGTTCTCGTAGAGCTCGGTGGGCGCACCCATCTGCTCGACCCGGCCCTGGTTCATGACCGCGATGGTGTCGGCCATGGTCATGGCCTCCTCCTGGTCGTGCGTCACGTGCACGAACGTGAGGCCGACCTCGGTCTGGATCCGCTTGAGCTCGAGCTGCATCTGGCGGCGCAGCTTGAGGTCGAGGGCCCCGAGCGGCTCGTCGAGCAGGAGCACCTGGGGCTGGTTGATGAGCGCGCGCGCCAGCGCCACACGCTGCTGCTGACCGCCCGAGAGCTGCTGGGGCTTGCGACGGGCCAGGCCCGAGAGCTCGGTCAGGTCGAGCATCGCCTCGACCTGCTTCTGGATGTCCTTCTTGCCCTGGCGGCGCAGGCCGAAGGCGACGTTCTCCCAGATGTCGAGGTGGGGGAACAGCGCGTAGCTCTGGAACACGGTGTTGACCGGCCGCTTGTACGGCTTGTTCCAGGTGACGTCGTCGTCACCGATGAGGATGGCGCCCTGCGTGGGCTCCTCGAGGCCGGCCACCATGCGCAGCGTCGTCGTCTTCCCGCAGCCGGACGGGCCGAGCAGCGCGAAGAACGACCCTGCAGGGATTGTCAGCGTGAGGTCGTCGACGGCCACGAACTCGCCGAAGCGCTTCGTGACACCGACGATGCGCAGGTCTGCGCCGCCAGGGGTGGTGGTCATGTATCAGGAGCCCTTCACCTTGTTGAACGCCGCGGCGTACTTCTTCTCCGTCGCCTCCTCGACGCCCATGAACAGGTGCGTCTGCGAGAGGAACTTCTCGTCCGGGAAGATCAGCTGGTTGTCGACGAGGGTCGGGTCGACCTTCTCCATCGCCGCCTGCGTGCCCTTCACCGGGCTGATGTACTGGACGTACGCCGTGAGCTGCGCGGCGATCGCCGGGTCGTAGTAGAAGTTCATGAGCAGCTCGGCGTTCTTCTTGTGCTGCGCCATGTTCGGAATCATCATGTTGTCCGCCCAGATCATCATCCCGGCCTCGGGCTGGACGAACTTGATGTCGGGGTTGTCGGCCTGGAGCTGGACGACGTCGCCGGACCACGCCATGCAGGCGTAGGCGGTGCCGTCGGCGAGCAGCCCGGAGTAGTCGTTGCCGGTGAATTGGCGGATCTGGCCGGCGTCGTTGGCCTTCTGCAGGTAGTCGACGGCGTTCATGAAGTCGTCGTCGGTGAAGTTCGACGGGTCCTTGCCCTGCTGCAGCAGGATGAGGCCGATGGTGTCGCGCCACTCCGTGAGGACCGTGACGTGGCCCTTGAGGTCGGCGCGGGTGAGGAGCTCCTCGATGTTCTTGACCTCGGGGACCTTCTTGGAGTTGTAGGCGATGCCCGTGACGCCGGACTGCCACGGCGCCGAGTGGTCGCGCTGCGGGTCCCAGGTCGGAGCCTTCAGCGAGTCGATGAGGTTCTTGTCGACGTTGGGCAGGTTGGCCTTGTCGACCTTCTGCACGTAGCCCTGACGGATCAGTCGCGCGGCCATCCAGTCGGTGAGCGCGAACAGGTCCTTGCCGGTGTCCTGACCCGCGCGGAGCGCGGGGGCGATCTTGGCGTAGAACGAGTCGTTGTCGTTGATGTCCTCGGTGTAGTTCACCGTGACACCGGTCTTGGCCTTGAACTCGTCGAGGGTCGGACGCTTGTTCGTGTCCTTCTCGTCGACGTCGATGTAGAGCTGCCAGTTGCTGAAGTTCAGCGTCTTGTCGGTGTCGGACTTGTCGGGCGTGGTCGGCGCCGCGCTGGCCGAGCTATCGTTCGACCCCTTCGTGCCGCACGCCGCGAGCAGCGACGAGCCGGCCACGGCGGCGCTGCCGAGGGCGGCAGCCTGCAGCACGCGTCGGCGGGGCATGCCGCTCGCGGCTGCCCGGCGGACAGCCTCGATCATCGGGTCACCAGGGCGCTCGGCCATGACGTGGTCTCCTCAGGGGATGTCGAACGTGGGGTGTTCGAGGGGGGTGTGCGGTCGTCGTGCATGGGCGGGGGGTGGTGGTGCGTCGGCGCCCGCGTCAGCGGTCGCCGAAGATCGTGCGGTGCCAGTCCTTGCGGGGCTCTCCGGTGATGTCGAACGAGACGTGCTTGACCTGCGTGTACTCGTCGAAGGAGTACTGGCTCATGTCCTTGCCGAAGCCGGAGGCCTTGTACCCGCCGTGCGGCATCTCCGAGATGATCGGGATGTGGTCGTTGATCCACACGCAGCCTGCCTGGATCTCGCGGCTGGCGCGCAGGGTGCGGAAGGTGTCGCGCGACCAGGCTGACGCGGCGAGCCCGAACGGCGTGTCGTTCGCCAGCGCGATGCCCTCGTCGTCGGTGTCGAACGGGAGCACGACGAGCACGGGGCCGAACAGCTCCTGCTGCACGATCTCGGAGTCCTGCGCGACGTCGATGACGAGGGTCGGCTCGTAGTAGGCGCCCTTCGCCAGCTCCCCGTCGGGCGCCCTGCCGCCCACGACCACCTTGGCTCCGTAACCGCGCGCCCGCTCGACGTAGCCTGCGACCGAGTCGCGCTGCTTCACCGAGACCAGCGGGCCCTGGTCGGTCGACGGGTCGGTCGGGTCGCCGAGGCGCACCGTGCGCATGACGTCGGCCACGCCCTGCACGAACGCGTCGTAGAGCGGGCGCTGGACGTACGCACGGGTGGCGGCCGTGCAGTCCTGGCCGGTGTTGATGAGCGCGCCGGCGACCGCCCCCTGCACCGCGGCGTCGAGGTCGGCATCGTCGAACACGACGAACGGCGCCTTGCCGCCGAGCTCGAGGTGCACCCGCTTCACCGTGCCCGACGCGAGCTCCATGATCCGCTGGCCCACCGGGGTCGAGCCGGTGAACGAGGTCATCCGGACGCCGGGGTGGGCGACCATCGCCTCGCCGACGACGCGCCCCGGGCCGTTGAGGACGTTGACGACGCCGTTCGGGAGTCCGGCGCGCGTGCAGTCCTCCGCGAGCATGAGCGAGGTGATCGGGGTGATCTCCGCAGGCTTGAGCACGATCGTGTTGCCCGCTGCGATGGCCGGCATGACCTTCCAGACGGCCATCTGCAGCGGGTAGTTCCAGGGGGCGATGGAGGCGACCACCCCGACCGGCTCGCGCCGGATGACCGAGGTGTGCGCGCCGTCGTACTCGGCCGACGCCCTCCCCTCGAGGTTGCGCGCCGCACCGGCGTAGAACGAGACGTTGTCGATCGACCCGGGCACGTCGAACTCGCGCGCGAGCTTGATCGGCTTGCCCGCCTGGGCCGTCTCGGCCTGCGCGTACTCCTCGGCGCGCTCGGACATGACCGCCGCCAGGCTGGTGAGGGCGGCGGCGCGCTCGCCGGGGGTCGCTCGACCCCACTCGGCCTGGGCGCGCGTCGCCGCGGCGACGGCCGCGTCGACGTCGTCGGGCGTCGCGAGGTCGGCGCGGGTGAGGACCTCGCCGGTGGCCGGGTTCACGACGTCGTGCGTGCCGTCGTGCGAGCCTCGGCGGAACCCGCCGTCGACGTACTGGTGGCCCTGCTCGAGCACCCGAGTCCTCCCTCGTCCGCACGCGGCGTCGCGCCGCTCTCCCCCCAGGCACTGACGAACGGGCGCGATCCTCGCATGAGGGGGTACCTGGCACAAGGGATTCCGTCGCCGTGGATCGCTTGCGCGACGGATTGCATCGCGATCGTGACCAACGACCCCAGGATCCCGTAACACAGGCGACACACACGCCCGTCCCCCAGGCGTCACCGTCGGCCCTGCGGGGCATCCGGTGCAACCGACAGGATGGCAACGGTAGGGATCCCGCCTTGACGGTCTGTCGAGCGGTCCCTCTACGCTGCGGGGCGTGGAGCCGACCCGCACCCCCTCGCCGGTCGGCGAGGACCGGCTCGCCGGCATCTACCCGACCGTGGCGGAGGTCCTGGCGCTGCCCACCGTGGTCCCCGGCGCGCCCGTCGTCCGGGCGGGATCGGCGCACCTGGACCGTCCGGTGCGCTGGACGCACGCCGCCGAGATCGCCGACGTCGCACGGCTCCTGCAGGGCGGCGAGCTGCTGCTCACCACGGGGGTGCTGCTCCCCCAGGACACCGACGGGCTCGTCGCCTGGGTGCAGGGCCTGGCCGACGCGGGCGTCACCGGCGTGCTGGTGGAGACCGGCCGCCGCTTCGACCGGCTCCCCGACCCGATGGTCGTCCGCGCCGAGGAGACCGGCCTGGTGCTGGTCGAGCTGACGCACGAGGTCCCGTTCGCCTCGATCACCGAGGCGGTGCACGCGCGCATCGTCGACGCCCAGCTCGCCGAGCTGCGCTCGTCCGACGAGGTGCACGCGGCCTTCACCCAGCTCACCGTCGACGGCGCACCGCCGACCGAGATCGTGCGGCAGGTCGCGCGCATGTCCGGCCGACCGGTGGTGCTGGAGAACCTGGCCCACCAGGTGCTCGCGGTCGACCCGGCCGGCGTCGACCTCGCGGCCGTGCTCGCGGGCTGGGAGGACCGCAGCCGCGCCGTCCGGGTGCTGGAGCGCACGGCGTACGACGAGAGGAGCGGCTGGCTCGTCACCACGGTCGGTGCGCGGGGCCAGGACTGGGGTCGGCTGGTCCTGCTGACCGACGCCGCCCCCACGGCGCGCGAGTCGATGCTGCTCGAGCGCGGAGCGGCCACGGTCGCGCTCGCGCGCCTGGTCGAGCGCGATCGCGAGTCGCTGGAGCGCCAGTCGCACCGGACGCTGCTCACCGGGCTCATCTCCGGCTCGGTGTCGACGGCCGAGACCGTGACGCGGGCGCAGGCGCTCGGCGTGCCGCTGGAGGGCCGCGCGCTCGTGTCGGTGCTGCTGCGACTGGCCGGCGGGCCGTACGGTCCGGCGCTCGAGGCCCAGGAGCGGCTGCGCGACTTCTCCGAGACGGTGTCGGCGGCAGTGCGCGACACCCGCGCCTCGGCCCTCGTCGGCGGCGTCGACGACACCACCGTCGGCGTCCTGCTCTCGCTGCCGCCGCGCGAGGACGTCGACCGGGCGCTCGAGCGGCTGTCCGCCGCCCTGACCAAGCGGGTGGGGACGGCCCGGGTCGCCAGCGACGACTGGGTGATGGCGGTCGGCTCGGTCGTGGCGTCGGTCCGCGACGTCCGCCGGGCGTTCCTGGAGGCGGCGCAGGTCGCCGACGCCGCGCCGTCGAGCAACGACGGCGTGCCGCGTCCCTACTACCGCCTGCCCGACGTGCGGCTGCGCGGGCTGCTGCACCTGCTGCGCGACGACGACCGGCTGCAGACCTTCGTCGAGCGCGAGCTCGGACCGCTGCTCGCCCACGACGCGCAGCACGGCACCGACCTCGTCGGCGTCCTGCGCGTCTACCTCGGCACCGGCCGCAACAAGTCGGCGGCGGCCGACGCCGCTCACCTGTCGCGCCCGTCGTTCTACGAGCGGCTGCACCGCATCGAGCGCGTGCTGTCGGTCGACCTCGACTCCGTCGAGTCGTGCCTGTCGCTGCACGTCGCACTGCTCGGCCTCGACGCGCTGCGCCGCTGAGCGGATCCGACGTCGACCGGGCCATCCGTCGCGCCGGCCGCTCCGAACCAGGGGTATGCGATCTCGACACCCCACCACCGACCGTGCCCTCGCCGCCCTCTGCGGCGTGGCCGCGCTGCTCCTCGGCGTGGCCGGCGCCCATCTCCTCGCGGCGCTGACCGATCCGGCCCGTTCCCCTCTGGCGGTGGCGGGAGGCGTGGTGGTGCGCAGCGTGCCCACCTGGCTCGAGCAGATCGCGGTGCAGCGCCTCGGGAACAACGACAAGCCCGCTCTGGTCGCCGGCCTCGGGCTCGCGGTGGTCGTCGCGGGCGCGTGCGCGGGTCTGCTGGCTCGCCGCAACCGGGCGGCGGGCACCGCGCTCGTGGCCCTGATCGCCGTCGCAGCCGCGGCAGCCGCGCTGCTCGCCCCCGTCGCGCAGCCGGTCGACGCCGTGCCCTCGCTGGCCGGCGCGGTCGTCGCCGTGGGCGCGTTCCTGCTCCTCACCCGATCGGCGACCCGCGGCGACGACCCGGGTCCGGGCACCGGACCCGACCGGCGCACCGTCGTGCTCGGTGTCGTGGGCGTGGGCGTGGGCGCTGCGCTCGCGGCGGGCACCGGCGAGGCGGTGCGCCGGGCCCGGGAGGCCCAGGCCGCGCTCCTGCGGGCCGTACGGCTGCCGGCCCCCGCGGACCCTGCTCCGGCGCTGCCCGCCGACGTCGAGGTCGGCGTCGCCGACGTGACCCCCTTCCGCGTGCCGCCCGCCGACTTCTACCGCGTCGACACCGCGCTCGTCGTACCGCAGGTCGACCCGGCGACGTGGTCGCTGCGCATCGGTGGAATGGTCAGCGACCCCGTCGAGATCCGGTACGACGAGCTGCTCGCGATGCCGCTGGTCGAGCGCGACCTCACGCTCACCTGCGTCTCCAACGAGGTCGGTGGCCCCTACGTCGGCAACGCGCGCTGGCTCGGGGTGCGGCTGGCCGACCTCCTCGACCGCACCGGTGTCGACCCGGCCGCGGAGCAGCTGCTCTCGCGCTCCGTCGACGGTTGGTCGGCGAGCACTCCCGTCGCGGCGGTCCTCGACGGGCGGGACGCGCTCGTGGCCGTCGGGATGGACGGCGAGCCGCTGCCGGCGGAGCACGGCTTCCCCGCGCGCCTCGTCGTGCCCGGCCTCTACGGCTTCGTGTCCGCCACCAAGTGGCTCACCGAGATCGTGGCGACGACGTACGCCGCGGAGCAGGCGTACTGGACGCGCCGCGGCTGGGCCATCGACGCGCCGGTGCGCACGATGGCGCGCATCGACGTGCCGCGGCCGCTGACCACCGTCCGAGCCGGGCGGGCCGCGATCGCCGGCGTGTGCTGGGCGCAGCACCGCGGCATCGCACGCGTGGAGGTGCAGGTCGACGACGGGCCCTGGCGCACGGCTCGTCTGGGCGGCGCGCCGTCCGACGACACCTGGCGGCAGTGGGTGATCGAGTGGGACGCCGCGCCCGGCCGGCACACCGTGCGCGCGCGTGCCACCGACCGACGCGGCGCCACCCAGCCCGCGGAGCGGCTCACCCCGTTCCCCTCGGGCGCCCAAGGCTGGCACGAGGTCGTGGTCCAGGTCTCCTGAGGCATCCGGCGGTCGCACCAATCCGCGCCCGCGACGGCTCCGAACACAGCACGAGAGACCCGGGAGCCGACCGGCACCGGTCCCCCGACGAACCGAGGAGAACCCCATGACCTCTCGCGCCCTGCGCGGCGGAGCCATCGCCGCGACCGTGCTCGCACTCCCGCTCGCGCTCGCCGCCTGCGGCTCGTCGTCGACCGGCACCGCGGCGACGACCCCGATGACCCCCACGCCGATGAGCTCGAGCCCGATGGCGTCGGCATCCGCGATGGCGGCGTCGGACCAGGTGTTCGGCGACGCCTGCGCCGCCGTACCCGCCTCCGGACCGGGCTCGTTCGACGGGATGGCGACCGACCCGGTGGCGACCGCCGCGTCGCACAACCCGGTGCTCTCCACCCTGGTCGCCGCCGTGTCGAAGGCGGGGCTGGTGGACTCGCTCAACACAGCGCAGGGCATCACCGTGTTCGCTCCCACCGACGACGCCTTCACGGCGCTGGGCTCGAAGACGGTGAACGCGGCGATGGCCGACCCGAAGGGCCTGCTGACCAAGGTCCTCACCTACCACGTGGTGCCGGGCCGGCTCACGCCCGACGAGCTCGCGGGAGAGCACAAGACGCTCGAGGGCGCGACCCTGACGGTCACCGGATCGGGAGACAGCTTCACGGTCAACGGCTCGGCCAAGGTCGTGTGCGGCAATGTGCCGACGGCCAACGCGACCGTCTACCTCATCGACGGCGTCCTCCTCCCGAAGTCCTGAACTGCCGGACGACGAGGACTCTGGGATGCTCGAGCGCGTGGAGCCCGACGCGTCGCCCCCGCCTTCGGGCGGGGGCGACCAGGCCCGCCTTGCCGACCTCCTCGCCCGGTCGAGCCGTGGCGACGAGTCGGCGTTCGCCGAGCTCTACGACCTCACGGTCGACCGCGTCCACGGCCTCGCACGCCGGGTCGTCCGCGACCCGGCGCAGGCCGAGGAGGTGGCGCAGGAGTCCTACCTCGAGATCTGGCGCCAGTCGGCGCGGTACGACGCCGCGCGCGGATCGGCGGTGGCGTGGATGCTCACGATCGCGCACCGACGTGCTGCCGACCGCGTCAGGTCGGCGGAGAGCGCACAGGAGCGCGACCGGCGTTACGCAGCGGTCGGGGTCGGTCCGGCGTACGACGTCGTCTCGGAGACCGTGGCGGCACGACTGGACTCGGCGCGCGTGCGCCGCGCGCTGGACTCGCTGACCGAGGTGCAGCGCGAGGCCGTGACGCTCGCGTACTTCGGTGGTTACACCTACCGCGAGGTCTCCGACCTCCTGGGTGTACCGCTGGGCACGGTGAAGACGAGGATGCGCGACGGGATGATCCGGCTGCGCGACACGCTGGGGGTGGAGTCATGACGAGCGAGACGCCCGACGTCCACGCGCTCTCGGGCGCCTACGCCCTGGACGCGCTGGGCCCCGACGAGGCAGCGGCCTTCGAGCGCCACCTGCAGTCGTGCGAGTCCTGCCGGGCCGAGGTCGCCTCCCTGCGCGAGGCCGCGGGCGCGCTCGCCGACACCGTCGCCGCGGCGCCGCCGGAGCGGCTGCGCTCGTCGGTGCTCGCCGGTATCTCCCAGGTGCGCCCGCTGCCGCCCGTGGACGAGCGCGCCGTGATCACCGACGCGACGGCGGCCTCCGAGCCGCTCGTCGACCAGCTCGCCGACCGCCGCCGCACGCGCCGCCCGTCGCGGTGGCTGGTCGGCGTCGCGGCCGCGCTCGCCCTGCTCGCCGGCGCCGCGACCGTGCGAGCGGTGCAGCTCGACCGGCAGCTGCAGTCGGTCGTCGCCTCGGCCGACGACGTCACGCGGGTGCTGACCGCTCCCGACGCCACCACCTCGACAGCGCGCGCCACCACCGGTGGCCGCGCCGCGGTGGTGGCCTCGCAGTCGCTGGGCGAGGCTGTGCTCGTGACCGACGGGCTCCCTCCTGCGCCCGCCGGCTCGACCTACCAGGTCTGGTACCTCCACGGCAGCGGGGCTCCGGTCTCGGCCGGGTTCGTCCCGAGCGGCGACCGGAGCGCACTGGTGCTGCAGGGCGAGCTCGCGGGCGCCTCCGGCGTCGGCGTCACCGTCGAGCCGGCCGGCGGTTCGACCGCTCCGACGACGACTCCGATCCTCGCGGTCGAGGTCTGATCGGTACGGCATCCTGCCTGCATGACGCGGTGCCCCGGATGATGTCGCCGCTCGTCGAGCGCTGGCTGCACCTCGAGGACGACGTGCTGGGCATCGCAGGGCATCGGGATCGCCTGGTACGACAGGGATCCGGCGTCGTGGTGACCGCGCCGCACGCCGTGCCGCACGTGCGCGACGGCGCCCCCAAGCGCGCAGACATGTGGACCGGCGGCCTCGCCCTGCTGCTCGCCGAGCTCACCGGTGCGGCTGCGGTGGTGGAGACCTCCGGCATGGGTGACCCGTCGTGGGACGTCGAGCACAGCTTCAAGGACGCCGTCGCCGCCCTGTCCCCCGCGGTGGTGCTCGACCTGCACGCGATGCGCTCCACCGACCAGGTGGTCGAGGTCGGGACCGGCGCGGTGCCGGGCGGCACGGCGTCGGACCTCGCACTCGAAGCGCGCCGCGCGCTCGAGGACGCCGGCGTCGCGACGCTGCTCGACCAGCGCTTCCCTGCACGCGGTCCCGCGACGCTGGTGCAGTGGGCGCTCGGCAGTGGGATCGCAGCCGTGCAGCTCGAGGTGTCGGTGCGGCTCGTGCCGCCCTTCGCCGACGACGCCGATGCCGACCGGCTCGTCCGCGCTCTCGCCGCCGTCGTCGCCGCCGCTGACGACCTCACGCGCAGCCGGAGGGGCGGCCCCTCGAGCACGCCACGTCGGACCGGTCACGAGGAGCGTCCTCGGTAGCATCCGGGAGATGGTGCGCTTCGACCTCGACGACGTCCGGCAGGCGATCGGCAGCATCGACCCCGTGTTCCTCGACTCGCCGCAGTTCGAGCCGACCGGGCTGAGCAGCGCCCTCGGGTGCTCCTTGCAGGTGAAGGTCGAGACGGTCAACCCGGTCCGCAGCTTCAAGGGCCGCGGTACGGACACGGCGCTCGCGAGCATCGAGACGCGCGATCGTCCCGGCGCCGTGTGCGCCAGCGCAGGCAACCTGGGTCTGGCGCTCGCCTACAGCGCGGGCCGCCGTGGCATCCCCGTCACCGTCTTCGCAGCCCAGAACGCGAACCCGCTGAAAGTCGCGCGGATGCGGTCCCTCGGCGCGATCGTCCATCTCGAAGGGAGCGACATCGAGCTGCCGCGCGTCCTCGCGCGCGAGCACGCTGCGGCCACCGGAGCTCACCTCGTCGAAGACAGCCTCGACGTGTCGACATGCGTCGGTGCGGCGACGATCGCACTGGAGCTCGTGGAGCGAGGGCCGGCCCCCGACATCGTCCTCGTGGCACTCGGCGGCGGCGCGCTCGCCAGCGGGGGCCGGACTCGTGATGCGCGAGCTGTCGCCGAGCACGGAGGTGGTCGGCGTCCAGCCCCTCGGCGCCCCCGCCATGGCTCTCTCGTGGCGCGCAGGCACCGTCGTGACGACCGAGGGCGTCCACACCATCGCCGACGGGGTCGCGGGCCGGTTCCCGATCCCGGAGGTGCTCGCCGACCTCCTCGAGGTGCTGCACGACGTCGTGCTCGTGGAGGAGGCCAGCATCACGCGGTCGATGCGCCTCCTGCTGGACGCGACCGGGTTGATCGTCGAGCCCTCGGCCGCGCTCGGTGCCGCGGCCGTCCTCGAGGATCCCGCGCGCTTCGTCGGCCGTCGCGTCGCGACGGTGCTCTGCGGCAGCAACGTCCGGGCGGAGGACTTCGCCGCGTGGACATCCGACGGCGTGTGACGACTCGGGTGCGGTGTGTCGCCCGCCACGCTCCGGCGCGCCCCCTGTAACCGGTTGCATCGCCCGGCGTAGCGTCGAGCACGTCCGATCCGCACGACCAAGGAGCGTCCGATGACCACCGCCACGGTCCGACCCACGTCGACCGAGCTGAGCCTCTCCGAGATCGACCAGCGCCTCGCCGCCCTCCGCGACGCCGAGCACGCGCTGGAGAGGGAGCGCCTGGCGGCCATCGACGCCGAGGTCGACGACCTCGTGTCGCAGTTCGTCGACTGAGCCTGCACATCCGCCCCGTCCGCGGTACCTCGAGCCCGAGGGGCCCGCACCGGTGGCGGTGCGGGCCCCTCGGACGGGCTGAGGCTCAGGCGTTGACGCGGATGAGCTTCTTGTTGACGAACTCCTCCATGCCGTAGCGGCCGAGCTCGCGGCCGAAGCCCGAGGCCTTCACACCGCCGAAGGGCAGCTCGACGCCGTCCGCGCCGACGCAGTTCACGTAGACCATGCCGGCCTCGATCTGGTCGGCCACCCGGTCCGCCTGCTCCGGGTCGTTGGTGTACAGGTAGCTGCCCAGGCCGTACTTGGTGTCGTTGGCGATGCGCACCGCCTCGGCCTCGTCGGCGGCCTTGTAGACCTGCGCGATGGGGCCGAAGAACTCCTCCCCGTACGCCGAGTTGCTCGGGTCGACGTTCATGAGCACGCCGCCCTGCACGAAGTTGCCCTCGCGCTTGCCGCCGACCAGGACCGCACCCTCTGCCGTCGCCCGCGCGACCTGCGCCTCGAGGTTGTCGGCCGCGGTGGCGGAGGACATCGGGCCGTACGCCGTGCCCTCGGCCGAGGGGTCGCCGTACTGCATGCCCGTGACGGCGGCGGTGAACTTCTCCACGAACTCGTCGTAGAGGTGCTCGATCACGATGAAGCGCTTGCCGCCGTTGCAGACCTGGCCGGCGTTGTCCATGCGTGCGAAGACAGCGGCCTCGACGACCGCGTCCATGTCGTCGGTGCCGAGCAGGATGAACGGGTCGCTGCCGCCGAGCTCGAGCACCACCTTCTTGAGGTGGCGGCCGGCCTGCTCGGCCACGGCCGCGCCCGCGCGGTCGGAGCCCGTGAGCGAGATGCCCTGCACGCGCGGGTCGGCGATGAGCGTGGACACCTGGTCGTTGGTCGCGTAGATGTTGATGTAGGCGTCGGCGGGCGCGCCGGCGTCGTGGAAGATCTGCTCGATCGCGGCGGCCGACTCCGGGCACTGCCCCGCGTGCTTGAGCAGCACGGTGTTGCCGATGATGAGGTTCGGGCCGGCGAAGCGCGCGACCTGGTAGTAGGGGAAGTTCCACGGCATGATCCCGAGGAGCACGCCTACCGGGCTACGACGGATGATCGCGGTGCCCTCGCCCGCGAGGAGCTCGATCGGCTCGTCGGCCAGGAACGTCTCGGCGTTGTCGGCGTAGTACTCGTAGATGGCGGCGCTGAACTCGACCTCACCCACCCCCTGCTCCACCGGCTTGCCCATCTCGCGGGCGATGATCTCGCCGAGCTCGAGCTTGCGCTGCTCGTGCAGCTGGCCCACACGGCGGATGATCTCGGCGCGCTCGGCCACGGTGGTGCCGCGACCCCAGGGCCCGAGTGCGGCGTGTGCGCGCGCGAGCGCGCTGTCGAGGTCGGCGTCGCCGATCGTCGGGTACTCCTTGACGACGGAGCCGGTCGCGGGGTTGACGACCGCGTAGTGGGCCATGGGTCTTTCCTCTCGAGGATCGGTGACGACAGTGGTGCTGGCCGCCCCCGCCTCGTGCGAGCCGACGGGGACGAGCGCCGGGTGTCGCGTCCGCGCGGCCCGGCGGTGGTCACCTTAGACGCCGGGTTCGGTTCCCGATAGAGGAAGCGCCCAGTTCCGACAGATTTCGCAGAATTCTTCCCCGAAAGCCACGGAATCGCTTGCCAAGTGCCGGAGGCGTCCTCCACGATCACCTCCGTGGTGACCCGCGACCGAGCCCCTCACGTCGGCCTCGACGACGTGAGCAAGGCGATCATCGAGCAGCTGCAGCAGGACGGCCGCCGTCCCTACGCAGCCATCGGCAAGGCGGTCGGCCTGTCGGAGGCCGCGGTGCGCCAGCGCGTCCAGCGGCTCATCGAGTCCGGCGTCATGCAGATCGTCGCGGTCACCGACCCGCTGCAGGTGGGCTTCCCCCGCGCCGCGATGATCGCCGTCAAGGTCGAGGGCGACGTCGAGGCCGTCGCCGAGCAGATGGCCGCGATGACCGAGGTCGACTACCTCGTCATCACGGCC
>JAKOVT010000491.1 GCA_029781935.1 Actinomycetes bacterium | reverse complement strand
ACCTGGAACGTGCCCGAGCGGAGCTGGCCGACATCGAGCGGCTCTCCCGCGAGGCGCTGTCGGACGTCCGCTCGACCGTCGGCGACTACCGCGACGTGTCGCTCGCCGGCGAGCTCGCGTCGGCCCGCCAGGCACTGCGCGCCGCGGGCATCGAGCCGGACCTGCCGACCGCGGTCGACGAGGTCCCGGGACGGCTGCGCGCGGTGTTCGCCCACGTCGTGCGCGAGGGCGTCACGAACGTCGTCCGGCACAGCGGGGCCCGCCGGTGCACGGTGCACGTGGCGCCCGACCGGGTCGAGGTGCTCGACGACGGACCCGCCGACGCGACGCTCGCGGTCGCGCCCGGGTTCGGGCTCGACGGCCTGCGCCGACGGGCCGAGCGCGCGGGCTGCGTGCTCGAGGCCGGCCCTCGTCCCGGCGGCGGGTTCCGCCTCGCAGCGGTGATGCAGCCGTGATCCGCGTGCTGCTGGCCGACGACCAGAATCTCGTCCGCGGTGCGCTCGCCGCCCTCCTGTCGTTCGAGACCGACCTCGAGGTCGTCGCCGAGGTCGATCGCGGCGACGACGTGCTCGGTGCCGCTCGAGCGCATGCCGCCGACGTCGCTCTCCTCGACGTGGAGATGCCCGGTCTCGACGGGATCGAGGCCACGCGCGTGCTCACCGGGGCGATCCCCTCCTGCCGCGTGCTCGTGCTGACGACCTTCGGCCGTCCGGGCTTCCTCCGCCGCGCCATGGAGGCCGGGGCCTCGGGCTTCCTGGTGAAGGACGCCCCGGCTGCACAGCTCGCCGATGCCATCCGGCGCGTCGCGGCCGGCGAGCGCGTCGTCGATCCCAGCCTCGCCGCGGAGAGTCTGGCCATGGGTCGGAGCCCGCTGACCGAGCGCGAGCGCGACGTCCTGGTGGCGGCGCGCGGCGGCGGGACGATCGCCGATGTCGCCCGTGCGCTGCACCTGTCGGAGGGCACCGTGCGCAACCACCTCTCGTCGGCGATCACCAAGACCGCCACGCGCACCCGCGCGGAGGCCGTGCGCGTCGCAGAGGAGCGCGGCTGGTTGTGACCGGCGGCGCGGCCCCGCTGGTCAGGCCCCTCCCCAGGTGCGCAGCAGCAGCGCGTCGAACGCCGCGGCCTCGGTGAGCTGCGGCGTGTGGCCCGACCCGTCGAAGCGGGTGATCCCGACGCCGGCGCGCTCCGCGACCCCCGCCGCTGCGAGCTGGAACGCCCGGGCCGCCAGCGCGCCCTCGGGCCGGGCCGCCGCGCGACGGTGCTCCGTCGGCCACCCGCCGGAGACCACGACCCTGCGCTCCACGACGCGCACGCCCTCCCAGCGGACCGGTTCCGCCGTGGGCAGCGCCTCGAGGCGGGTGGCGTCGGCGGCGCCGCGGTGCTCCGGAGACCAGTGGTGCTCGGCGTACCGGATGACGCGGTCGTGCAGCCCCAGCACGAGCGAGGCCCACTGCGCGTAGAAGTCCTCGGGCGTGAGCTGCGGTCCGCCCTCGAACACCGCGCCGATCCGGGCCGCGAGCGCGGCCACCTCCGGGTCGTCGGCGAGGTCGTACACCGGTGGCTCGACCACGACGAGCGAGCGCACGAGCTCGGGCCTGGCCCCGGCTGCGATCAATGCCACGACGCCGCCGTAGGAGTGCCCGACGACGTGCGCGCCCCCGAGCCGCTCGAGCAGCCCGATCAGGTCCGGTACGTCGACCGGCCACCCGACCTCGCCCGGGACGGGAGGAGCGGCTGCGGCGTACCCGCGACGGTCGACCACGTGCAGCCGCACGCGGTCGGCGAGGTGCAGCTGCTCGGCGAAGGTGTCGCGACCCCAGCTGAGCGCGCCGTGCACGAGCACGACGTCGTCGCCCGAGCCCAGGCTCTCCACCGCCATCCGTCCCACGCGCACATCCCAGCACGCCGCAGAGACGGCGCCGCGAACGGGCGCCTAGAGGTGCCGCTCGCCCCAGGCGGCAGCGCCGGAACGGTCGCTCGCGCCCAGACGTGGCAGCACGGATGCGAGCTCTGCCGCAACCTCGTCGGGCGACGCATCCAGCTGCACCGCGATCTCGTCGTCGCTGCGACCCTCGGTCACGAGCGCCAGCAGCAGGCGCTCCCGAGCGGTCAGATAGGGGACGACGACGGCGTCGCGGGTCGTGGCCGGCGCAGACGCCTCGGCACCAGGGGTGGAACCGCGGGCATCGACGAGGGCGCGGGCAGTGCGCCATGCCATCGGCGACTCGCCACGCATCGTGGCGTGGATGGCGGCGAGCAGGTCCTCCGGGCTGGCGTCCTTCAGCACGTAGCCCTGGGCGCCGGCGTCGAACGCGCGCAGGATGTCGTCGCGGTCGTGCGACGCGGTGAGCACCACCACGGCCACCTCGGGCGCGATGTCGCGCACGCGACGAGTGGCCTCGGCGCCGTCCATGCCACCGAGCTGGAGATCCATGAGGACCAGGTCGATCCCGGGCTCCGCGACCTCGAGCAGCGCCGCCTCTCCCGAGTCGACGGAGGCGACGAGCTCGAGCCCGGGGTCGGACGAGATCAGACCGCCGAGCCCGGAGCGCACCACGGGGTGGTCGTCGACGACCATCACACGGACACGCACTGCTTCGCGGTCGCTCGTCTGCATCGCTCAGTCCTCCCCTTCCGGGCCGTCGATGATGAGCGACACCCGTACGCCGCCGAGCGACGACGCACCGACCGACAGCACGCCGTCGGAGTCGCGGGCCATCTCCCTGAGCAGCAGCAGCCCCATGTGCTCGCCCGCCGCGCCGCGCACCCTGCTGGTGCTCGACAGGAGGGCGCGCGCGTCGTCGTCGAGCCCGTGGCCGTCGTCGTCGACGGTCAGCGTCCAGCCGTGATCGTCGCCGCGCAGATCGACATCGACCCGGGTCGCCTCGGCATGGTCGCGCACGTTGTGCAGCGCCTCCTGGGCGGTTCGGTAGAGCAGCACCTCGACCTCCTCGGGAGGCCGTTCGGGGAGCCGCACGGACACCGTGGCCGCGACACCGCGCGCCTGGAGCGGGGAGACGAGGTCGTGCAGCGCCGCCTCGATGCCGACGTCGCGCAGCCGCGCAGGATAGATGTCGACGAGGAGGCTGCGCAGCTCGCGCAGCGACGCCCGGGTCGCCGTCGACGCCTCGGCCAGGCGCTCCTTCGCGCTCGCGGGCGTGTCGCCGGGCAGCTGGTTCTCGACCGCGCCCAGCGAGTACGCCGCCCCTGCCATCGTCTGCACGACCCCGTTGTGGAGGTCGGTCGCGATCCGACGCCGCTCGGCGTCGGACGCGCGGAGCGACCGTCGCAGCAGGCGCTCGCGGTCCTGCTGGCCGTCGCGGATCTTGCGGGCCATGGACCAGGCGACAGGCAGCTGGACGAGCCAGAGCAGCGCCAGCGCGGCGATCACGACGGGCGCGAACGTCCACCAGATCTGCATTCCCTGGTCCTGAACACGGTCGTAGGGCACGTACTCCTCGAACAGCGCCGACTGCCCAGACGGTGTCCGCACGCGCGTGTAGACCTCGAGCACGACGTCGTCGCCCTGCTCGAAGACGTTCTCCGCGTTGTGCGTGTCACCGATCTCCGCCTCGTCGGCACCGTTGCGCATCACGTCGGTGAGCGCGGGCTCGAGCTCGAAGCGCTGGCCGATCAGGCGCGGCTCGTCGCTGTAGACGATCGTGCCGTCAGAACGCCAGAGCTTGATCCGGGTGACGCGGTCGTCGACGAGGTGCGGTCCGGCGGACTCGCGGAACGCCTTGAGAGCGGCGGGGTCACCGGCCAGCAGCTCGTCGGTGAGGGCGGGCTCGACGACAGCCTGTGCGTAGGTGTGGGTGATGGACTTCGCCTCCGCGATGGCCTGCTCGCGGCTGCTGTCGCGCAGCAGCAGCACCACGGCGAACGAGGTGACCGCCAGTGCCAGCGCGCTGGTGAGCGCGAACAACCCGACCGGGCGGGCGAGCGACTGCTGCTCCTTCCCGCCCAGAATCCGGTTCCGACCCTGCATCGCGGCAGCGTAGGCGGACGGGTGCGGCCCTGGCCTCAGCCGACCGGCCAGATCTCCACGCGCAGTAGTGGGTTCCCCCGTTCGGCGTAGTGGGCCGGGATCGGCGTGGAGCCGACGTGGACAGCGTGCGGCGGCGCACCGTGCGAACGGAGCGCCCGGAGGTGCGCCCGGAGGTGCGCCCGGAGGGATTCGAACCCCCAACCAGCCGGGTAGAAACCGGCGGCTCTATCCGTTGAGCTACGGGCGCTGCGCTCCTCGCGGAGCCGGGACCATTGTGCCGCGTCCCCAGGACGCGCCCGTCGGTGCGCCGTCCACAGCCGCTCGACCTCGTCGAGGCCGTCGCGTCCGTCGCGATCGGCAGGGTCCGGTGCAGCGGACCGGGACGAGCCGGTCCCCGCCTTCGAGGAGGAGCCATGCAGTCCAGCGTCACCCTGGTCGGCAACGTGGTCAGCGACGTGCGCCTGCGCGACACGCCGGGCGGCACCGTCGCGACGTTCCGTCTGGCCGCCGACAACAGCTACTACGACAAGCGAGCCGAGCGCTGGATCGAGAAGACGACCTTCCTGTCGGTGTCGGCCTGGCGCGGGCTCGCGGAGAACGTCGCCCGGTCGGTCCACAAGGGCGAGCCCGTCGTGGTCGTCGGGAAGCCCAAGCAGCGCGAGTTCGAGCGCGACGGCCAGCAGGTCACCGTCGTCGAGGTCGACGCAGAACTGGTGGCGCACAACCTGAACCGCGGGTACGCGCGCTTCGAGAGGGCGCGTCGCGGTCCGCAGACCTCGGACCTGTTGCGCGAGGTCGAGAGCGCCGCGGCGTCCCGCGTGCAGGTGCCCGACACCCTGCCCAGCGAGTGGGCGGTTCCCGGCGTCGACCGCCCCGACGTCAGCAGGCCACCCGCAGCCTGAGGCTCTCGTCGTGTCGGCAGACGACACAGCAGACGCGGTCGACTCCCGGACGCGCATCGGTCGACCTGGCTAGCCTCCGCGCGAGGGGGCGGCCATGGGGCGGGGTGGACGGCTCGGCCGGGTGCTGGCGGCGTACGCCGGCCTCGAGGTCACCGACTCGATGACGGCCGTCACCGTCACCCTCTACGCGTTCGCCGGGGGAGGCGCGACCTTCGCCGGCCTCGCGCTGGGCTTCGCCTACCTCCCAGCGGCGCTGGTGGCGCCGTTCATCGGTGACGTCGGCGCGGCGATGTCGCGGGGAACGCGGCTGGCGGTGTCGTACGCCGCGACCGCCGTGCTGCTGTCGGTGGTGACGCTGCTGATCCTCGTGCAGGGGCCGCTGCTGGCTGTCGTCGTCGCAGCCGCCGTGGTCAACATCGCGCACTCGGCGTCGCGGCCGACGCACTACTCGGCGCTGCCGCAGCTCGCCTCCACCCCGGCGGCTCTGGTGCGGGCCAACAGCACCACCTCGTTCGTCAACGGCGTCGGCAACTTCGTCGGACCGGCGGTCGCCGGTGTGCTGGCCGCGGCGGGATCGGCCTGGCTGGCGCCGGGCCTCGGCGTGCTCCTGCTGCTGCTCGCGGCGCTGGCCTGCACGCGGTTGCGGCTGCCGTCCGGTGCTCCGGACGAGGACGACGAGGTCGACGGCGTCGTCGCGGGGCTGCGGTCTGTGGGCCGCGACCACGCGGTGATGCTGCTGGTCGCCCTCAGCTCGTTGAGCTACCTGGCCGGATCGGCGCTGGAGATCCTCAGCGTCTCGTTCGCCGCCGACGCGCTCGGCGAGGGCGAGGCGGCGCAGGGCCTCCTCGTCGGCATGCCGGCGATCGGCATCATCCTCGGCGCCCTGGCCGGCGCGGGCCTGGCCTACCGGCGCCGGCTCGCTCCGCCCTTCGTGCTCGGGGTGATGGCCTCGGGCCTGGTCGCCGCATCGGTCGGTCTCGCGGCGTCGCTGGGCGTGGCCGCAGCGCTGCTGGTGGTCGTCGGGCTCACGGGCACCATCGGATCGTTGTCGGCCGAGACCCTCGTGCAGCGCGCCGTCGTCGACTCCGCGCTGCTGCGCGTCATGGCGCTCTGGGAGTCGCTGTCGATCGTGGGCTACACCTCGGGTGCGCTCCTCGCTCCGGTGCTCGTCTCCTTGCTGGGGCCGCGCCTGGCGTTCGTGCCCCTCGGCATCGGCATGGCCGCCGCGTCGGTCGTCGTGCTCCAGCGGCTCCGCCCGCTCGACGACCGGGCGGTCTTCCGCGTCGACGTGCTCGCGCGCCTGCGAGGGGTGTCGTTCCTCTCGGGTCTGCCGCCCGCGGGCCTCGACCGCGTGGCGCGCTCGGCGGCCTGGGTCGACGTGCGGGAGGGCGAGGACGTCGTCGTCCAGGGCCACCGCGGCGACGCCTACTTCGTCGTCGACGGCGGCCGTTGCTCGGTGGTCGTCGACGGATCGGCAGGTCACGACCTCGGACCCGGCGACGGCTTCGGCGAGATCGCCCTGCTGCTCGACGTGCCGCGCACCGCCACGGTCACCGCGGCCGAGCAGACCCGGCTGCTGCGCGTCGACCGCGCCGACTTCCTGGCGGCGCTCGGCCGCAGCCCCGAAGGACGTCGCTCGGCCGAGACGGTCGCACGCGACCTGCTCGGCGAGGCGGGCGGCGACTAGGGGCGCGCTCCACCGGCTGGCCGGCCCTGGCGCGCCAAGTAGGCTGGACCCCGCATCCCTCCGACGACGCTCCAGGTCAGGACACGTACGTGGCTGAGTACATCTACACGCTCCGCAAGGCCCGCAAGGCGCATGGCGACAAGGTCGTCCTCGACGACGTCACGCTGTCGTTCCTGCCCGGGGCCAAGATCGGCGTGGTCGGTCCCAACGGCGCCGGCAAGTCGTCGCTGCTCAAGATCATGGCCGGCCTCGACCACACGTCCAACGGCGACGCGATCCTCAGCCCCGGCTACACCGTCGGGATGCTCGCGCAGGAGCCCGGGCTCGACGAGACG
>JAKOVT010000483.1 GCA_029781935.1 Actinomycetes bacterium | reverse complement strand
GTCTTCGGGATCCCGCACCCGGTCTGGGTCGAGGCGGTGCACGCAGTCGTGGCCCCCAAGCCCGGCGAGACCATCGACCCCGACGAGCTCATCGCCTTCACCCGCGAACGGCTCGCGCACTACAAGTGCCCCCGCACGGTCGAGGTCGTCGACGTGCTGCCGCGCAACGCGTCCGGGAAGATCCTCAAGCGCGACCTCAAGGCCCCGCACTGGACCGAGTCGGCGGCCACCTAGCAGTCGCGTCCGGCGCGATCCGCCGCCCGCCTCGGCGTCCGGTCGGCCGTCACCTACCCGGGAGTAGCGGCGGGTCGAGGCGCGGGCCCGACGACGGTGCTGACAGGCTGTGCCCCGGACTCAGGAGGTGCGCGCCGAATGCTGTACGAGGTGGGGCACGCCGTGCTGCCGCCGGTCGCGAAGGCGATCTGGCGACCGACGGTCGAGGGCCTGGACAACATCCCGGCCACCGGGCCGGTCCTCGTCGCGGCCAACCACCTGTCCTTCGCCGACAGCGTCGTCCTGCCGATGATCGTGCCGCGCAAGGTGGTCTTCCTGGCCAAGGAGGACTACTTCACCGGCACCGGGATCAAGGGCACCATCAGCAGGGTCTGGTTCGAGTCGCTGGGCTGCATCCCGGTCGACCGCGACAACACGGCGTCGGCGATCGCGTCCCTCGACATCGCGCTCGAGGTGCTCGCCCGTGGCGATGCGTTCGGCATCTATCCCGAGGGTGCCCGGTCGCGCGACGGCCGGCTCTACCGCGGGCGCACCGGGGTAGCGCAGCTGGCACTGACGTCGGGTGCCCCGATCCTGCCCGTCGGCCTCATCGGCACCGACAAGCTGCAGCCGATCGGTGCCTCGATGCCGAGGCTGGCGAAGGTCACGGTCCGCTTCGGTACGCCGATCCGCGTCGGCGACCGGTTCGCCGGTATGCCGCCCGGCAAGGCGCGGCGCGAGCTGACCGACGAGCTGATGACCGCCATCCAGGCGCTCTCGGGCCAGGAGCCGGCCGGGGTCTACAACGAGCGCACGCCCGCGACCTGATCAGGCCGTTCCCGCAGACCGGCGGGTCGCCCACGCGCGCGTCGCGAGCTGCAGCTGGAACCTCGTCTCGGGATCGCGCAGGTCGTGCCCGGTCAGCGCCGCCACCCGGCGGATGCGGTAGCGCACGGTGGTGCGGCCGATCGTGAGCGCTGCGGCTGTGGCGTCGTAGCTCCCCCCGGTGTCGAGGTAGCGGGCGAGCGTCTCGACCAGATCGGTGCCGCGGTCGGCGTCGTACTCGACCAGCGGGCCGAGCAGGTCTCGCACGAAGACGTCGAGTCCCTCGGGATCGGCGCTCCCGGACAGCAGGCGGAAAACGCCGAGGTCGTCGTAGCGGAGCACCGGCGCGGCGTGGGCCACGTGGCGTCCGAGCCGCAGTGCCTGGGACGCCTCGCGGAACGAACGCGGGTAGTCCTCGCGCGCCGACGCCCGGCCGCCGACGCCGATGCGGCACTCCGACCCCAGGGCGGTGGCGAGGGCCTCGAGCAGGCTCGCGTCAGCCAGGGCGTCGTCGGTGGCCAGGGCGACCACGGTGGCGTCCTTCTGGACGAGCAGCACAGGCGGCTCTCCTGGCTCGCGCAGGGCAGCGGCCATCGCCTCGCGGGCCTGCAGCAGCAAGGGGTCCGCGGCGGTGGCGCGGCGACCGGGGGAGGCGACGACGACGCGGTGCGGCCGGCGCAGGTCGTGGCCGAGCGCCTGCGCCCGCTGGTAGGCCTCGTCGCCCGTGCCGGTGAGCAGGTCCGCCACGAGGTCGCGGCCGAGCCGCAGCTCGGTCTCGGCAAGACCGTGCTGCCGGGCGAGCTCGACGGCCAGCACCATGCTCGCGTGCTCGAGCGCGACGATCTCCTGCTCGGCCGTGGTCTTGTCGGGGTCCAGCAGGGTCAGGACGCCGACGAGGTCGGGCCGCGGACGAGCGACGACGAGGAGGCGTCCGTCCGCGCGGATGGGGTGGCCGGCGCGGAGCGCGCGCTGGACGGTCTGGTCGCGCCTCTCGTGCGAGCCGGTCCAGCGCCTCGGCTCCTGGGTGCCCGCCCAGGCGAGGAGCTCGCCTCCTCGCGTCTCGGCGGTGGCGGTGAGGCCGGTCAGCTGGTGCAGCGCCTCGACGACGCCCTGCACGCCGTCGTCGCCGAGCGACACCTGCGTCAGGCGGTCGTGGATCTCGGTCTTGTGCCTGAGCGTCGCCACCGTCCGCGCGAGCTGTTCGTTCGCGGCGATGTTGCGCGCGTGCAGACGCGCGTTCGCGAGCGAGATGCCGGTCTGCTGCGCGAGCGAGCGGACGAGCAGCAGCTCGTTGGGCGACGGCTCGGCGTCGGCGGCGACCAGCAGGTGGCCCATGAGGTCGCCGAGGCTGCGCAGCGGGATGGCCCAGCACCAGGGCTCGCCCGGCAGAGTCAGCGGGCCGTCGTCGGCGGGGAGCCTCCGGATCTGCGCGGCTGCCTCGCTGCGCCCGCTGGGCTGGGAGCAGCCCCCGGCAGCAGCGAGCCATGTCGTGCGCTCGCCGTCGACGAGGTGGACGCCGAGGGGGCGCACGGGAACCAGGGCGGGCAGCGCCGTCACGGCGACGTGGACGATCTCCTCCTCGTGCCGTCGCGCCGTCATGAGCAGCGACAGGGCGAGCAGCCCGCGCAGGTCGGAGACCTCGCTGCGCAGCCGCGACTCGGTGTCGGGCGACGTCGCCGCGACGCCCGGAGGGGCGATCGTCATGATGCGGTCAGTTCCAGGCGGCCGAGAACTCGTCTGCCGACATGTGGTGCGGGTTCTCGATGACGAGACCGCCGAGCAGCAGCTTCGGGTGCGTGCGGAGGAGGTCCATGAGGATGCCGCTGCCGAGCTTGCGCAGGTCGTAGAGGCACAGCACCGTCTGCGGGTACTTCGCGACGAACTCGTCGGCCCAAGTCTCGTAGCGGACCACGGACTCGCGCTCCGGGGGCACGCGCTCGAGCCACGACATCTCGCCGAGCAGGCGGACCGAGTCGAAGCGGCCCTCCGCGCTGATGTCGCGCGCCCGGCCCTCCCAGAACTCGATCATCAAGTCCGGGTCGAAGGAGCCGGTGCGCAGGTAGGTCTCGTCGGATCCGTAGAACTCCAACTGCCCGGACGCCACGCTCTCCGGGGTGCCGCCGATGCGCTCGATGACGTCGTCGGGCGTCGTGGAGTCGACGACGGCGACGCACTTGGCGCCGTCCTCGAGGCCCGCCCGGAGGAAGGGCAGCAGCAGGGCGTCGCGCTCGTCCTCGCCGTAGTAGAAGCCGCACACGTGGTCGCCGTGCGCGAAGCCTGCAGCCGCCGTGCTCACGTCCGTGGTCATGCCGGTCGCCTTCCGTCCAGGGGGGCCAGAGATAGCACGCGGCGCAGTCTCGGCACCAGGCTCGGGTGCCCGGATGGTCCGGCATGTCCGGAAAGTGCCCCGCACACCGGGTAGCCGAATCCGGCTAGGCGGACGCCCGGGTTGGCCCTGCCAGGGCATGGTCACCTGCCCCGGGCCCCGCGGATCCTTCCGGGCAGCGCTGGCGGCCCTGCCCGTCGGCTCCGAACCCCGAGCACGGACTCGAGAACGGCGACCCGGAAGGAGCCGCAGTGCCGCACCTGCCTCGTTCAGAGTGGTACGACCTCACGCGCGACATGAACTGGGACCTCACCTACGTCACCGAGGACCAGGCGTTCCCGCCCCAGCTGTCGAACTCCTTCGGCGTCCCGGCCGAGGACTGGTGGGAGTGGGACGAGCCCTACAAGATCGCCTACACCGAGTACGTGCACAACCAGGCCGGCAAGGACCAAGGCCTGTTCTCGGTCAACAACGTCATCTCGCGCTCGAGCATCTTCGAGAACCTCGACCCCGGCTGGAAGGCCGCGATCCTCGCGCACTACGGCGCCATCGCGGTGGCCGAGTACCAGGCCAGCATCGGCGAGTCGCGCATGGGCCGGTTCGGCCGGGCCGCGGCGTGGCGCAACATGGCGACGTACGGGACGCTCGACGAGATGCGGCACGGTCAGCTGCAGACCTACTTCCCGTACCAGGCGCTCAACAAGGAGCCCCGGCTGGACTGGGCGCACAAGGCCTACCACACCAACGAGTGGGGCATCATCGCCGCTCGCCACGTCTTCGACGACATGTTCACCGCCAACGATGCGGTGTCGACGGCCATCCAGCTGACCTTCACGTTCGAGACCGGATTCACCAACCTGCAGTTCCTCGGCATGGCCGCGGACGCGATGAAGGTGGGCGACCTCGACTTCGGTGCGCTGATCTCGTCGATCCAGACCGACGAGGCGCGGCACGCGCAGCAGGGCGAGCCCACCCTCAAGGTGCTGGTGAAGGCCGGGAAGACCGACGTCGCGCAGAACCTGCTCGACAAGATGTTCTGGCGCGCCTGGAAGCTGTTCTCGCTCCTGACCGGTCTGTCGATGGACTACTACACGCCCATCGAGCACCGGACGCACTCCTTCAAGGAGTTCATGGAGGAGTTCATCAACAAGCAGTTCATCGACCAGTTCCGCGACTTCGGGCTGGAGAAGCCGTGGTACTGGGACCAGCTGCTGAACGAGATGAACTGGGTGCACCACGCCTACCACCTCGGGGTGTACTTCTGGCGCCCCACCGTGTGGTGGAACCCCGTCGCCGGTGTCGCTCCCGAGGAGCGGGCGTGGCTCGAGGAGAAGTACCCCGGATGGAACGACTCGTTCGGGAAGTACTGGGACGTCATGGGCGAGAACGTCCGCGACGGCAAGCCCGAGCTGACGCTCCCCGAGACGTTCCCGATCGTCTGCAACAGCTGCCAGGTGCCGGTGTGCACGCCGGCCGGCTACGCGGCCGGGTACCTCGACAGCCCGCTGCCCTACCAGCTGGTGCACGAGGGCCGGAAGTACACCTTCTGCTCCGAGCCGTGCCAGTGGGTCTTCGAGCAGACGCCGGAGCAGTTCGCCGGCCACCTGTCGATCATCGACCGGCTGCTCGGCGGCCTCATCCAGCCGCCGAGCATCCCCGGGGCGCTCGCCTACATGGGCCTCTCGCCCGAGGAGTGCGGCGTCGACGGCACCGACTACGCCTGGGCGCACGCGAGCGCGCCGGCGCTGACCTGAGGAGACGACATGGCACCGTTCCCCGTGCAGGGCTTCGTGGACGGCGACTTCGTCGTGGTCCTCGCCCTCGTCGACGACACCGACCCGATCCCCGTGGTGGCCGAGAAGATCGCCTACCACTCGGTCGGCAAGCGGGTCGCCGCGCAGGACCGCCCGATGAAGGTGAAGCGCAACGGCGAGGAGCTGCCCGACGACGGCACGCTGTCGAGCCTGGGCGTCGCGCCCCTGGACGTGCTCGAGGTCGTCTACGCATGAGCGAGGAGATCCGCTGGGTCCAGGCCGCCACGGCCGACGACCTCTGGGAGGGCGACCTCCTCGACGTCGAGGTGGACGGCGAGTCCGTGATGCTCGTCCACCTCCTCGACGGAGGCGGCATCAAGGCCTATCAGGGCATGTGCCCGCACCAGGAGATCCTGCTGGCCGACGGGAAGTGGGACGCCGACAAGGCGCTCCTGCTCTGCGGCGGCCACAACTGGGAGTTCGACCTGACGACCGGCAAGGGCCTCAACCCGACCGGCTGCCGGTTGTTCGAGTTCCCTGTGACGGTCGAGGGCGACGACATCCTCGTCGGCGTCCCCCAGGACGGGCAGCGCCACCACAACCGATTCGAGACTCCCTGACCGCTGCGTCCCAGGACGCCGCAGCAGGTGCGAAGGAGCACGTCGTGAACCACGTGAAGATGGTCGGACCGGTGGTGAGGGGCCTCGACGGCCAGCTCGCCGACGCGGTCATCGAGGCCATCGAGATCGACAACCCCGACGTCGTCATCGACGTCGACGACCAGGGCGGCTACATCCGCATCGGCGCGCCGCAGCGCTGCCGCCTGACCAGGGCCACCCTCGAGGACTCGCTCGGCCGCAGCTTCCCGCTGCACCAGCTCGAGCCGTCGCTCGCCGGGTTCGCCGGCCGCATGACCGTGTCGGACGACGAGGTCGTCTGGTACCTCGAGAGGGAGGACTGACCGATGGCTGTCACCGAGCGCAAGCCGCCGAAGACCTGGAGCCTGCTGGGCGACGTACGCCGTCGACCCAGCGTCTACGAGGCGACCGCGGCGAAGTTCGCCTACCACTTCCGCCGTGAGCCTGCGCCCTTCGAGATGGACCCGAACGCCGCCATCAACCAGTGGTACCTCGAGCACCGCGAGGGCTCGCCGTTCAACGTCGGCGACTGGGAGGGGTTCAAGGACCCCGCGAAGCTCACGTACTCCGACTACGTCACGCTGCAGCACGACCGCGAGACGTACGTCGACCTGCTCATCGACCACCACGAGGCCGCCGACAGCGTCGCTGCCCTCGACCCGGCGTGGGTCTCGACCCTGACCACGCTGCTGGTTCCGCTGCGCTTCCCGCTGCACGTGCTGCAGATGAACGCCCTGTACGTCGGGCAGATGGCGCCGTCGGCGTTCATCATCAACTGCGCCCACTTCCAGGCCGCGGACGAGATGCGGCGGATCCAGCGCCTCGCCTACCTCACGAAGATGCTCGCCAACTCCCACGGTGAGCAGATCGCCTCGACCTCGACGGCCCGCGAGCCCTGGCAGTCGGGCGCGGCGTGGCAGCCGCTGCGGGAGATCAGCGAGCGGATGCTGGGCGTCTACGACTGGGGCGAGGCGTTCGTCCTGCTCGACCTCGTCCTCAAGCCCTCGCTCGACTCGGTGGTGAACGACTCGCTCGCCTCGCTGGCGGTGGCCAACGGCGACGAGTTCCTGGCGCTCCTGCTCGCCGAGTTCCAGCGCGAGAGCGCCCGCAGCCAGGCCTGGGCGTCGGCGCTGGTCACGTACGCGATCGACCAGGACCCGGCGATGGCCGACGTCGTGCGCGGCTGGGTGGCCGCCTGGGCGCCGCTCGCCGACGCGGCGGTGGCCGGGCTGTCGGACCTGTTCGCGACCGCTCCGGTGGCGGGCGACCCGTCCGCCGTCCGCGAGTCCGCGACGAAGGCGCGGGAGTCGCTGCTGGCGGCGGCGGGCCTGTAGGGGGAGCACGAGCGAGGTGGTGGCCGGCACGCGTCGTCCGGCCACCACCTGCCCCCGTACCGAGCCAGGACCGTGCCCGAGGACGAGGAGGAGCCATGACGGGCTCGTCGTACGAGGTCCGCCTCGACGGCAGCGACGTCTGCTTCCGCGTCGGCGAGGGGGAGCGCATCCTCGGTGCCGCGCGGCGCGCGGGCGTGTGGCTGCCCTACGAGTGCGGGTGGGGGAGCTGCACGTCGTGCAAGGCCACGCTCGTCGAGGGGGAGGTCGAGCTGCTCTTCCCCGGCGCTCCGGCGGTCGATGCGCGCGACGAGCGGCGCAGGCGCATCGTGCTGTGCCAGACCACCCCGCGCACCGACCTCGTGGTGAAGGCGCAGCGCATCGAGTCGGGCCCGGCCTCGGAGCGGCCCACCCGCGACGTCCGCGCCCGTCTCGAGTGCATCGAGGCCCTCGGCCCGTCGATCGCGCGGTTCTCCTTCTCGCTCAGCGACCTCACCGGTTCTCCCGTGCCGGCGCACTTCCGCCCGGGGCAGTACGCGCTGCTGGAGCTGAGCCCCACACTGCGACGCTGCTACTCCATGGCCGGGATCCCGGGCGACGAGCACGTGCAGCTGATCGCCAAGGACTACGGGACCGCGGGCAGCTCGGCCCTCTTCGCGCTCGGCCGCGGGGCCGTCGTACCCATGGAGCTCCCGTACGGCGACATGTGGCTGCGCCCCGGCGAGCGGCCGGTGCTGCTGGCCGCGGGCGGCACCGGGATCTCGGCCATCCTCTCGCTGCTGCGCTCGCTCGCCGTCGACGGCGCCGAGGGGCGCGGCCGCAGGATCAGGGTCGTGTACGGCGCGACCACCCCCGCGGAGCTCGTGTGCTGGGATGAGATCGTGGCGCTCGTCGCGAGCCTGCCCCGCGCGACCCTGCACGGCGCCCTGGTGGCGCCCGAGCCCGAGTGGGAGGGCCACACCGGCTTCGTGACCCACGCCCTCGCCGACCTCGCGGGCTCCGCGGAGCACGAGGACCTGTCGACGAGCGACGCGTATCTCGCCGGTCCTCCGGCGATGGTCGACGCGGTGAAGGTGGCCTTCGCCGAGCTCGGGATCACCCTCGACCGCACCTTCGTCGACTCCTTCGGCTGACCCCCGCGCACCGGGGCAGCCCGTCCGGGCAGACTGGGCCCATGACGCACACCGACGGCACGCTCACCAGCCGCGACGGCACCGACCTGTTCTTCCAGCACTGGTCGATCGAGGGGCCGACCAAGGCGGTGCTCTGCCTCGTGCACGGCCTCGGCGAGCACTCCAGCCGCTACGGCCACGTGGCTCGACGGTTCAACGACGCCGGGTACGCCGTCATCGCGTTCGACACCCGCGGGCACGGCCGCTCGCCGGGCACGCGCGGGCACACGCCGTTCGACCGCACGATGGAGGACGTCAGCGCGCTGCTCGACCGTGCCGCCGAGCTCTACCCAGGCCTGCCCCGCTTCCTCTACGGCCACAGCCTCGGCGGACTCATCGTCCTCACGCACTGCCTGCGCGTGCATCCGGAGATCACCGGTGTCGTCGCGACGTCGCCGGGCCTGTCGAGCCCGCTGCTCGACCAGAAGCTGAAGATCGGCGCGGCGAAGCTGCTCGGATCCGTGCTGCCGACGGTGACGGTGCCCACGGGGCTCGACGCGGATCTCATCTCGCGCGACCCCGAGGTCGTGAAGGTCTACCAGGCCGACCCGCTCGTGCACGACAGGTCCAGCCTCGCCCTCGGGCGCGACGGCGCCATCGCCGCAGAGGAGGCGCTCGCGCGGGCGGGTGAGATAGACGTGCCGATCCTCATCGTGCACGGCACCGGCGACGAGATCACCTACGCGCGCGGGAGCGAGCAGTTCATCGCCCAGGTGCCGGGCGACAAGACCCTCAACCTCTACGACGGCTACTTCCACGAGACGCACAACGAGCCCGAGAGCGACGAGGTCCTCGCCGACACCATCGCCTGGCTCGACGCGCACGTCGCCTGACGACATCCCCCCGACCGAAGGAGACGACCATGGCCGACAACGCCGACGAGGACCTGAAGGCGAAGTACCGCGAGGCGCTCGAGCGCAAGTCCAAGTCGCAGCACAAGTCGTCCACGAAGGGCACCGCCGACGGCTCGCGCGGGGCCAAGGGCGAGCACGCCGCCGAGGCGAACCGCCGCGAGTTCCGCCGCAAGTCCGGCGGCTGACACCTCCGTCGGCGTCGCCGGCGCGTCGGGTCCTGGTTCGGTGAAGCGACCGGTCGCACGACCGTCGTACGGATACCGTCTCGTCGACGGCGGCGGAGGGGACGGCAATGGTGGCTGACGACGCGTACGACCTGGTCGTGATCGGATCAGGTCCGGCAGGGGAGAAGGGCGCCACGCAGGCCGCGTACTACGGGCACCGGGTCGCCGTCGTCGAGCGCCGTGCGGGTGCTGGCGGGTCCGCGATCGCAGTGTCCGGCGTGCCGGTCAAGGCCTTGCGCGACGCCGCGCTCTACCTGTCCGGGTGGTCCCGCAAGGAGACCTTCGGGGTCGGGCTCGACCTGACCCGGGCGGAGGTGATGGCGCGCCTGAGGGGTCACACCCAGGACGTCGTATCGGGCATGGCGGCCGCCGTCGCCGCCAACCTCGAGCGGCACGGCGTCGAGGTCGTCCACGGGCACGCCCGCCTCGGCACCGACCGCACGGTCACGATCACCGAGCCCGGAGGCGGCTCCCGCGTCCTGAAGGCTCGGACGGTCCTGCTGGCGACGGGGTCCAGACCTCATCACCCCGAAGGCATGCCGTTCGACGACCTCGACGTGCACGACTCCGAGACGATCCTGGGCATCGATGCGCTGCCGCGTCGCATCGTCATCGTGGGCGCGGGCCCGGTGGGCACCGAGTACGCGTCGATCCTCGCCGCGGTCGGGGTCGAGGTGACGCTGGTGGACCCCGGCGGCCGGCTGCTGCCGATGATCGACGCGGAGGTCGCCGACGCGCTCGCCGACAGCCTCGCGCGCGCAGGCGCCACGCTCGTGCTCGACGGGCGGGTGCGCTCCGTCGTCCGCGACGGGGACGAGCTCGTCCTCGACCTCGGCGACCGGCAGCTGCGCGCGGACGCGGTGCTGCACGCGTTGGGCCGCACGGGCAACGTCGAGGGCATGGGTCTCGAGGAGATCGGCGTGGAGATCGGGCCGCGCGGCCGCGTGCAGGTCGATCAGGACTTCCGGACTGCTGTCCCGTGGGTGTACGCCGCGGGCGACATCACCGGACCGCCGGGGCTGGCCTCCGTGGCGATGGAGCAGGCGCGAGTCGCGATGTGCCGTGCGTTCGGCATCCCGTTCAAGGAGGTCCTCGACGAGTTCGTGCCGACGGGCATCTACACGCTGCCCGAGGTGTCCATGGTCGGGCTCACCGAGGAGGCGGCGCGCGAGCGCAGCGACGACGTCGGCACCGGACGCACGTGGTTCACGGGGAACGCCCGCGCCCGCATCTCGGGCTCGACCGAAGGGATGCTCAAGCTCGTCTTCCGCCGGTCGGACCGCAGGCTGCTCGGTGCCCACATCGTGGGGGAGGAGGCCACCGAGCTGATCCACGTGGCCCAGGCGGTGCTGCACCGCGGCGGCGCGATCGACGAGTTCATCGACACGACGTTCAACTTCCCGACCCGAGCCGACGCGTACAAGTACGCGGCGTACGACGGTCTGCCCGCGAGGGCGTCGACCCTGCCCCGCGGCGACGGCTGAGCCGGGCCTCGACCGGGATCCTGACCGCTGCGTGCGGCGGGCGCGCAAAAGGGGTGGGAGGATCGGCGTCGCCGGTGCGACCTCCGGCCGACTCACGAGGAGACCGCGACCGTGGACCTGTCGCAGCTCGACCTGGCGCGAGCGCAGTTCGCGATGACGAGCATCTACCACTTCCTGTTCGTGCCGGTGACCATCGGCACCGCGCTGCTGGTCGCCATCCTGCACACGCAGTGGTACCGGACCCGCCTGCCGGAGTACCGGCGCCTGACCAGGTTCTTCGGCGGGCTTCTCCTGCTCAGCGTCGCGGTCGGAGTCGTGACCGGGCTGGTGCAGGAGTTCCAGTTCGGCATGGACTGGTCGGCGTACTCGAAGTTCGTCGGCGACGTGTTCGGCGCGCCGCTGGCGATGGAGGGTCTCGCCGCGTTCTTCCTCGAGTCGACCTTCCTCGGAGTCTGGGTCTTCGGCTGGAAGGTGCTGCCGCGCGGCGTGCACCTGCTGTCGGCGTGGCTGGTCGCGGGCGGCACCGCGGCGTCGGCCTTCTTCATCATCGCGGCGAACTCGTGGATGCAGAACCCGGTGGGTTACACCCTCGACGCGCAGACCGGTGCGCCGGTGCTCAGCTCGATCGGCGACGTGTTCGGCAACCCGGTGTTCCTCCCGGCGTACGTCCACGTCATCACCGCCGCGCTGCTGTACGCGAGCACGGTCATGCTCGCCGTCTCCGTCTGGCACCTGCGCCGCGGCAACGAGGTCGCCCTCTTCCACCGCTCGGCGAAGCTCGCCGTATGGGTGCTGCTGGTCACCTCGGTCCTGCAGATCCAGGTGGGCGGCATCCTCGGTCAGGTGCTCACCAAGGTGCAGCCGATGAAGGTCGCCGCGATGGAGGCGCAGTGGGAGACCTGCCAGCCCTGCTCGTTCTCCGTGATCCAGATCGGCGGATGGACCCCTGACGACCCGCCCACGAAGATCATCGAGGTGCCTCATCTGCTCTCGATCCTCGCGACCGGAGACCCGAACGGGAAGGTCGTCGGGATGAACGAGCTGCAGCAGCAGTACGCCACGCAGTACCCGCAGAACGGCGATATCACCTACTGGCCCGACGTCCGCGTGCAGTACTACGCCATGCGCGTCATGGCCTACGCCGGCGGCATCTCGATGCTCATCGCGCTCTGGGGCGTCGTCCTCCTGTGGCGCCGCCGTCTCGACGACGTCCACCTCTTCCACCGCGTCGCGGCGTGGGGCGTGCTTCTGCCGTTCGCCATCGGCACGGCAGGCTGGCTGCTCACCGAGACCGGTCGCCAGCCGTGGATCGTGCAGGGCCTCATGCTCACGAAGGACGGGCTCTCGACGTCGGTGAGCGCGGCCGAGGTGCTCGTGAGCATCATCGTGTTCTTCCTGCTGTACGCCGTCATCGGTGTGATCGCGCTGGTGCTCATGCTCCGGCACGTGCGGGCGTTGCCCGAGCCCGAGGAGCCGGAAGACCACGACACGCCCCGTTCGCGCGTCCCCGAGCTGACGTACTAGGAGGGGACGGACATGGATCTGCAGATCGTGTGGTTCGTCGTGGTCGCCGTGTTCTGGACCGGCTTCTTCGTCCTCGAGGGCTTCGACTTCGGGGTCGGCGCCCTGCACCGGCTCATCGGGCGCGACGAGACCGAGCGCCGCGTGGTCGTGAACAGCATCGGACCGCTGTGGGACGGCAACGAGGTGTGGCTCATCGTCGCCGGTGCGGCGATGTTCGCGGCCTTCCCGGCCTGGTACGCGACGTGGTTCTCCGCCCTGTACCTCGCCCTCGTGCTCGTGCTGGTGGCGCTCATCGTGCGGGGCGTCTCCTTCGAGTTCCGCGGCAAGGTCGACGCGCCACGCTGGCGGTCGACGTGGAGCGGCACTCTGACCTTCGGGTCCGTCCTCGCGCCGCTGCTCATCGGCATCGGGCTCGGCGACCTCCTCGCCGGCCTGCCTATCGATGCCGACGGCGAGTTCACGGGCAGCTTCTGGAGCCTGCTCACGCCGTACGGCCTCCTCATGGGCGTGACGCTGCTCGCGCTCTGCCTCCTCCACGGAGCGACGTTCCTCGGCCTCAAGACCGACGGCGACGTGCGCGCCCGCGCACTCGCCCGGGCGTCCGGGCTGCGCTGGCTCGCCCTCGTGCTCGTGATCGTGGCGGCGGGCTGGACGTGGGCGCTGTCGGGACGGTCGGTGCTCAGCACGCTGCTGCTCGCGGTGGCGGTGCTCGGCGTCGCCGGCGCGGCGCTCTCCGTCGGGCGCGACGGCCGTGCGTTCGCGCTCACCGCCGTCACGATCGGTGCGACGGTCGCGGCGGTCTTCGCCGGCCTGTACCCGCACGTGCTGGTGTCGAGCACCGATGCCGCGAACAGCCTCACCGTCGCGGGGACGGCGTCGGGCGACTACGCGCTCACCGTCATGACCTGGGTCGCCGTCGTCCTGTTCCCGGTGGTGCTGCTCTATCAGGGGTGGACGGCGTACGTCTTCCGGGCTCGTATCACGTCGCGCCCCGCAGCCCTCTCGGCGTCGGAATCGGTCTAGGCCGCGTCGGGTCGTTCCTCCGCGCGACGCCTCAGGAGGACGGCGGCGCTGAGCACGGCGACCCAGACCGGGAAGGCGAACTGGGTCAGGGTCGGCAACGGCGGCGAGAGCAGGAGCAGCAGGCCGACGATGTAGCCCAGGAGCACCAGCCACCGGTGCACGCTGCCGCCCAGCCGTGCGGCCGTGGTGAGGGTGAGGGTGAAGACGGCCGCCATCCGCGTGCCGAACTGGCCGAGGAGGGACGACCCGAAGGCCATGGCGGCGGCCGCGGTGTCGCCGCTCACCGGTTGCACGGCCCCGAGCCGCAGCACGGCTGTGAGCGAGGCGGCCGTGGTGAACAGGGTGGCGACGAAGAGCAACCCCGACCCGAGGAACACGGTCTCGATGAACCGGTCGTCGGACCGCCCGACCTGCGAGCGCACGACGGCGATGAACCACAGGAACGCGATGCCCGCGAACGGGACCAGCGCCAGGGCGAGACCGACTGAGTCGCGGGCGCCGACGTCGTCGTACCAGGAGCGCCACGACTCGGGTGCCGAGGCGACCGAGCGGAGCTCGACGATGACGATGGTCAGCAGCGCCGCGAAGATCAGCCCCGCGACCGCCGCCGACTCGGGTCGGCGCACGGCCCGCCACACCTCGGTCCGGCCCATGCCCCTCCCTCCGTCGCGCGACGCGCTGCGAGCCTAGGCCCGCGGCGCGCGGCGGTGACGCCCGAACGCGTCAGGTGGGAGCCAGCGCGAGGCGGTCGGCTGCGATGGCCGGGGAGGTCGCGAGCCGAACGCCCGGCCCAGCGCGGCGCCATGAGCGCCTGGGTGCTCAGCGATCGGCGTGGTGGACGACGTCGCCCTCGACCATCGTCAGCAGCGCCCGCGTCTCGAGCAGGGCGGCCGGCTCCACATCGAGGACGTCCTGCGACAGGACGACGAGGTCGGCCAGCGCGCCGGGAGCAAGCACTCCGCGTTCCCCCTCGCAGAAGTTCGCCCAGGCGCTGCCCCGCGTGTACGCCGCCAGGGCGGTCTCGACGTCGATCGTCTCCTCGGGGACCCACGACTCCCGGCCGTCGAGGTCCGCTCGCGTCACGGCGGTGTAGAGCCCGACCATCGGATCCATCTCCGCCACGTTCCAGTCGCTCGAGAACGCCAGCACCGCGCCGGACTCGTGGAGACCGCGCATCGGCCACGCGTGCCGCCAGCGCCGCTCGCCGACGTTCGCGCGCCACTCGCCGACGATCTCAGGAGCGCAGTGCCGAGGCTGCATGCAGGCGACCACGTCGAGCGCGCCGAAGCGTGGCACGTCCGCCGCGTCGAGGCATTCGACATGGACGACCTGATGGCGGCTGTCGCGCACGCCGTTCACCCGGCGGGCGTGCTCGAAGGCGTCGAGCACCAAGCGGTTGCCGCGATCGCCCGTGGCGTGCACGAAGCACTGCAGGCCGCGGGCGTCAAGACTGGCGACGAGGTCGTCGAACTCGCCGGGTTCGTAGTAGGCGCGTCCGCTCGTGTCCGGCCGGTTCGCATAGGGCTCGAGCATCGCGGCCGTGTGCGGTTCGACGATGTCGTCGATGTAGAGCTTGACCGGACCGAGGCGGAACCGGTCGCCCTGGTGGTCGGCGATGGTCCGCTGGAACTCGTCGACCTCCTCCTCCGTGGTGCCCGTCGGGTGGAAGAGCGCCGCGATCACTCGCGCCCGCATCGTGCCCTCGTCGCGGGCGCGCGCGAACAGGGCGAGGTCGTCGAGGGAGTTCTGCGGCTCGACCACCGTGGTGATGCCATAGCCGGCGGCCATGTCCAGGCCCGACCGGACCCGGGCGTACTGCTCGTCGTCGCCGAACACGGGGACGAGCTGCTTGAGCGCGGCCAGCCCGGCACGCGAGAGGCCCAGCGTCGCGTAGTCGTGCAGGTAGCCGGTCAGCTCGCCGCCGTCGTCGTGCTCGAACCAGCCGAAGGGCACGCGCGTCGTCGAGGAGGTGACGCCGAGCGCAGCGAGCGCCTCGTGATTGAACAGCGCCGCGTGGACGCTGTAGTCGAGCAGCATGGCCGGGCGGCCCCGGCACGCGCCGGCGAGGTCGTCGGCGTGCGGGTACCGACCCGCGGGGAACGCCGTGTAGCCGAGACCCTCGCCGTACACCCAGGAGGCCGAGGGATTCTCGTCGATCCAGGTGGCGATGCGGTCCCGGATCTCGGCGAGCGTGGTGGCGCCGTGGAGCTGCACTGCGCCGTCGCCCGAACCGAGACGCACGTGGTTGTGGGCGTCGACCACGCCGGGGATGACGAGCGGCCCGTCGACGTCGACGACCTCCTCGCGCCCGGTGAGGTGCGCGGCCACCTCGTGCTCCGCACCGATCGCTGCCACCCGACCGTCGCGCACCAGGAGCCACTGCGCCCAGGGGCGGGCCGGGTCGGCGGTCCAGATGCGGGCCCCGCGCAGCACGACGTCCACGGCCACCTCCTCGTCAGGTCCTCGGACCCTACCGACGCCCTCGGCTGACGGGACGGTCGGCGCTCTGCGAGCATCGGGCCGAGGATCGCGGGAGCGGAGGACGGCGTGGCGAAGCGGCAGGTGCCGAAGTGGCAGGACGTGAGCCCGTTGCTGGGGTTCAGGGCGCCGTTCACCGGCCCGACCCGCGTCGAGCGCGCGTCGTCGATCGCGGAGCTGCGCCAGATCGCACTGCGTCGTACGCCGCGCGCCGTCTTCGACTACACCGACGGCGCAGCGGGTCGTGAGATCTCGATGCGGCGCTCGCGCGACGCGTACGCCCGCGTCGAGTTCCGGCCGCGTGTCCTGCGCGACGTCACGACGGTCGACCCGTCGGTGACGGTGCTGGGGCAGCGCTCGGCATACCCGTTCCTGCTGAGCCCCACCGGTTTCACCCGGATGATGCACAACGACGGCGAGCCGGCGGTCGCCCGGGCGGCGCGCGACCTCGGCATCCCCTACACGCTCTCGACCCTCGGTACGACCTCGCTGGAGTCCTTGGCGGAGCAGGTCCCCGACGCGCGACGCTGGTTCCAGCTCTACGTGCGCCGCGACCAGCCCGACAAGCGGTACGAGCTAGCCGAACGGGCCGCGCGCAACGGGTACGAGGCGATCATGCTCACTGTCGACACGGTGGTCGGCGGCACGCGGCACCGCGATGTCCGCAACGGGCTCTCGGTGCCGCCCCAGCTGACCTACCGCACGCTCGCGGGCATGGCTCGCTTCCCGTGGTGGTGGGCCGACCTGCTGACCAGCGAACCCCTGGAGTTCGCCTCGCTGCGCTCCACCGGGGGGACCGTCGGCGAGATGATGAGCGCGGTCTTCGATCCCGGTCTGACGCTCGTCGACATCGCCTGGCTGCGCGACAACATCCCGACGAAGCTCATCGTCAAGGGCGTCCAGCACGCCGACGACGCACGTGCCCTCGCCGATGCCGGGGTCGACGCGATCGTGCTGTCGAACCACGGCGGGCGCCAGCTCGACCGCTCGGTGGTTCCGCTCGAGCTCCTGCCCGAGGTCCGGACCGCGGTCGGCGACCGGGTCGAGGTCTTCATCGACGGCGGGATGCTCACCGGGTCCGACGCCGTCGCGGCCGTGGGCCTCGGTGCCGACGCCGTGCTGTGCGGCCGCGCGTACCTGTACGGGCTGATGGCGGGCGGCGAGGCCGGCGTACGCCGTGCCGTCCAGCTGCTCGCCGACGAGGTCGAGCAGACGATGCGGCTGCTCGGCGTGACCGCGCTCCAGGAGATCGAGCCTGGCATGGTCCGCCTGCGGGAGCACCCCTGACCGGGCGTGCGGCCCTGCGCCATGATGTCGGCATGCACGCCACCGCTGTACGACGTCGTCACGTCGACCTCATGCGCGCGCAGAGCTCCCTGTGCCGCCGGGCCTGACCCCCGCAGCCCCGTCCCCCTCCGGGCCATCCCCGACCTCCCGAGGACCCTCATGAGCACCGGCACCATCCCTGTACTCGACCTGTCCCGCTTCCACGGCACGTCCGAGGAGCGCGAGCAGTTCCTGGCCGACCTGCGCCACGCGGCGCACGACGTCGGCTTCCTGTACGTCGTCGGGCACGGCGTGCCCCAGCGCGTGGTCGACGACGTCTTCACGGCGGCCCGCGACTTCTTCGCGCTGCCGCTCGAGCAGCGGCAGGCCATCGACAACCTGAACTCGCCGCAGTTCCGCGGCTACACCCGTGTGGGCTACGAGCACACCAACGGCCGCCCGGACCGTCGCGACCAGCTCGACGTCGGGGTGGAGCGTCCCGCCCTCGTCGTGGGCGACGACGACCCGGCGTACCTGCGGCTCATAGGCCCCAACCAGTGGCCCGACGGCCTGCCCGAGCTCAGGCGCGCGGTGCTCGCGTTCCAGGACGCCGCAGAGCGGGTGAGCAAGGAGCTCCTCGCGGCGTTCGCGGTGGCGCTCGGTCAGGACGAGCACTACTTCGAGCAGTGGTTCGACGCCGAGTCGCACAACCACCTCAAGGTGATCCGATACCCCGGTCGCGGCGAGGAGGTCGACGACCAGGGGGTCGGCGCGCACAAGGACTACGGCTTCCTGGCGCTCCTGGTGCAGGACGAGCTCGGTGGGCTGCAGGTCCAGTCGCGCGACGGCGCGTGGCTCGACGCGAGCCCGATCCCGGGCTCGTTCGTCTTCAACATCGGCGAGATGCTCGAGGTGATGACAGGCGGCTACCTGCGTGCCACGGTGCACCGCGTGGTGAGCCCGCCCGGCGACGTGGACCGCTACTCCGTGCCGTTCTTCCTCGGCCCTCGGCTCGACGCCGAGATGCCGGTGATGACCCTGCCGCCGGAGCTCGCGGCCCAGGCCCGCGGTATCGACCTCGACCCCGCCAACCCGTTGCTCGCGCACTTCGGCGAGAACACCCTCAAGGGCTGGCTCCGCGCCCACCCCAAGGTCGCCGAGCGCTGGTGGGCCGACGTGCTCTCGTCGCAGGACTGACCGTCAGGCGTCCCACCAGACCGTCGCGGTCCGTCGAGGGCCGGGCGGTGGGGCCGACGCGAGGGCCGCGGCCACGTCCGGCTCGCGGTCCTCGGGGAGGCACAGCCGGATCCGGGTGAAGCGGGCGTGCTCCTCGGGCGTGAGCGTGCTCCGGGCGCTCCAGGGGTCGTCCCAGACGTCGACGTGGGCGTCGATGCCGGCCTCGCGGAGCACGTCGACGCAGTCGTCCGACGTCGGGCCCTCGGGGCGGTCGAGGTCCCAGAACCGCTTCCAGAACGGCGCGAGGCCCGCGAGCGGGTGCTGCGACGGCAGCTCGAGCACGACCCGGCGCGCGGCGTGCCGGTCGAGCGCCACGGCGAAGTCGGTCAGAGCGGCCACGTCGTAGACCACGTGGTGGCACACCACGACGTCGGCGACGGGGACGTCGGCCTCGACGTCGGGCCAGCGACCGGCGTGCTCCTCGTGCTCGACCCCACGGGCCTCCGCGACCTCGGCGTACGCGGCGAGCATCTCCATCGACCGGTCGACCGCGACGAGGTGCGCGGCCGGCGGCGCGAGCGCCAGCGACGCACGGCCGCCGCCGCTGCCGACGTCGAGCACCGAACCGCGCTCGGGCAACGCGTCGAGCGCCCGTCTGCGCGAGGGGGAGTCCGGCTCGTCTCCCGTGACCGTGAACATCCGCACCGGATGGATCCACGGCGACTCCGGCGCCTGGGCGAGGATCTCGTCGGGGATCGCCCACGCCGCGAGCTGCTCTGCCCACCGGTCCTGCGCCGTCATGGGCCGACGCTAGCGCGTGACGGGCGTCATGCCGCGGCGCCGGGGCCTCCAGCGGCCCCCGTGCCAGGATCGGGGCGTGGAGGAGCACGTCCGCGCGGTCTTCCCGGACGCGCTGCGCAGCGACAGGTTCTGCGACGCCATCGATGCGGCGGCCCGCGCCGCCGGGTTCGAGCCCGACGCGACCCTCCTGGTGACCGGATCGTGCCGTGACGAGCTCTGCTTCCCGTTCGGCGACCGCCTGCAGGAGACCTGGGGATCGGCGTTCCACGTCGGCTCGCTCGGTGGGCTGCTCTTCCTCGGCCGCACCGGACTCGCGGCCGCCCACGCGCACGCACCGCTCGGGCACCGGCGGCGCCGCTACCTCCTGATCGCCCTCACTCACGTCGGTATCGGCGCGGACGGCACCGTCGGGCGGGTGGCGCGGTCGCACCAGCAGGCGGAGTCGTCGGCGTGCGGCGCTCTCGTGGCGCTGCAGCAGGAGATCGTGTCGGGCTCCGAGCTGCCCGACCTCGACCCGGACGACCTCGAGCAGGGACTGCTGCGCCGGCGCCTCGCCTTCCTGTGGTCACGTGGGCCGGGCCTCTCGGTGCTCGAGGTGACGATGGCGGCGCGCGATGCGATCCGTCAGGACGTCCTGCGGCTGCACCCTGCGCTCGATCCCGACGGCCGTTCCGACGTCCTGCTCACCACCGGCGTGCTGGTGCATGCCGGCGACGGCGACTGGGTCGGTGCGCACGAGACGACGCGCATCCACCCCGACGGCCGCTCCGACGACGTGGTGCTGGGGCGCTGAGCCGTGGGTGCGCGACCGCGTGCGATGCTGACCGCGTCGACGTGGGAGAGGAGAAACGCTCGGTGACCGCCACCCCGCAGGCTGTGCGTCGCGCGCTCGCGCGCGCCCGCGACGGCAAGTCGCTCGACGTCGCGGAGGTGTCTGCGCTGCTCGACGCCCGCCACGACGATCTCGCGGCGCTGATGTCGATCGCGGCGTCGTTGCGCGACCAGGGGCTGGAGAGCGCCGGGCGTCCCGGTGTCATCACCTACTCGCGCAAGGTGTTCATCCCGCTCACCCGCCTGTGCCGCGACCGCTGCCACTACTGCACCTTCGCCACGGTCCCCGGGCGGTTGCCCGCGCCCTACCTCTCGCCCGACGAGGTGCTCGAGATCGCGCGCCGTGGCGCGGCGCTCGGCTGCAAGGAAGCACTGTTCACCCTCGGCGACCGGCCCGAGGAGCGATGGCCCCAGGCGGCCGCGTGGCTCGAGGAGCAGGGGTACGCCGACACGCTGTCCTACGTCCGCGCGATGGCGGTGCGCGTGCTGGAGGAGACGGGCCTGCTGCCGCACCTGAACCCGGGCGTCATGTCGTGGTCCGAGCTGCAGCGGCTCAAGCCCGTCGCCCCCTCGATGGGGATGATGCTCGAGACGACGGCCACGCGGCTGTGGTCCGAGCCGGGCGGCCCGCACTTCGGCTCCCCGGACAAGGAGCCCGCGGTCCGAGTCCGCGTGATCGAGGACGCGGGCCGGCACGCGATCCCGTTCACCACCGGCATCCTCGTCGGCATCGGCGAGACAGTGGAGGAGCGCGCCGAGTCGCTGCTCGAGCTGCGCCGCCTCTCGCGGACGTACGGCCATGTGCAGGAGGTGATCGTCCAGAACTTCCGGGCCAAGCCCGACACCGCCATGCGCGATGCCGACGACCTCCCTCTCGACGACTACCTGGCCGCGGTCGCGACCGCGCGCGTGGTCCTCGGACCGCGCGCCCGGGTGCAGGCACCGCCGAACCTCACCGACGAGGGCGAGCTCGAGCTGCTGCTCGCCGCAGGCGTCGACGACTGGGGCGGCGTGTCTCCGCTGACTCCGGACCACGTGAACCCCGAGCGGCCCTGGCCGCACCTCGACGACCTCGCCGCGCGCACCGCGGCGGCGGGTTTTGTGCTGCGCGAGCGCCTGACGGCACATCCCGAGTACGTGCGCAGAGAGGACCCGTGGCTGGACCCACGACTGGTGCCGCACGTGCGCGCGCTGGCCGGATCCGACGGGCTCGCGGTCGAAGGCCGCAGCCCGGAGGGTCTGCCCTGGCAGGAGCCCGATGCCGCGCTCGTCTCGTCCGGGCGCACCGACCTGCACGAGACCGTCGACACCGTCGGACGCAGCGGCGACCGCCGCAGCGACTTCGACGAGGTCTACGGCGACTGGGCGGAGATCGGCGAGCGGGCGAACCACACGTCCGGTGCGCCGGCCCGGCTGGGTTCCGACGTCCGCTCCGCCCTGCGCAGCGCGGAACGCGAGCCGTCCGCGCTCACGGACGACGAGGCGCTCGCCCTGATGACCGCCGAGGGCGAGGCGCTCGAGGCGCTGTGCCGCCTCGCCGACGATGTGCGTCGTGACCGCGTCGGCGACGTCGTCACCTACGTCGTCAACCGCAACATCAACTTCACCAACGTCTGCTACACCGGCTGCCGGTTCTGCGCCTTCGCGCAGCGCCGTACCGACGTCGACGCCTACAGCCTGTCGTACGACGAGGTCGCAGACCGCGCGCGCGAGGCGTGGGACGTCGGCGCCACCGAGGTGTGCATGCAGGGCGGCATCGACCCCCAGCTCCCCGGTACGGCGTACCTCGACCTCGCCCGCGCGGTGAAGCGCGGCGCGCCGGACCTGCACCTGCACGCCTACAGCCCGATGGAGGTCGTGAACGGCGTGGCCCGCACGGGGCTCTCGCTCGAGGAGTTCCTCATCGCGGTCAAGGAGGCGGGCGTCGACTCGCTGCCCGGCACCGCCGCCGAGATCCTCGACGACGACGTCCGCTGGGTCCTCACCAAGGGCAAGCTGCCCACGGCCCAGTGGATCGAGGTCGTGCAGACCGCGCACCGCGTGGGGATCCCGACGACGAGCACGATGATGTACGGGCACGTCGACGCGCCCCACCACTGGGTCGCGCACCTCATGCTGCTGGCAAGGCTGCAGGAGGAGTCGGGCGGCTTCACGGAGTTCGTGCCGCTGCCGTTCGTGCACCACAACGCACCGATCTACCTCGCCGGTGTCGCGCGCACCGGTCCGACCGCGCGCGACAACCGCGCGGTGCACGCGATGGCGCGCCTGCTGCTCGACGGCCGGATCGAGAACATCCAGTGCTCGTGGGTGAAGCTCGGCGACGAGGGCTGCCGCACGGTGCTCGCCGGGGGAGTGAACGACCTCGGCGGCACGCTCATGGAGGAGACGATCTCCCGCATGGCCGGCTCGGAGTTCGGCTCCGCCAAGACCCCTGCGGAGATCGCCGCAGTGGCTGCCGGCGCCGGTCGCCCGGTCCGTCAGCGCACCACCACCTACGGCGCGGTCGATGCCGAGCGCTCGGCGGCGGCGGAGGGGCGGGGCGGCCTGCTCGGCGCCGCCCTTCCGCTGGTCTGACTCCCGGCCACGCCGCGCGTCCGTGCGGTGACGGCCCTGCGCCTGCTGTGACGGGAGGTGCTCAGGGGCTCTCCGGGGTCCGGGGGAGGTCACGGTCGGGAGACCCGTGGGCCTCCGCTGACCCGAACGGGTTACCGTGAGCCCGTCCACCTCGAGCACCGAAGGCCGTCCGTGACCCGTTCTCTGCGCCCCGCCGGCACCGCCCTCCTCGCGGTCGTCGCCCTCCTCGGGTCCGTCCTGATCGCCACGCCCGCCGACGCGGCGCCGGGTCCGACGATCAGCATCACCGCGCCCCAGTCGTCGTCGGTGAAGGGCCTGACCACGCTCTCCGCGAAGGCGACGACGGACCCGGGTGACACCTTCGCCTCGGTGAAGCTCTTCGTCGACAACGTCGACGTGCAGGCGGATGCGAGCGCCTGCATCGGGACGGACGTCGACTGCGTGATCTCGACGGACTACGACTTCACGAACGCCAGCGGCCAGCACACCGTCAGCGCCCAGGTCGTGACCCTGTCCACCGCGACGAGCACCGATTCGGTGACGTTCACGGTGGCCAACCCGCTGCCCACGGTGAGCATCGCCAACCCGGGCACGGTCATCGGCAGCGTCGACATCTCGGTCCAGGCGGGCACCGACAGCGCGCTCTCCGACTACCCGAAGACCATCGCCGTGGTGGTCGACGCGGGCACGGCGGGCGCGCGCACGCTGACCCCGGTGACCTGCAACGGCGTCGGCGACCGGACGTGCAGCGGGACCACTCCCTGGAACTCCTCGGCCCTCAGCGGCACGCACACGATCACGGCGACCGTCACCACGACGAACGGTGCGACGAACACCGCGTCGCGCGACGTCACGGTGGTGAGCCCGGCGCCGACCGTCTCGATCACCGACCCGACGGGCGGGAGCACGGTGTCGGGCACGGTCGTGGTGTCGGCGACGGCGAGCACCGACATCCGGCTCAGCGA
>JAKOVT010000469.1 GCA_029781935.1 Actinomycetes bacterium | reverse complement strand
TCGCCTCGACGGGGCAGACGGGCTCGCACGCACCGCAGTCGACGCACTCGTCGGGGTGGATGTAGAGCATCCGCTCGCCCTCGTAGATGCAGTCGACGGGGCACTCCTCGACGCAGGCCTTGTCCTTGAGGTCGACGCACGGCTGCGCGATGACGTAGGTCACGGACGGATCCTTTCGATCCAGCGGTACGGGCGATCCAGCGGTACGGGCGATCCGGTGGTACGGGGTGGACCCCGCGGACGGGGTCGCTGGCGCGACGCTAGCAGCCGCGACCGCGCCTAGTATCGCCGCACGACCCAACCGGACGGGAGCGGGGTGCGCACGTGTCGTCGACTCCTCCGGACCGGCCCGGACCGGCATCACCCGGCGACCGCGCTGCCCGGGGACCCGGCCCGATGCGACCGGGTTCCCCGGGCGCCAGGCCCGCCGCGCTGCTCGCCGTGCGGATCGTTCCGGACGACGTCGGCTCCCGCATCACGGTCCGCCACCGGCTGCACGACGACGCGACCGCTGCGTTCACCGACGTGGTCGGCACGCTGCTCTCCTGGGACCCGCCGGACGGCGGGGACGCCGTGCTCCGGATCGAGCGCCGCGACGGCACGACGGTCGACGTACCGCTCCCCGACGTCGTCGCCGCGAAGGTCGTCCCGCCCCCACCCCGGCGCCCGAACGTGCGATGAGGGTGCCCCGGAGCGCGATAGACGCACGCGATCGTCCCCCGTCGGCCGGGGGACCGCGGGACACGCCGGGAGCGGTTGCGTCGCGCAGGGCCGGTCCGTGCCGCAGGATCGGATCGTGAGCCAAGCGTCGCGCGAGCGGTTCGCGGAGGTCGTGCGCGCCGGGGGGGCGGCGGGCGACCCGGACGACGTGCGGCTCGACCTCGCGCTGCTCCTGCTCTCCGCCGAGGCGCTCCCCGACGACGTCGTCGCGGGCGACGGACTCGACCTCCTGGTGCGGACGGGCCTCACCGAGCTCGACGCGCTCGCGGCCGCCGTGCCCGACGAGGGCCGCGACGACCTGCGGCTGCGCACCGTCCTCGGCCGGTTCGCCGGCGCGACCGACGACTACGCCCGGCTCGAGGCGAGCCTGCTGCCGGAGGTGCTGCGCGACCGGCGAGGTCTCCCGATCCTGCTGTCGACGGTCTGGACCGAGGTGGCGCGGCGTGCCGGCGTCCCGGCGTACGGCGTCGGGCTGCCGGGCCACTTCGTCGTCGGCGTCGGCGATCCGGACGGGGTCCGGGTGCTCGTCGATCCCTGGGCCGGCGGGCGATTGCTCCCCTACGACCGCGCGCGCGAGCTGGTCGCGGGCACCGGTCGGTCGCTCAAGCCCGAGCACCTGCGCCCGCACGATCCGATCGACACCATCGAGCGGGTGCTGGCCAACATCCGCACCTGGGCGTCGACCCCCGAGCGGGCCCGGCACCGGCTCTGGGCCGCCGAGCTCTCGCTGCTGCTCCCCCGGCACGACCTCGGGCTGCGCCGCGACTACGGCGAGGCGCTCATCGCGGTGGGCCGCTACCCGGAGGCGTCGCGGGTGCTCGAGGAGTACGCCGATACCGTGGCCGGACCGATGCCGCTCGAGGCCGAGCACGCGCGGCGCATCGCCCGCCAGGCCCGCGCCCGCCTCAACTAGCGCCGCTCCGAGGGACCGCCCGTCCGGATCTCCGCCGTCCCGGCTGTGGACGCAGTGGGGAACCTGGAGTGCCTCTTGGGCATCTCGGGGCACCCTCATGCGGGAGCCGTCTCGGGATCCGGAACGTGGGGGTCCGGGTGGTGGATGGTGCGGCAGGGTCGGGGCATGAGCGGGTGGGATGCGCAGGGGTACGACCGGTCGTTCTCGTTCGTGACGTCGTACGGTGCGGCGCTGCTCGACCTGCTCGACGTGCAGCCGGGCGAGCGGGTCCTCGACGTCGGCTGCGGCACCGGGCACCAGGCGGCCGAGCTCGCCGCGCGCGGTGCGGACGTCGTCGGGATCGACGCCGACGCCGCGATGCTCGATGTGGCCCGAGCCGAGCACCCGGAGGTCTCCTTCCACCGCGTCGACGCTCAGGACCGCGCCGCGATGACCGCGGTCGTGCCGACCGACGGATACGACGCCGTGCTGTCGAACGCGGCCCTGCACTGGATGCCGCGCCAGGACGACGTGGTGGCGGCGCTCGCCGACGTGCTGCGTCCAGGGGGCCGCCTCGTGGTCGAGATGGGCGGCGCGGGCAACGTCCACCTCGCGACGGAGGCGATCCGCGCCGCTCGGCGCGAGGTGGGCCTCGACCCCGGCCGCGCGTCGTCGTGGACCTTCCCGACGCCGGGAGAGCAGGCGGCGCGCCTCGAGCGGCACGGCTTCCGGGTCCGCCTGGTGTCCCTCTACGACCGCCCTACTCCGTTGGGCCCGGGCGACACCGCTGCCGACTGGGCGCGGATGTTCGGGGCCGTGCTGGTCGACGACGTCGGGCAGGCCTCGCGGGCTGTCTTCGACCACGCGGTCGACACGCACGCGTCCGCGGCAGGCCTCGACCGACGGCCCGACGGCGAGCCCGGATGGTGGATCGACTACGTCCGTCTGCGGTTCGTGGCAGAGCGGCTCTGACGCAGCCTCGGCATACGCCGGATCCGTTGCGGCTCAGGCGCTCGCGGGCTCGACGTCCAGGTCCGCGTCGACGGCCAGCGGCAGACGCAGCGTGACCGTGGTGCCCGCCTGCGGCGTCGACACCAGCGAGACGTCGCCGCCGTGGGCGGCGACCACGGCCTGCGCGATCGAGAGCCCGAGACCGGTGCCAGCGCCCCGGGCGCGGGTCCGGGACGGGTCGCCGCGGTAGAACCGCTCGAAGGCGCGGTCCACCTCGACGGCATCCATGCCCGGCCCCTGGTCGCTCACCGCGATCGTCGCCCACCCCTCGCTCGCCGCCACGTCGAAGGCGATCGGCGTTCCCGGCGTCGTGTGCACGCGCGCGTTGGTGGCGAGGTTGTCGATCACCTGCCGCAGGCGCAACGCGTCGCCGACGATGCGCGCGGAGGCTGCACCG
>JAKOVT010000450.1 GCA_029781935.1 Actinomycetes bacterium | reverse complement strand
GCGCGAGGGCGAACGGCCGGTGCCGCACTACTGGGAGCACGTGCTCTGGGTGTGGGGCTACGACGACATGGACTCGTTCCTCGCGATGGCCGACGGCGTGAACCTCGACGGCGTGGTGGAGAACATCACCGTCCCGTTCCTCATCGCCCACGGCGAGAACGACCGGCAGATCCCTCTGGCGATGGCGCACAAGTCCTACGAGCAGGCCGTGAACAGCCCCAAGCGAGAGCTGCGCATCTTCTCGCCCGAGGAGGGCGGCGCCGAGCACATCGGCCTCGACCACCTGCCGTGGTGCCGCGACTTCATCGCCGACTGGGTCGACGACACCTTCCGCGAACTGGCGGCAGCGCGATGATCGACCGCACCGACCCCGAGGGCGCGATCGCGGCGGCGGCGGCGCGCGTCTCCAACTGGGGGCGCTGGGGCGACGACGACGTGCGCGGCACCATGAACTTCCTCGACGCCGAGAAACGCCGCGCCGCCGCGGCGCTGATCCGCACCGGCGAGTCGTTCTCGCTCTCGCAGCGCTTCGACATGGACGGCCCGCAGAAGGGCTGGCGGCGTCGCACCAACCCGGTGCACACGATGCTCGACACGGGCACCGACGCCGAGGCAGGCGTGCAGGGCTTCCCCCACGGCATCGGTGGCGCCGACGACGTCATCGCGATGCCGCTGCAGTGCTCGACGCAGTGGGACGGCCTCGGCCACATCTTCGACCACGGTCGTGCCTGGAACGGCCGTCGTGCGGGCGAGGTCGTGACCGGTCTCGGCGACGGCGTCACCGGCATCGAGACCGTTGCCGACGTCATCGCCGGCCGCGGCGTGCTGCTCGATGTGGGCCGCGCGTTCGGCGACGAGCACGGCGAGCTGCCCGACGGGTTCGCCATCACCGAGGAGCACCTCGAGGCCACCATCGAGCGGCAGGGCTCGTCGTCGGCCGTCGGCCGTGGCGACATCGTCGTGGTGCGCACGGGGCAGTACGCCCGCACGCGTCGCCTCGGCTGGGGCGACTACGCCGGCGGCTCGGCTCCCGGGCTCTCGTTCACGACCGCCGACTGGCTGCACCGCAGCGAGATCGCCGCGATCGCCACGGACACCTGGGGCTTCGAAGTGCGGCCCAACGAGTTCGACGTGTCCTTCCAGCCGCTGCACCAGGTGGTCATCCCGAACATGGGCCTGTTCATCGGCGAGATGTGGGCACCCGACGAGCTCGCCGCAGCCTGCGCCGCCGACGGCGTCTACGACTTCTTCCTCACGGCGGCGCCGCTGCCCGTCACCGGCGCCGTCGGGTCCCCGGTGAACCCGGTCGCCGTTCGCTGACCCCGCTTTGGAGGTCTGAAAGTGCGCTATAGGTACCGCTCAGACCTCCAAAGCGGGTGCGTGGCTCAGGTCTGCGGTGCGAGCTGGGCTTCCAGCTCGCCCAGGACGCGGTAGCAGTCGAGGACCTGGGCGACGCTGCTGTTGGGCTCTCGGTCCTCGCGGATCGCGGCGATGAACTCGCGGTCCTGCAGCTCGATTCCGTTGGTCGAGACGTCGACGGCGGTGACGTCGATCGGCTCCTCCTTGCCGTTCACGAGGTCGTCGTAGCGGGCGATGTAGGTGCCGTTGTCGCAGATGTAGCGGAAGAAGGTGCCCAGCGGCCCGTCGTTGTTGAACGACAGCGAGAGCGTGCAGATCTTGCCGTTCTCGGTGCGCAGCTGGATGGACATGTCCATCGCGATGCCCAGGTCGGGGTGCAGCGGGCCCTGGACGGCGTTGGCGATCGTGACCCTCTCGCCGGTCTGGTACTGGAACAGGTCGACCGTGTGCGCCGCGTGGTGCCAGAGCAGGTGGTCGGTCCAGGAGCGCGGCTGGCCGAGGGCGTTCATGTTGGTCCGCCGGAAGAAGTAGGTCTGCACGTCCATCTGCTGGATCGCGAGCTCTCCATCGACGATCCGGCGGTGCACCCACTGGTGAGAAGGGTTGAAACGACGTGTGTGGCCCACCATGGCGACGAGGCCCGTCTCCTCCTGCACCCGCTGTACCTCCAGTGCATCGGCCCAGGAGTCGGCGAGCGGGATCTCGACCTGCACGTGCTTGCCCGCCCGCATCGCCGCGATCGACTGCTGCGCGTGCAGCTGCGTCGGCGTGCAGAGGATGACGGCATCGACGTCGTCGCGCGCGAGCGCCTCGTCGAGCTCGGTCGTCGCGTGCGGGGCGCCGTACTTCTCCGCGACCTCCTGGGCCTGCTCGAGACGGCGGCTGACGATCGAGGTGACCGTGACGCCGTCGATGTTCTTCAGGCCGTCGAGGTGCTTGATGCCGAAGGCGCCGGCTCCGGCGAGGGCGATGCGCATGTGGTGACTCTCTTGTCAGGCGGTGGGCTGCAGGACGAGGTGGCCGACGGCGGTGTTGCTCGCGGGCACGTGGTAGAAGCGGTGCAGCTCCTCCACGGAGCCGCCGAGCGCGCCGCGCATGATGAGCCACATCACCATCTCGATGCCCTCGGACCCGGTCTCGCGCAGGTACTCGAGATGCGGGATCGCGGCGGCCGTCTCGGGATCGTCGACGAGGAGATCGAGGAAGCGGTTGTCCCACTCCTGGTTGATGAGGCCGGCGCGCGCGCCCTGGATCTGGTGGCTCATGCCGCCCGTTCCCCACACCTGCACCGACAGGTCCTCCGGGAAGCTCTCCACCGCGCGGCGGATGGCCTTGCCCAGGTCGTAGCAGCGCTTCCCGGTGGGCGGCGGGTACTGCACGACGTTCACGGCGAGCGGGATCACGCGGGTCGGCCACGCGTCGGGGGAGCCGTAGACGAGCGACATCGGCACGGTGAGCCCGTGGTCGACCGCCAGCTCGTTGACCAGGGTGAGATCGAACTCGTCGAGGATGAGCGACTGCGCGAGGTGCGCCGCCAGCTCCGGGTGGCCCTCGACCACCGGCACGGGCCGCGGCCCGTAGCCCTCGTCGCAGGGTGGGAAGGACTCGGCGGTGCCCAGAGCGAACGTCGGGATCATGCTGAGGTCGAACGCGGACGCGTGGTCGTTGTAGACGAGGATCACGACGTCCGGCGGTTCGGCGTCGGCCCACTTCTTGGTCCACTCGTAGCCGGCGAACACCGGCTGCCAGTAGGGCTCCTCGGTCTTGCCGAGGTCGACGGCCATGCCGATCGCGGGGACGTGGCTCGTGGTCAGCCCGGCGGTGATGCGCGCCATGTCAGGAAGGCCTCTCGCTCTTGGAGCGCCAGCCGTCGGGGCTGCGCCCGCCGGCCAGCATCATCGCCTGGTACTCCTCGACGGAGTACTCGGTCATGGTCGACACGGCCTGCACGTAGGACAGGCCGTCGCTGGCGAAGATCTTGGACAGGAAGTAGACGTTGCCGCCGAGGTCGAGCATGCGCTGGAAGTCGCGGTCGAGCACCGCCTGCTTCTGCTCCTCCGACATCGGCCACTCGTCGAGGTAGGCGCGCTCGTCGGCGTGGAACCGGTCGCGGTTCGGCGCCTTCATCAGGCTCATGCAGAACTGGTTGAGGTGGTAGCCCTTCCTCGACCGTTCCGCGGTGAACACCGTGGTGCCGGGGATGTCGTCGAGCGCAGAGTTGTCGACCATCAGTCCTCCCAGTACAGCCGGGTCGGGTTGGCGACGAGCAGGGCCTGCTGCAGCTCGGCCGTCGGCGCGATGTGCGGGATGACGTCGACCAGCAGGCCGTCGTCGGGCATGTGGCTCTTCATGTTCGGGTGCGGCCAGTCGGTGCCCCAGAGCACACGGTCGGGGAACCGCTCCACGACAGCGCGGGCGAAGGGCCGGACGTCGGCGTACGCCGGAGGGCCCTGCACCGACAGCCGCTCGGGGCAGCTCACCTTGCTCCAGACGTTCTGGTTCTCCTCCATGAACAGGAGGAACTGACCGAACTCCTCGCCGTCGACCGGCTTCGTGACGTCGGGGCGGCCCATGTGGTCGACCACGACCGTCACGGGCAGCGAGGTGAACAGGTTCCAGCGCTCCGCGAGGTCGGCCGCCTCGAAGTAGATGACGACGTGCCAGCCGAGCGGGGCGATCCGCTCCACGAGCGCCCGGTAGTAGGCGTCGGGCTTGGGGTCGACGAGGCGCTTGACGAAGTTGAACCGCACGCCGCGCACGCCCGCCTGGTGCATCTCGAACAGCTCGGCGTCGGTGACGTCGGGACGGATGGTCGCCACGCCGCGGGCGCGGCCGTCGGAGTGCAGCAGCGCGTCGACCATCGCGGAGTTGTCCGCGCCGTGGCAGGTCGCCTGGACGACGACGTTGCGGTCGAACCCGAGGAAGTCGCGCAGCGCCCAGAGCTGGTCCTTGCTCGCGTCGCACGGCGTGTACTTGCGCTCGGGCGCGAACGGGAACTCGTCGCCCGGCCCGAAGACATGGCAGTGCGCGTCGACGGCGCCGGGCGGGGGCACGTACGACGGCTTCGTGGGATCGGCGTCCCAGTCGAGCCAGTCGGCGTCCTTGGTGAAGGCGGGCATCAGCGGCCGAGCTCCTTGAGGCGGGCGTCGAGGCGGGGGTACACGCGGCGGGCGTTGCCGCTGAAGACCTGCTCGCGCTGCGCGTCGTCGAGCTCGAGCGCGTCGACGTAGCGCTTGGTGTCGTCGAAGTAGTGGCCGGTCTGCGGATCGATGCCGCGGACGGCGCCGACCATCTCCGATCCGAACAGGATGTTGTCGACGTCGATCACCTCGAAGAGCAGGTCGATGCCGGGCTGGTGGTAGACGCAGGTGTCGAAGTAGACGTTCTTCATCACGTGCGTGTCGAGCGGCGGCTTCTTGAGCATGTCGGCCAGCCCCCGGTAGCGGCCCCAGTGGTACGGCACCGCTCCGCCGCCGTGCGGGATGACCAGGCGCAGGTCGGGGAAGTCGGCGAACAGGTCGCCCTGGATCAGCTGCATGAACGCAGTGGTATCGGCGTTGATGTAGTGCGCGCCCGTGGCGTGGAAGACCGGGGTGCACGACGCCGAGACGTGGACCATCGCGGGCACGTCGAGCTCGACCATCGCCTCGTACAGCGGGTACCAGTAGCGGTCGGTCAGGGGTGGCGAGCTCCAGCGGCCGCCGCTCGGGTCGGGGTTGAGGTTGAGCCCGATGAACCCCATGTCGACACAGCGCTGCAGCTCGGCGATCGCGGCGTCGAGCGGCTCGCCCGCGAACTGCGGCAGCTGGCAGACGCCGACGAAGGTCTCGGGGAACAGGTCGACCACGCGCGCGATCAGGTCGTTGCAGGCGTAGGACCAGGCGATCCCGACGCCGAGATCGCCCTCGTGGTGCGCCATCGCCGAGGCACGCGGGGAGAAGATGGTCATGTCGGCGCCGCGCTCGCGCAGCAGCTTGAGCTGGTTCTGCTCGATCGTCTCGCGGATCTCGTCGTCGGAGATCGACGGGTACGCCGGTGCCTTCGTACCGTTCAGGAACGCCTCGAGCTGGCTCTCGCGCCACTCGTTGTGCGGCGCCGGCGCGGTCGTGTAGTGGCCGTGGCAGTCGATGATCACGCGGGCGTCTCCTTCTCCATCGCGGCCAGGACCGCGTCGACCATGCCGAGCGTGGACCCTGCCTCGAGCGCCTCGGGGAACTGCGCGGCCCAACGCTGGCGCTGGACCGCGGCGAGGGACATGTGCGGCTCGATCCCTGCCTCCGACACCGTCGCCGCGGCCTCCTCCATCTCCTCAGATCGCCGCTGCCCGTGCTGGAGCGAGCGCGAGATGAAGTAGCCGGCCACGGCCTCCCAGTCGGCGGGCGGAAGGATGTTGGGCAGCGAGTCGAGGACGTCGCGCTCGACCCCGAACCTGCGCGCGGTGAGCAGCGACTCGGCGAGCAGCGACTCGAGCCCCTTCACCACGACCGAGCGGCACAGCTTGGTCGCCGCGGCGCGTCCGACCGTCTCCGACACCACCGTGACGTCGGAGATCCCGTACGCCGCAGCCGATCCCGCGAACGATGCGGCGTGCGGCCCGCCGAGCAGGAACGGCGAGGCGAGCCGTTTCGGGCCGATCGGCGACATCAGTGCGGCCTCGACGTACCGGCCCGCGGCACCGTCGACCGCGGCTGCGGCCGCCTGCTTGTGGCCCGGGGAGGAGGAGTTGAGGTCGAAGAACCAGGTGCCCTCGGCCAGGCCCGGGACGACCGACTCGGCGGCGGCGACGCACCGGGCGGCCGTCACCGCGCTCACCACGAGATCGGCACCGGCGACCGCGGCGGGCGCGGAGCCGGCGCGCGGGACGCCGAGCTCGGCGGCGTTGCGGCTCGCTCGGCTGGCGTCGTCGCCGAACGCGGTGTCCCACGCCGAGATGTCGCGGATGCCGGCCGTGCGCAGGTCCTCGGCGAAGACGCGGCCCACCTCGCCGAGGCCGATCAGCGCGACGCGGGTCATGCGCCGCTCCAGACGCTCGCGGGCACCATGACCTCGCCGCGCATGAGCAGCCGCGCGGTGCGCAGCAGCGCGGCTCGGCGGACGTCCGGTGTCCCGCCGCTGCTGTCGACGTCGAGGCTCACGGTGAAGAACCCGGTCGGGTGCTCGACCACGACGTCGAGAGGTCCGTCGTACGACGGGATCTCGGCCACGTCGGCTCCGACGGACCCCGGCAGCAGGCACGCCGTCGCGACGGAGACGGCACCCAGGACGCCGATCGCCTCGTGCACCCGATGCGGGATGAGCGTGCGCGTGCTCACGTGCCCGCCCTCGCGCGGCGGCGAGAGCAGCGACATCTTAGGCACCGTCTGGTTCGTGACGTCGCCGAGGTTCATGAGCGGCCCGGCGGCGAGCCGCACCTCCTCGATGCGCGCCCTCACCTCGGGCATCGCCTCGATCTCGGCGGGGGACTCGGCACCGGTGAGACCGAGGTCGGCGGCGGCGAGGCACACGACCGGCATCCCGTTGTCGATGCAGGTGACCCGGACGCCGGCGATCTCGTCGATCACGTTGCCGGTCGGCAGCAGCGCGCCGCACGAGGAGCCTGCGGTGTCGGCGAACTCCAGCGGGATCGGCGCGTGGGAGCCCGGGACGCCGTCGATCCGCGCGTCGCCGTCGTAGCGGACGACACCGCCGGGCGTCTCGACGTAGGCCGTCGCGAGGGTGTCGGTGTTCTCCATCCAGATGCGCACCGGCGTGACGCCGTCGAGCGCCTCGACGATGCCGTGCTCGATCGCGAACGGGCCCACGGCGGCGAGCATGTTGCCGCAGTTCTGGCTGTCGGAGACCTCGGGACGGTCCGGCCACACCTGCAGGAAGAGGTAGTCGACGTCGGCGCCCTCGCGCTCCGAGGGCGACACGACGGCGACCTTGGAGGTCAGCGGGTGGGCCCCACCCATGCCGTCGATCTCGCGCTCGTCGGGGGAGCCCATCGCGGCGAGCAGCACGGCGTCGCGCGTGGCGCGGTCCGCGGGCAGGTCCTCGCGCCGGAAGACCAGGCCCTTGGACGTGCCTCCGCGCATCGCATTGCACGGGATGGCGGTCTGGCTCACTGCTGCTCCGAGTGGTCGACGTAGCGCAGACCCTTCTCGGCGAGGCGCTCGCGCATCGAGTAGATGTCGAGGCCGAGCTCGCCGGCAGCGAGCCGCGCGCGCTTGGCGCCCTCGTTGGCCTCGCGCTCCTGCGCTCTCGCGAGCACCGCGGCGGCGTCCTCGCGCTTCACGCAGACCACACCGTCGTCGTCGGCCACGATCACGTCGCCCGGGCGCACGTGGACGCCGGCGACCACGATCGGCACCTGGCAGTCGCCCGGCGTCTCCTTCACGGTGCCCTGCGCGCAGATCGCCTTGGCCCACACCGGGAACTGCATCTCGGTGAGCGTCTGCACGTCGCGCACCCCGGCGTCGATCACGAGCCCGCGTACGCCGTGGGCGCGGAGGCTCTCGGCGAGCAGGTCGCCGAGGTAGCCGTCGTCGCAGGGGCTGGTGGGGGTCACCACGAGGATGTCGCCGGGCTGCGCCTGCTCGACGGCGACGTGGATCGTCCAGTTGTCGCCGGGCGCGACCGTGGCGGTGAGGGCGTTGCCCGCGATCCGCGCGGGGCGGTAGATGGGGCGCAACCGGTGGTGGAGGAGTCCTGTGCGGCCCTGCGCCTCGTGCACGGTCGCGGTGCCGGCGGCGGCGAGCGCGTCGACGATCGCGAGGTCGGTGCGCGGGGTGTTGCGGACGACGACGGGCACGGCGGAGCTCCTCGATCCGGGAAGCCTCACCTTCTCAGCCGTTCCGGACGCGCGGTACCGTCCTCTTCCATCAGGCGGAAAGCGAGGAGGACCGGTGGGCAGCACGGCACGGCCGTCCGTGACCTCGCGCGTGCTCTCGATCCTCGGTGCCTTCGACGAGCGCAATCCGCGGCTCACCCTGTCCGAGATCGCCGACACCGCCGGGCTCCCGGTGTCGACGGCGCACCGGCTGCTCGGCGAGCTGCAGGCGTGGGACGCGGTGGAGCGCGACACCGACGGCCGCTACGTCATCGGCCGGCGGCTGTGGAAGGTCGGCACGCTCGCACCGGTCGCGCGCGAGCTGCGCGAGGCATCGCTCCCGGCGATGCAGGACCTCTACGAGGCCACGCACGAGAACGTGCAGATCGCCGTCCGGGAGGGCACCCAGGCGCTGTATGTCGAACGGATCCATGGGAAGTCGTCGGTCCCGGTGCTGAGCCGACCGGGCGTGCCGCTGCCCATGCACGCGACCGGCGTCGGCAAGGTGCTGTTGGCCTGGGCCCCGCGCGAGGTGGTGGAGGAGGTGGTCGAGGGGCTGCGGCCGATCACCCGCTACACGATCACCGAGCGCGGGCGGATGCTGCGCGAGCTCGCGACTGTGCGGCGCGTCGGCTACGCCCGCACGACCGAGGAGATGGGCTACGGGACGTGCTCGCTCGCCGTGCCCGTCCAGGACGCTGCCGGGGAGGTCGTGGCGTCGCTGGCGCTGGTCACGCGCACCGGGCGCCGCGACCTCGCGAAGTTCCTCCCTGCGCTGCGGGTGGCGTCGGCCTCCATCACCCGTCGGATGGGCGTGTAGCGCTCCCCGTTTCCGTCAGGCGGAAGCAGCACCTAGCGGCGCGGTCCCGGCGCCCTCGACCATCTCCGTCATGCGTACTCAGGTGGCCATCGTCGGATCCGGCCCGTCCGGACTGCTGCTCTCCCAGATCCTCGCCAAGCACGGCGTCGAGTCGGTCATCGTCGAGAACCGCTCGAAGGACTATGTGCTCGCCCGCATCCGAGCGGGGGTCATCGAGCACGGGGCGGTCGACGTGCTCACGCAGTACGGCGTCGCCGACCGTCTGCACCGCGAGGGGATGCGCCACGACGGCGTCTACCTGCAGTGGCCGGGGGAGCGGCACCGGATCGACTTCGTCGAGTCGTGCGGGCATTCGGTGTGGGTCTACGGGCAGACCGAGATCACCAAGGACATGATCGAGATCCGCGAGGCCGACGGCCAGCAGATCTTCTGGGACGTCTCCGACACGGCGATCCACGACGCCGACACCGACCACCCGCGCGTCACCTTCGTCGACGCCGACGGGAGCCAGCAGAGCATCGAGGCCGACTACGTCGCCGGCTGCGACGGCTTCCACGGCGTCAGCAGGCAGACCATCCCCGAGTCGGTGCGGACGGTGCGCGAGCGGGTCTACCCCTACGCCTGGCTCGGGATCCTCGCGGAGGTCGCGCCCTCGACCGACGAGCTCATCTACGCGCTGCACCCCGACGGCTTCGCGATGCACTCGATGCGCTCGGACCACGTGAGCCGGCTCTACCTGCAGGTGCACCCCGACGAGGTGATCGAGAGCTGGAGCGACGACCGGATCTGGACCGCGCTCTCGACGCGCATGGCGATCGACGGCTGGGAGCTGAGGTCCGGGCCGACCCTGGAGAAGTCGATCACCCCGATGCGCTCGTTCGTGAGTGCGCCGATGCGCTGGGGGCGGCTGTTCCTCGCGGGCGACGCGTCGCACATCGTCCCGCCGACCGGCGCGAAGGGCCTCAACCTCGCCATCGCCGACGTCAAGCGGCTCGGCACCGCGCTCGTCTCGAAGATCAACGACGGCAGCGACGCACTGCTCGACCGCTACTCCGACGACGCCCTCGAGCGGGTCTGGCTCTCCACCCATTTCTCGTGGTGGATGACCTCCATGCTGCACATGCCGCCCGACACCGACCCGGACCGCGAGTTCCTGCTCCAGATGCAGATGACGCAGTTGAAGTACGTCACGACCTCGACGGCCGCGATGACCGGCCTCGCCGAGAACTACACCGGCTCCGTCCTGCCCTACCCCTGACCGACCCCGCCGCCTCGCGTCCCTGTCTGTCGCCGAACGACCGCGTTCAGCCAGCAGTTGCGGACGCAAGGCGACGGGGTGGGGCAGGCTTCGACCGTGGGGCTGACGACGAGGTCGCTCGAGGTGCTCGGGGCGTTCGACCCCGACCACCCCGTGCTCACGCTCGCCGAGGTGAGCCGGCGGACCGGCGTACCGCTGACGACGACGCACCGGATCGTGACCGAACTGCTCGCCTGGGGGGCGCTCGAGCGGCGACCCGACGGCGCGCTGCAGATCGGCCTGCGGCTCTGGCAGGTCGCGTCGGTCGCACCGCGCGGGCCGTCGCTGCGCGAGGTCGCGCTCCCGTTCCTGGAGGACCTGTACGTCGCGACGCGGGAGAACGTGCAGCTCGCGGTGCGGGACGGGCACGAGGCGGTGTTCCTCGAGCGGCTCGCCGGGCGCGGCTCGGTGCGCGTCCTCACGCGGGTCGGCGACCACTTCGCGCTGCACGCCACCGGCGTCGGCCTCGTGCTGCTCGCGTTCGCGCCGCGGGAGGTGCAGGAGGAGGTGCTCGCCGAGCCGTTGCGGGCGTGGACGGCGTACACGATCACCGACCCTGCGGTCCTGCGGCGGACGCTCGCGGAGATCCGTCGGACCGGCGTGGCGATCAGCGACCGGCAGGTCACGGAGGACGCAGTCTCGGTCGCGTCGCCGGTGCGCGGCCCGGACGGCGACGTGGTCGCGGCGCTGTCGGTCGTCGTGCGGCACGGTGGCGTGGCGCCCGCCTCGCTGGTGCCGGCAGTCCTCGCCGGCGCGACCGGCATCTCGCGCGCCCTCGGGGCACCCCGCCCGCGGCCTCTGTCGGGCGCCCGCCGTGACCCGGATCGGCCTTCCGCTCACCGGAATGGCCCGTAGGAACCGCGCGCCGCCCGGCTCTACGGTCGCCCGTCGCACACCGCCGTGCGTCCCGACGACCGGAGCGAGGTCCCCATGAGCCCGTCGAACCTGCAGGACGTCCTGGACGCCGCGGGCAGCACCGTCGAGCACCTGCGCAGCTCGCAGATCGGCGCGTACATCTACCCGGTCGTACCGTCGGAGTTCACCAACTGGCGCCGCGAGGTGCGCGCCTGGCGCGAGACCGCGGTGCTGTTCGACCAGACGCACCACATGGTGAACCTGTACGTGTCCGGGCCCGACGCGTTCAAGGTCATCAGCGACACGGCCTTCAACCGCATGGAGAGCTTCCCGGTCAGCACGGCCAAGCAGTACGTGCCCGTCACGCCGGCGGGCTACGTGATCGGCGACGGCATCCTCTTCCGCGAGGCCGAGCACTCCTTCACCTTCGTCGGTCGCGCGCCGTCGGCGAACTGGCTGCAGTTCCAGGCCGAGACCGGCGGCTACGACGTCGAGGTCGTGAAGGACGACCGGTCGCCGTCGCGACCGTACGGCCACGCCGTGAGCCGCTCGGTGTGGCGCTTCCAGATCCAGGGGCCTGCAGCCTGGGACGTGATCGAGAAGGTCAACGGCGGTCCGGTCGAGCAGCTCACGTTCTTCCACATGGCGCACATGGACGTGGCCGGGGCGCAGGTGCGCACCCTCCGGCACGGCATGGCCGGCGCTCCCGGCCTCGAGCTGTGGGGCCCGTACGAGACCTACGAGGCATCGCGCGCCGCGATCCTCGAGGCGGGCGCGGAGTTCGGTCTCGAGATCGTCGGCTCGCGTGCGTACTCGTCCAACACGCTGGAGTCGGGGTGGATCCCGTCGCCGCTGCCCGCGATCTACACCGGCGACGAGCTCGCGGCGTACCGCGCGTGGCTCCCGGCCAACGGCTACGAGGCGACGAATGCGCTGGCCGGCAGCTTCGTCAGCGACGACATCGAGGACTACTACCTCACGCCGTGGGACCTCGGCTACGGCGGCTTCGTGAAGTTCGACCACGACTACATCGGGCGCTCCGCGCTCGAGGCGATCGACCCGAGCACGCAGCGCAAGAAGGTCACGCTCGCGTGGAACGCCGAGGACCTCGGCCGCATCATCACGTCGCCGTTGACCGAGGACGGTCCCGACTACATGTACTTCGACCTGCCCATCGCGAACTACGGCTCGTCGAGCTACGACGCCGTGCTCGACGCCGCGGGCAAGGTCGTCGGGTTCTCCATGTTCACCGGCTACAGCGCGAACGAGCGCCGCGGGCTGTCGCTCGCGACCGTCGACCAGGATGTCGAGATCGGCACCGAGCTGCGCCTGGTGTGGGGCGAGCCGGGCGGCGGCAGCGCGAAGTCGACCGTCCAGCCGCACCAGCAGACCGAGGTGCGCGTCGTCGTGAGCCCCGCGCCGTACGCCGTCACCGCCCGCACCGACTACCACGGCGGCTGGCGCAGCGCCCAGGCCTGACGGCGCTCAGCGCAACGACGCCGGCGACTCGGCCACCACCAGCCCGGCGTCCCATCCCGGGGCGCGTCCGCCGTGGGGCGGCGACACGGTGCTCAGGTCCGCACCGGCTCGCGCCAGCAGCCAGGCCACGACCGAGTTCGAGTTCCACATCTCGCCCGTGCGCGCCTCGTCACGACCCCACGTGGAGCCGGGGACGTACGGAGCGAGGTCGACGACCCGCCTGGCGAGAGCGTCGTCGCCCTCGGCCACGTGGACGGTGCGCACCGCGTGCTCGCGGTCCGGGATCGTCGCGCGGGTCGAGCAGTGGACCTCGTACCGGAACAGCCGCGAGCGGCCGAGCACCCGTGCTCCGACCGCACCGCCGGTGACCGCCGCTCCGGGCTGGTGCGCCGGGCCCCATGCAGGCGTCATCTCCAGGACGTGGACGTCGTTCCCGAGCCGCACCTCCATCGCCGCGTGGTAGAGCGCGAGCCGGCGCCGGTGCTCACGTGCGGCGGCGATCGCCTCGTAGACCCAGCCGCTCACGCGCACGGTGGGCAGCGACGTGCCCGCCCCGAGGGGGATCCACAGCAGGTCCACCGCCGATGTGACGGGCGGGCGCTGGCCCCCGCGCCGGTCGGCGGACGAGGTCGGCGTACGCGTCATGGGTGCTGCTGCTCGACGCGCACGTGCACGAGCAGGTGCCGCACCAGCAGGACGCAGGCGACGGATACGACGACGAACGCGGGTGCGAGCTGCGGAGCGACGACGGTCGATGCCGGATCGGCGAGATGGCCCCACACCTGGTCGACGGCGACTCCGACGCCCTCGAGCGCGAAGTAGAGGAGGAGCGCGGGAGCGAGCAGCTGGCCCCACGGCCGCCCCGCCCACAGCCACGCCGCGGTGACGGCGAACAGCGGCAGCCAGAACGCGAGGTCCTGCACGTAGGTCGGGAACGTCGTGAGACCGGTGCCGACGAGGAACGCGGGCGGCCAGCCGGCGCGCAGCCCTGGCACGATGCCGCCCAGCCAGGCGAGGGTGTTGAGCGCGACGACGACCCAGATGAACACGGCGACCGCGCGGACCCGGGCGCCCGGCTCGATCCTCGCGGCGTACGCCTCGACGTCGATCCGGTGCAGCAGCGTGATCGCCGCCCAGATCGACAGGCCGAGGATGGCGTCGTAGGTCAGGAACAGCGCGTTGAACGGCGTACCGAACAGCAGCATGACGGCGTTGTAGGCCAGGTACGCCAGGGCACCGATCCAGAGGGCGAGCGCGCGCACCGACCCCCTGCGCGCGAGCAGCATCCCGGCCAGCAGGACGGGGACGCCGCCGAGCAGCATCACGAGCGCCGTGCCGCGGGCCGACCCGTTCATGACGGCGGGGCCGCGCAGCAGTCCGGGGTCCGTCGCGGTGATCGCTGCGGCCACGACGGTGACGGCGGCCAGGGCCCAGGAGAGCGGGACGCAGGTCGCGCCCCGTGCGACGAGCACCGGGGACGTGGTCGGGTCGGGTCGGGTGCTGGGGACGTGCGCGGTGTCGGTCATGGGTCGCCTCGGTCGTCGCCGCGCGGACGGACCTCGCACGGCCTCCGTGCTCCACCCTCCACCTCGTGGCGGGTGCGTCGCAGGGCGGGAGCCGCCCGCGTGACCGAGGTCGCAGCGGGCCCTCCGGTGTACGCAGGCCGCTCCTGCTGGCAGAGTTACCCACGAGTAGGTATCGAGTGGGAGGCACCCGTGCGGCGCACGACGTTCAACGAGGACCACGAGGCGTTCCGCCTCACCCTGCGCGACTTCATCGAGAAGGAGGTCGTGCCGCACTACGACGAGTGGTACGCCGCCGGCCTCGTGCCGCGCGAGCTCTACACCAAGCTCGGGGAGCTGGGGATCTTCGGCATCGAGGTGCCCGAGGAGTACGGCGGCGCCGGCATCTCGTCGTTCAAGTACACCGCCGTCATGACCGAGGAGGTCACCCGGGCTGCGGTGAGCTTCGGCGGGTCCGGCGTCCACACCGCCCTCTGCCTGCCCTACATCCTGTCGCTGGGCACCGAGGAGCAGAAGCAGCGCTGGCTGCCGCCGTTCGTCACCGGCGAGCAGATGTGGGCGATCGCGATGACCGAGCCGGGCACGGGTTCCGACCTCGCGGGCATGCGGACCTCGGCCGTGCTCTCCGACGACGGCTCGCACTACATCCTCAACGGCGCGAAGACCTTCATCACCGGCGGCGTGCACGCCGACCGCGTCATCGTCTGCGCGCGCACGTCGCCGCAGTCGGAGACCGACCGGCGGCACGGGATCTCGCTGCTCGTGGTCGACACGAAGTCGGAGGGATACGCCGTCGGTCGCAAGCTCGACAAGCTCGGGCTCAAGACGTCCGACACCGCCGAGCTGTCGTTCGTCGACGTCAAGGTGCCGGTCGAGAACCTGCTGGGGGAGAAGGACAAGGGCTTCTCCTACCTCGGCCAGAACCTGCCGCAGGAGCGCCTCTCGATCGCCATCGGCGCCTACGCGCAGGCGGCCGCCGCGGTCGAGTTCACCAAGGCGTACACGCAGCAGCGGATGGTCTTCGGCCAGACCGTGGCGCACTTCCAGAACACCAAGTTCGAGCTCGCCGCCTGCCAGGCCGAGGTCGACGCCGCGCAGGCGGTGAGCGACCGCGCGCTCGAGGCGCTCGACGCCGGCGAGCTCACCGCTGCCGAGGCGGCGTCCGCGAAGCTGTTCTGCACCGAGGTCGCGCACCGGGTGATCGACCGCTGCCTGCAGCTGCACGGCGGCTACGGCTTCATCAACGAGTACCCCATCGCGCGCCTCTACGCCGACAACCGCGTGAACCGCATCTACGGCGGCACCTCCGAGGTGATGAAGATGATCATCGCCAAGGACATGGGCCTCTAGATCCGTCCGTACGACGGCCCTGGAGGCCGGACCCGCACCACCGCCGGATGCGCGCCTTCCGTCACGTCACTGCCCGAATGCGCGCTTTCCGGCACGCCACTGCCTGAATGCGCGGCTTTCGCGGCTGAATCCGTGCGTTCGAGCAGTGACGTCGGGGAGAGCGGCGGCGGAGAACGGGACTCGGTCGCGGTGTCCGGGCACCGGCGTGGCCGACGGGCGGCTCGTGAGTGCGATCCGGCATGATCCACGGCGTGGTCGAGGGCTCCGGGACGCGTGCGCGTCACGTCGCGCTCGTGCTGGCTGCGGGCGCGCTCTTCGGCACCGCCGGCACCGCCGCGCACTTCGGCCCCGAGGGGGCGTCGTCGGCGTCGGTCGGGTTCATGCGGCTCTCGCTCGGCGCGCTCGCCCTGTTCGCGATCATGCCGCTCGTCGGCGGGCGCTGGCGCAACCTGCCCGGCCTCTGGCGGCGGCCCGCGATCTGGGTGATGGCGGTGGGAGCCGCGGCGTACCAGCCGTTCTTCTTCGGCGCGGTCGAGCGCTCGGGCGTCGCGCTGAGCACGCTGGTGACGGTCGGCATCGGTCCGGTGTACGCCGGGCTGCTCGGCTGGGCGTTCCTCCGGCACCGGCCCACCCGCGGCTGGGCGATGGCGACCCTCGTCGCGGTGCTCGGGCTGGTGCTGCTGTCGTGGGGCGAGATCCGGGTGGGCGACGTCGTCGGTCTGCTCATGGCGCTGGCCGCCGGCCTCGGCGCGGCGAGCTACGTCGTGGCCGCCAAGCACGAGCTGGACCGCGGCGGGCACTCGGTGGAGCTACCGGCTGCGGCGTACCTGCTCGGCTCGGTGCTCCTGCTGCCGATCGTGGTGCGCGAGTCGTTCGCGTGGCTGGGGTCGCCCTCCGGGCTCGCGCTCGCGGTCTACCTCGGCGTCGTCACGATGGCCCTGGCGAACGTGTTCGCGGTGCTCGGGATGCGCGGGATGTCGCCCGGCCCGGCCTCGACCCTGCTGCTCGCCGACCCGCTCACCGCCACGGTGCTCGGCGTGGTGGTCCTCGGCGAGACGCTCGCACCGCTCGCGGTCGTCGGTCTCGTCCTCGTCCTCGTCGGTCTCGTGCTCCAGGCGTACGCCTTGCGCCCCTCCCGCCCCGGCGCCGAGGAACCGACCCCGGTCCTCTGACCGTCGATGTGTGTTCAGGCCGGCCTCGGGGCCAGCGTCAGCACACATCGACGGTTTCGACGGTGTGGTCAGAGGGTGGCGGGGTCGAGGTCGAGGGTGAGGCCGTCGGCCTCGCGGAGGATCGCGAGCATCGCGGCGGTGCGGGGGAGCTCGCGGGTGAGGAAGTACGCCGCCGCCGCCCGCTTCCCGTCGTAGAACGACCCTTCCTTCCCGTACGCCGCGAGCCACTGGTCGAGCCAGATCCAGGCGACCACCACGTGCCCGGCCGCCTCGAGGTACGCCGTCGCGTCGGCGAGCATCCGCTGCGGGTCGCCGAGGGCACCGATCGCGGCGGTCGTCGCGACGAGGTCGGCGGTCGCGGTCGAGAGCCGGGCGGCGAGACGCGCGCCCTCCTCGCCGGCGGCCTCGGCGCGGGCGCACGTTGCCTGGATGCGCGCGACGAGGAGCCCGAGGGCGCGGCCGCCGTCGAGCAGGACCTTGCGCCCGAGGAGGTCGAGCGCCTGGATCCCGTGCGTGCCCTCGTGGATCGGGTTGAGCCGGTTGTCGCGGTAGTGCTGCTCGACGTCGAAGTCGCGGGTGTAGCCGGCCCCTCCGAGCACCTGGATGGCGAGGTCGTTGGCCGCCGGACCGTACTGCGACGGCCAGCTCTTCACGATCGGGGTGAGCAGCTCGAGCAGCGCGCGCGACTCGACGCGCGCCGGCTCGTCGGGGTGGGTCTCGGAGTCGTCGTGCAGCCGGGCGGCGAGGAGCACCAGCGAGAGAGCGCCCTCGACGTACGCCTTCTGGGCGAGCAGCATCCGGCGTACGTCGGGATGCTCCACCAGCGTCACCTGCGGGCTCGACGGATCCGCCCCGATCGGGCGGCCCTGCACCCGCTCGCGCGCATAGGCCAGCGACTCGAGGTAGCCGGCGTAGCCGATGGCTGCGGCGCAGAGGCCGACGCCGATGCGTGCCTCGTTCATCATCGAGAACATCAGCGCCATTCCGCGGTTCTCCTCGCCCACGAGGACGCCGACGGCACCCGGGCGCCCTCCCGGCGCGAAGGCTCCGTCGCCCAGCACCGGTGCGGTGTTCACCGTGCCGCGGAAGCCCATCTTGTGGTTGATCCCCGCGAGGGTGATGTCGTTGCGCTCGCCGAGCGAGCCGTCGTCGAGCACGAGGAGCTTCGGCACGACGAACAGCGAGATCCCCTTGGTGCCCAGGGGCGCTCCGGGCGTCCGTGCGAGGACCAGATGCACGATGTTCTCGCCCATCTCGTGGTCGCCGCCCGAGATCCACATCTTGCGGCCGAAGATCCGGTAGCTGCCGTCGTCCTGCGGCTCGGCGCGCGTCGTGATGTCGGCGAGGTTCGACCCGGCGTGCGGCTCCGACAGCATCATCGTGCCGAAGAACCGACCGTCGGACATCGGTACGGCGTACCGCTCGACCTGGTCGGCCGTGCCGTGCTTGCGGAGCAGGTTCGCGGCGGCGGAGGTGAGCAGCGCGTAAGCGCTGGTGCCGGCGTTCGCCGCCTGGAACCACGCCATGCTGGCAGCGCGCACGCTCGACGGGAGGGCGCTGCCGTCGTCGGAGTCGGCCGCGAGGAACCCGGCGTCGGCGAAGGCCTGCAGGGCGACGGCGACCTCGGGGATCACCGTGACGGTGCTCCCGTCGTACGTCGGCTCCTGCAGGTCCGAAGCCCGGTTGTGCGGGGCGAAGTGGGCCGTGGCGAGCTGCTCGGAGAGGTCGAGCACCGCGTCGATCGTGTCGCGCGAGTGGTCGGCGTACCGCGGACGGTCGAGCAGGTCCTCGGTCCGGAGCCACTCGTGCAGCAAGAAGTCCAGGTCGCGCCGCGACATGATCGTGCTCATGCACCCACCTCTGTCGGTCGGAGGAACGCCCCCACTCTGCCGCACGGAGGGGCTGAGGCGTCCGTCGAAGCCGCGGCCACCGGGCCGATCGTTCGATAGGTTGCGCGCATGATCCGATCCTTCGACGCCCCCGCGACCGCCACGACGCCCACCGAGGCTGACGGCGGGCTCACCTCGCTCGCCTCGCTCGCGGAGTCGGGCGGTCTCGCCTCGGGCGTGTGGTCGCACGACGTCGGCGAGTCCGACGGCGACTTCGGGGCCGAGATGTTCGTCGTCCTCGAAGGCCGCGGCGTCGTCACCGACCAGTACGGGAGCCGCATCGACCTCGCTCCCGGCGTCGTCGGTGTGCTCGAGGCCGGCGACCTCACGCACTGGACCATCACGGAACCGCTGCGCAAGGTCTGGATCGTCGCTCAGGACTGAGTCGGGACGCCCGCCGTCACGTGCGACGAGGGTCCGCGCTGACGCGACCGGGCCCTGGTGCGGGGTGGGTGACGGGAGCCGTCACCGAGGCGACCGATGCGCGGTGCGGGCTCCTCCCACGTCCGAGCGTCACCCCATGCAGAAGGGTCCCGCCTCTGACGAGACCGGACCCTTCTGCATGGGGTGAGTGACGGGACTTGAACCCGCGGCCACCTGGACCACAACCAGGTGCTCGACCAGCTGAGCTACACCCACCCTGGCCGCGGCGTCCCGGGGGAGCTGCGGCCGGGCAGAAGTGTACCGGGACCGACCCGGTGCTCCGAACCGGCCCGTGCGCGCCACCTCTGCGGAAGGCCGGGAACCAGGGGGCGGCCTGGTTCCCTCCCGGTGCCGGGGACCGGGTCGGCGGGGCGACCGCGGGTCAGCCGTGGTCGACGACGTGGCGGCCGGCGATCTCGCGGCTCGCGTCGGTCGTGGGGCCGGGGTCGGGCACCATCACGGCCTCGCGGTAGTAGCGCAGCTCGGCGATGCTCTCGCGGGTGTCGGCCAGCGCCCGGTGGTTGCCGGTCTTGGGCGGGGAGTTGAAGTAGACGCGGGGGTACCAGCGCCGGACGAGCTCCTTGATCGAGGAGACGTCGATGAGCCGGTAGTGCAGCCAGGCGTCGAGCTCGGGCATGTCGCGGGCGAGGAACCCGCGGTCGACGTACACGCTCGACCCCGCGAGCGGGGCCTTGCGGGCCTCGGGGACGTGGCCCTTCACGTAGTCGAGCACGAGCCGCTGGGCATCCTCGAGTGTCGTGCCGCCCGGGATCTCCTCGAGCAGACCGGACGCCGTGTGCATCTCGCGCACGACGTCGGGCATCGCGGCGAACGGGGCGTCGGGCGGCCGGATGACGACGGTGACGCCGGAGTCGAGCTCGCGCAGCTCGGCGTCGGTGACCACGCAGGCGACCTCGACCAGGGCGTCGGACCCCAGGTCGAGGCCGGTCATCTCGCAGTCGACCCAGACGATGCGGTCGCCCGCCTTGGTGGCGCCCTGCGACGGCTGGCTCATGCGGCTCACCCTAGTGGCCGCCCCCGGACGGGTGCAGGAGGCGGTCCGGAGGGGTCCGAGCGTGGCTTCCGTCACCCGTTCGGCGTACAGACCCACCACCCGGAGCGCCGATGCATCACCCATGAGGTCGTACGACGCCCGGCACGCCGCACCGAGCGGCCACGCCGTCCGTCCCCGTGCGCGCGTCGCGACGGTGGGCGCGACCGTCGCAGCCCTCCTCGCCGGCTCCGGGTTCGTGGCGGCGGTGGGTGCCTCGGCCTCGACCTCGCACGCCGCGAAGGTCCGCGGCACGGTCGAGCGGATGACCATCGACGACTACGCGCACCCGCTGCCCGAGGGCCAGGACGTCCTCACCTTCGTCCGCTCCGGCGACACCACGCTGCAGGTGCCCGAGCGCACCCTGGAGCACGTCGAGACCGGCGCCACCGTCGACCTCACCCTCGCCAGCACCGCGGGCACCAGCACCACGCCCACCGGTGCGCTGGTGAGCGACCTCGGTACGTCGGGTGCCCAGGACCCGCAGGCGGGTGTCGACGTCGCCGGCGTCGAGGTCGTCTCGACCCCCACCGCCGGCACCAGCAGCACCGGTGCGGGCGTGGCGGTGACGAACGCCGCGGTCGCCTCCGGATCCGCGGTGCACCAGGTGCTCGTCGTCGTCGCGCGCCCGGCAGGGGGTGCCACGACGAGCGTCACCCCGGCCTCGGTGGCGGCCACGGTCACCAACGGCGTGAACTCCTACTGGTCGACCGTGACGAACGGCCGCGTCGGCTTCGTGGCCACGGCGTGGCCGAAGGTCGTCACGACGAGCAACGTGCCGTGCTCGAACGGCGGCGTCTCGACCTCGGGCGCGTTCTGGAACGAGATCAAGAGCAAGGTCGGCTGGTCGGAGGGCTCCGGCAAGCACCTCGTCGTCTACTTCCCGCAGTTCGCCGCCTGCGGCGGCATCGCGGGCCTCGGCACCATCGGCAGCGGCCTGGGGTCCGGCGGTGTCATCTGGTCGAACGGCTACAACAACGTCGGCGTCATCGGGCACGAGCTCGGCCACAACCTGGGCCTGGGGCACTCGCAGGAGCTCGACTGCACCGTCGGTGGAACGCGCGTGATGGACGCGGCGCCGAGCGCCTGCAGCATCCGCAACTACTGGGACACCACCGACATCATGGCGCTGTCGTGGAACTACCAGGGGTTCCTCAACGCCTCGCACCAGCGCACCCTCGGCCTCCTCGACGCGACGTCGCAGCTGACGCCGTCGGACAACGGCGAGGTCACCCTCAAGCCGATCGAGTACGCGAGCGGCATGCGGGTGCTCACCCTGTCCGACGGCGCGACGCGGTACGTCGTGGAGTACCGGCAGCCGGTCGGCCTCGACTCGTGGATGTCGCGGGTGACCGGCTGGGGCGGCCCCGGCGTCACCGTCCGCAAGGAGTTCGACCTGTCGCAGGCCGGCACCGGGAACTTCGACTCGATCGAGAGCTACCTGCTCGACGGCAACCCGCGCACCTCGGACACCAGCCTCGGCCAGGTGGTCACGACGATCCCCACGGGCATCTGGATCGACCTCGCCGACGGGCGGCTCGGCCTGCGCATCGTCGCGACGAGCGCGACCGGCGCGACGATCCAGTACCGCAACGGTCCTGCGGCCGACGACCCGCGCTACGCCCCGCCGCCCAAGCCCGAGCTGTCCACGCCGGTCTCCTCGGTCGGTCTCGGCACGGTGCGGCCCGCGACCACGGGCGCGGTCCTGCCGCTGCGCTGGTCCTGGCGCGTGACGACCCCGTCGCTCGACGGCAACGCCGCGGCGTCGGTGACCTCGCAGCGCACGGTGGCCAAGGCAGTGGCGGGAGCGACCCGCTGGACCCCGACGGCGTTCCGCGCGTACGCCACCGCGATCGACGGCTCCGTCGTGTCGTCGTACGCCCGGGCGTACTCCAAGTACGCGACGGAGAACAGCACGCGGACCGCGACGTACTCCAACGGCTGGGTGGGCGCCCGCACCTCGTTGGCCATGGGCGGCACGCTCCGCGTCACCGCCAAGCGCGGTGCGGCCGTCGCCACGACCGTCACCGGGCGGAGCGTGGGCGTGCTCCTCGCCCGCGGCCCCCGCTACGGCAAGGTCGCGGTCTACCTCGACGGCGTGCGCGTCGCGATCCTGAACCAGCACGCGTCCGCGACGTCGGTGCAGGTCGCCTGGTCGACCTCGTTCGCCACCACCGGCACGCACACGCTGCGTCTGGTGAACCTCACCGGCGGAGCGGCGGGCGGCCTCGGCTTCGACGGCACCGTCGGGCTCGCCTGACGCGCCGCGCACCTGGGCCGGGAGACCTGGGCCCCGCGTGCGCGACGCGGCGGACGCCCGGCAGGATGGGGCGACCCCGAGACGAGGAGCACCATGAAGAGCTTCGGCAGCGACAACCACGCCGGTGCCCACCCCGACGTCCTGGCCGCGGTCGTCGAGGCCGACAAGGGCCAGGCGCTGCCCTACGGCGACGACGCCACCACCGCGGAGGCGGTGCGACTGGTGCGGCGGCACTTCGGCGAGAAGGCGGAGGTGCTCTTCGCGCTCAACGGCACGGGGGCCAACGTCATCGGGCTGCAGGCGATGACCCGCTCGTTCGAGGCGATCATCGCGGCCGAGTCGGCGCACATCAACGTCGACGAGTGCGGCGCCCCGGAGAAGTTCCTCGGATCCAAGATCGTCGACGTGCCGACCCTGGGCGGCAAGCTCACCCCGACCCTCGTGGAGCGCGCGTCGCACGGCAAGGGCGACCCGCACCACGTCCAGGCCCGCGTCGTGTCCATCGCGAACTCGACCGAGCTCGGCACGGTCTACTCCCTCGAGGAGATCCGCGAGATCGCCGACCACGCGCACGCGAACGGGATGCTGCTGCACCTCGACGGTGCTCGCCTCGCCAACGCCGCGGTGTCGCTCGGCGTCGACGTCGGCGAGCTCGGCAGCAAGGTCGGGGTCGACGTCCTCACCTTCGGCGGCACGAAGAACGGCGCGCTCGGTGCCGAGGCGGTCGTCGTACTCCACGACGACCTCGTCGCGGCGATGCCGTTCATCCGCAAGCAGTCGATGCAGCTCGCGTCGAAGATGCGCTACGTCTCCGCGCAGTTCGTCGCGCTCCTCACCGACGACCTCTGGAGGCGCAACGCGGAGCACGCCAACGCGATGGCCCGCCGTCTCGCGACCGGCGTCGAGGGTGTGCCGGGGGTGACCGTCACCGACACGGTCGCCGCCAACGCGGTCTTCGCGGTCCTGCCGCCGGAGGTCACCCGCACGCTGCAGGAGGAGTTCACCTTCTACGTGTGGAACCCGGGCACGGGCCAGGTGCGCTGGATGACCTCGTGGGCCACCACCGAGGAGCAGGTCGACGATTTCGTCGGCCGCATCCGCGAGGTCGCGACCGCGTACGCCGGGAAGCTCTGACCCCTAGCGCGACACGACCAGGTTCGAACGGCCCGACGTCGGGCCCACGCCCATCACGTTCACCGCGCGGACGCTGAACCGGTAGAGCCCCGCGGGCAGCCGAAGGATCGCCAGGCGCGCGGTGGCGGGCTGCGTCGAGACCCGGGTCCACAGCGTCGTGCCCGCGCTGCTCACCCGCCAGACGGTGACGAGGTAGCCGCGGATCGGGGCGCCGCCGGTGGCGCGCGGCGCGACCCAGGTGGCCACCGCCGACGTCGCGCCGCCGGGCACCCCGGACCACGCCCGGCCGACGACGGGGGCGCCCGGACGCGACGCCGGCACGACGAGGTTGCTGCGCCGCGAGGCCGCTCCCGTGCCTCCCGCGTTCACGGCGGCGACGTCGACCGTGTAGGCGACGCCGTTGCGCAGGCCGCTCACGCGCGCGGTCCGGACGTCGCCGACGTGAAGAGTCGTCACGAGGGTGCGGGTGAGACCGAGGTAGACGCGCACGCGGTAGCCGGCGACGTCGGTGGTGCCGCCGTAGGTCGGCGCGGTCCAGACGACGTTCACGGCGCTCGTCGCGCGACGCACGATGACCGTGGCCGGCGGTCCCGGCACGGCGCCGTAGGTGCCGGCGTCGGCGAGGCTGAACAGGCGCGTGCGCAGCTCCCCGTCGCCCGCGCCGCTGAGCGCATGGACGGAGATGTCGTACGCCGCCCCGGGCACCAGACCGGTGAAGGTGTGGGCGAACGTCGAGGCGTCGACGGTGACGGTGGCCGGCACGTCGCCGGACCCGTGGCGCACGACGGAGACGTGGTACCCGGTGACGGCGTCGGCCGTCGCGACCGCGACGGGCGCCGACCAGCTCACCGCGATGCCGTCGGTGCCGGACGACTCCGTGGTGAGGCCCACGACCGGCCCCGGACCGCGCGACACCCAGCTGACGTCGAGCGAGTACGGACCGCCGTGCTGCAGCGGGTCCGTGAACGTGTAGCCGTCATGCGTGGCGAATGCGCCGAGGAGATACGTGTGCCCTGCCTCGACCGGGGTCTGAGTCGTGGGGTTCAGGTCGTTCTCGATGTGCGCGACCGGCGCCAGTCTCCCACCGGTGACGTCGTACATGCCGGTGCACCGAGTCGGGTCGCCTGATGCCCGAGCGTCGACGACGCCATCGGCGGGTGCTGTCCACCGCCACCAGACGCTGCCGTAGCTGGCCGGTTCGATCATGCTCAGCACCGCGCACGAACTCGGCGCATCCGGGAGGTCCGCCGAGGCCCGAACCGTGTTGCCCGAGTCCTGGAAGGGCAACGAGGAGATCGCCCGAGGGTGGGCCGGGTCGTCGTTGTCGGGGACTGGTGCCGACCGATCCACGTACACGGTCGTCGTCTGGTCGCAACCGAAGGCATCGTTGAGACACGAGTCGTGAAGCGCCTGCCACTCCGCCTGGTCCACCCACGCGACGATGCCAACAGACTGGCTCCCAGTGATCGTGCGGGGCGCTCCGTCGCACTGAAGCACGCTGCCGCTCGATAGGTTCACGAGCGCGACGTGCGTGACCGAGTAGAGGTTCGGGCTGTGGGCCGTGGTCCCGATCTCTCGCTTCGCGGCAACGAGGACCGGACCCCAGTCCGACTGGCTGAGGCTGTACCACTCGGCCGCGGCGAGGGGAGCGCCTGAGGCGCAGGTGGTGGACACCGACTCGGCGAGCGCGACCGATCCCGAGCCTCCGAGCGTTTCGAGGGCCGGAAGGCTCGTGATGGGAGGGAAGGGCGGCGCGACGGCCTGGGCGGTGGTCGGGGCGACGAGCCCGGCGACGACGGCCAGCGCCGCGACGAACGCGGTCCGCACGGTGATGCGCATGGATCCCCTCCGGGGCCGCGGTGGCGGGTCGCGACCACGGTAGCCGGGCACGGCCGGTCGAGGGCCGGAGGTGACGCCGTTGAGACCACAGCGGCTACCGAGCGCGAGCGCGTCGTCACGCTGCGCCGTGGGATGCGCGGTCAGCGGCTGACGACCTGCGCCGACCTCCCCGTCGTGGCGCCGGGGCCGACCGCGTTCACGGAACGCACGCTGAACCGGTACCAGCCCAGCGGCAACGACCACACCAGGCTCCGCGCCGCGGCAGGGCGCAGCGAGGAGGTGCGCGCCGAGACCAGGTGCCCGGCTCGGTCGTAGCGCCACGCGGTGACGACGTACCCGCGCACCGGGAGCCCGCCGGTGCTCCGCGGCGCCGACCAGGTGATGCTCGCGGACGTCGTCCCGCCCGGCGCACCGCTCGCCGCGCGGCCGAGGACGGGAGCACCGGGCCTCGTCGCGGGCGTCACGAGGTTGCTCCGGCGGACCGCACCGGCACCTGCTCCGTTCACGGCCGCGACGTCGAGGGTGTAGGCGCGGCCGTTGACCAGGCCGCCGATGATGGCGCTGCGCCGCGAGCCGCTCACGACGGCGCTGCGCACGAGGGTGCGCGTCGTCCCGAGGAAGACGCGGACGCGGTACGCCGTGATGCCGGACGTCCCGGTGTACGCCGGTGGCGTCCAGATCGCGGTGACGCTGCGGTCGCCGCGGCGCACGAGGGCGGTCGGCACGCCGGCGAGGGGACCGGTGCCGCCCGCGGACTCCAGCGTGATGCGCCGGGTCGAGGGCGTGCCGGCGCCGGCGCCGCTGCTCGTGCCCACGACCGTGACGTCGTAGCTGTGGCCGGACACCAGCCCCGTGAACGTGGTCCGCAGCGCGTCGAACGCGGAGATGCTCCGGGAGACCGGTGCGCTGCCGGGAGCGGTGTCCTGGAGCGTGACGACGTAGGAGTCGGGCACCTCGGTGAACGGCGCGGGCACGGGCGCCAGCCACGACGCGGTCACCTCGCCGGGCGAGTCCGAGCGCAGCAGCAGCGCGGGCGGACCGGGCGGTGCCAGCAGCACGCCGGTCGTGCCGACGCCGAGCCCGGCGCCCGCGGCCGAACGGGCCGTGACCGTGACGTCGTAGTAGCCGAGGGCGAGGCCGGCGAAGATCGTGCTCGTCTCGTCCGCGGCGAGGTGGCGGACGGTCGAGGCGGCGCCGGGCTCGGAGCGGGCGAAGGCGACGTCGTAGCCCGTGACGGGCGACGACGAGGAGCTCGAGGCGGGCGGCTGCCACGAGACCGTCAGCGCGTCGGGTGCCGACGCCGCGGCGACGAGATCGGTCGCCGGTCCTGGACCTACCGTGAACGACAGCTTCAGGGTGAACGGCCCGCCGGTCTGCAGCGGGCGCAACGCATCGGTGATGTCGTACTCGGCGGCGACCCGGACGAGATAGCTGCGGCCGGCCACGACGGGGAACTGCGGACGCGCCCTGTCGTCGGCTCCGAACCAGTGCGCCGGAGGCGGTACGGCCGGATCGGCGTCGGCGATGCCGGTGCAGGGAGACCACGTCGTCGCGGTCGCCGCAGCCGTGAGGTAGCCGTCGGCCGGAGCCGTCCACCGCCACCATGCGGTCGAGACCGGCTGGTCGACGGTGCCGCCCGCGAAGGCGCACGACGAGAACGTGTCCGGACCGTCGTCGGTCGCGAGCGCGGTGCTGCCCGTGGTCGTGTACGGGAGCGACGGCACGACCGTGGCCGTGGCGACGTCGTCGTTGCCGGGTGCGCCGACCCCTCGGTCGACGAAGACCTCGGCCGGCGACGGGCACAGGCCGAGCTCGCCGCACGTCGCCTGGACCGTGGACCACTCCGCGGCGGCCACGCGCACCACCGCCGCCGCGGTGTGCCCGGAGGGCACCGACGCGGGCGAGCCCGTGCACGAGAGCACGGTCTCGCTGCTGACGTCGACGATCGCGACCCTGGTCGAGGCCAGGACGTCGGGGCTCGACATGGTCTGGACCACGACGCGAGCGCGGGCGAAGACCGAGCCGGTGGTGCCGGCGGGGAGCTGGAACCAGGCCGGGGCGGTCAGCGGGACCCCGCCGTCGCACGCGGTGGCCACCAGGGTGTTGAGCACGTCGTCGCCGACGCCTCCTCCGCTGCCCGAGGCCGGCAGGGAGGGGAGCACCGGACCGAGATCGGGGGCTGCGTAGGCCGTGCCGGGCACGAGGAGCGCGGCGACCACGGCGAGCGCTGCCACCGACGCCGCGCGGAACGACCTGCGCATCCCCGGCTCCCTGTCCACGTCCGCGCGCCAGTCGCGGATCCGTCTCCCAGAGTAAGCGCCCCGCTCACCCGGACGGGTCAGCCGTCCGGGTGAGTCCGTGACGCGCTGCTGACACGCGCCCCTGCTGGGTTAGGTTCGCCGGCATGGATCGCATCGACAGGTACGCCGAGCTCGTCGTCAAGGTCGGAGCGGCGGTGGGGCCCGGCCGGACCGTCTACGTGCAGGCCGAGGTCGAGCACCTGCCGCTCGTGCGCGCCATCACCGAGCAGGCCTACCTGGCCGGCGCCTTCCGGGTGGTGGTCGACCTGACCGACTCCGCGGTGCGCCGTGCCGCGCTCGACCACGCACCGCTGGAGTCGCTCACGTCGCACGAGCCGTGGCTCGAGGCGCGGCTCGCTCACGGCCGCGAGGTCGGTGCCTGCTTCATCCGGCTCACCGGCACGGCCGACCCGCACGCGTTCGACGGCGTGCCGCCCGAGCGGCTCACCGCGATGCCGCGGGAGCTCACGTCGATGGTGCGCGGCGTGATGATGAGCGGCGACGTCACCTGGACCGTCGCCTCGGCCCCGAACGAGGGCTGGGCTTCGCAGGTGTTCGGCGAGCCCGACCTCGAGGCGCTGTGGGAGAAGGTCGCCGTCGTGCTGCGTCTCGACGAGCCCGACCCGGTCGCTGCCTGGACGGCGCGCGAGGCGGAGCTCTCGGCCCGCGCGTCGGCGCTGTCGGCGCTCGGTCTCGACGCCGTGCGCTACCACGGCGAGGGCACCGACCTCACGGTCGGCCTGATCCCCGGCCACGTCTGGACCGGCGGTGGGCTGCAGACGGCCGACGGTCGCGCGTACATGCCGAACCTCCCGACCGAGGAGGTCTTCACCTCGCCCGACCGCGATCGTGCCGACGGCGTGATCCGGTTGAGCCGACCGCTGGTGATGCCGCGCGCCGGCTGCGTCGTCGAGGGTCTCGTCGTGCGCTTCGAGGGCGGGCAGGTGGTCGACCTCGACGCCGAGACCCACGCCGACGCCGTGCGCGCCGAGCACGCCACGGACGACGGCGCTTCGCGGCTCGGCGAGGTGTCGCTGGTCGACGGCACGTCGCGGGTGCGTGCCGCCGGCGTCGTCTTCCACGACACGCTCTACGACGAGAACGCGGGCTGCCACGTCGCGTGGGGCCAGGGCTTCCCCTTCGCGGTTCCAGGCGTGACGTCGACGGACGAGCTCGTGGCTGCGGGCCTGAACATGTCGGCGGTGCACACCGACGTCGTCGTGGGCGGTCCTGGCGTGAGCGTCGACGGCCTGCGCTCCGACGGCAGCGTGGTCCCGATCATCACCGACGACGTCTGGGTCCTCCCCGTCGCCTGACCCGGATCCGGCCCCGGCGCCTCCGCCGGCTCCGGCGCCTCCGCCGGGTCAGCAGTAGGGCTCGTCCTGGTGGCCCATCTGGCCGTCGGGCGCCTCCTGCCAGCGCTCGCCCGTGCGGGAGTAGCCCACCGTGGCGACCGTGGGGTCGGCGTACAGCGCGACCTTGCCCGACAGCGGGGTGCCGTCGCCCTGGTCGAGCCACGCGCGCACCGTGAACGGTGCGGTCGCGTCCGTCGTGCCGGCCCAGCAGTACGACGCGAGGTCGCCGAGCGGCTGGCCGCGCCCGTTGGTGGGCGGGACGTCGCCGGGCTGGGTGTCGGAGTACTGCAGCGCCACGACCGGGACGGCGCCGGTGTTCGGCCAGCTGCGGCACTGGATGTCGAAGGCCATGGACTTCGTGTACTTCGTCGGCACGGCGAGGACGACCTTGCCCGACGTGGGGATCTTGGCGAACTTCTCCCACAGCGGCTCGACCGTCGTGTTGTGGGCGCCGAGGCGGCCGCCGACGCAGTTCGCGTCGTCCTCGAGCGAGAACGTGAGCACCGTGACGCCCGGCGTGGTCGAGGGGCTCGCCGAGGTGGGCGTCGGTGCGGGCGACTCGGAGGTCGGCGTCGGCGACGCGGACGCCGAGGTCGACGACGGCGACGGGCTCGGCGACGAGGCCGTGCCCGACGGGCTGCCGTCGGTCGAGCAGGCCGCGAGCGCGAGCGCCGCCACGGCCACCACGAGGACGCGTCCGCTGCGCATCTCTGATCCCTCCCCTCGACGTCGCACCCGTCCAGCCTCGCTCACGGCAGGCCCTGGGGCCAGGCGCGCAACGCCGAGCGGACGGGTGATGTCAGAACGTGACCTGCGGGGGAGACGACTGGCCGGCCGGCGCCTCGTAGAACGAGCGCTTGCCGACACCGGCCATGCCCGCCATCCACATCCACGGGATGGTCGCCACGCTCGTGTTCAGCGTCGACACGGAGTCGTTGTAGTACTGGCGGGCGAAGGCGAGCTGGTCCTCGGTGGACGCGAGCTGCTCCTGCAGCGACAGGAAGTTCCGCGACGCCTTGAGCTCGGGGTAGGCCTCGGCGACGGCGTTGACGTGCACGAGCGACGTGTCGAGCGCCTCCGCCGCGGCGGCGCGCTGCTCGACCGTGCCGCCGGCG
>JAKOVT010000443.1 GCA_029781935.1 Actinomycetes bacterium | reverse complement strand
GCGCCGGTTCGCCCACGCACCGACGACGCACAGCGCCAGCGCCACCCCGGTGACGGCCGCGGCGATCTGCACCGGCGATCCGTGCGCCACCGTCAGCACGGACGCCGCGAGCACCAGCACGGCGCCCCAGACCGCGACGGCGGCGAGCCGGTCGCGCGCGGCGAGCCGGCTGAACAGCAGCAGGTACGCCGCCGCCTCGGCCGTGCCCGCGAGCCCGAAGACCCACGACTGCGACGCGATCGCCGCGTAGGCCGGTCCGAGCAGCCAGGGCAGCAGCCACGGGCCCGTGACGGCGAAGCCGACGGTGACGAGCAGTCCCAGCGCGACCACGGCCACGGTGCCCTGCACCAGGGTGCGTCGCTCGCCCTGGGCCAGGCGCGGGAAGACGACGACCGCCACCACCTGCGGGAGCCAGAACGCGATCTTGAGGACGACGCTGCCCGCGGCGTACTGACCCGCCTCGGCGGCCGGCAGGACGTAGCGCGCGAGCAGCAGGTCGCACGAGGTGAACACGAACATCGCGAGCAGCGCGTGGGTGGTGTGCAGGGTCTCGTGCCGCACGTCCGGGGCTAGACGCGCCGACGACGTCCAGGGCAGCGCCTCCCGCCAGCGCACGAACAGCCAGCCGACCAGCCCGCCGACGAGGGCCGCCACCACCGTCGCCGTGACCGACCGCGTCGCGACGAGCACCACGATGGCGAGGCCGAAGCGGGCGGCCGCCAGCACGGCGTACAGGCCGCCCAGCCGGACGAAGTACTCGTCGCCCTGGGCACGGCCGAGGCCCGTCCCGGCCAGGGTGAGGGGCCACAGCGTGAGCACCACGGCCAGGGCGGCCGGCCAGGGCAGCCGGAGTGCGAGCACCACGACAGGGACGAGGACGAGCCCGACGAGCGTCACCGCCGTGCCCGAGGTGAGCCCCAGCCGGACCAGCGCCGGGGGGTCGGACCCCGGCTCGCCCGCGGCCACCCGGCGGGCCGACACCGTCTGCACCGCCAGCGCGACGACAGCACCGATCACGAGCAGGTTGGTCAACGTGCTCAGCTCGCCGAAGCCCTCCGGACCCAGGACGCGCGCGCCCGCGACCGCCTGCGCGTAGGAGAGCACCTGGCCCACGGCCAGGCCGGCGGCGACGACCACGCCCGGGCCGAGCAGCCCGCGGCGCGGGGCCGGCACCTCGACGTCGCCCACGGCTCTCCTCGCGTCGGCGTGCACGGGAGCACCGCCGACGCGCCACGATAGGGCCCCGGCACGCTCGAGGCGCGTGCTGGGGCGTGGGCAACCGGAGAGAGGAGCGCGGGGTGACCGAGCGCTGGCGCGACCGCGCCGTCGTCGGCCTCTGCGCCGCCCTCGTCGTCGTGCTGCTCGGGCCGGCGCTCGGACCGGGCTACGTCCTGGCTGGCGACATGGTCTTCGTCCCCGACCAGGTGCTGCTGCCGTGGATGGTGGGCCTCGGTGGCGGCCTGCCGCGCGCCGTGCCCCAGGACACGGTCCTGGCCGTGCTGACCGGCCCGGTCCCGGGCTGGGTCTGGCAGAGCCTCGCGCTGCTCGCCGCGCTGCTCCTGCTGGGCACCGGGGTCGCGGCGCTGGTGCGACCCGCGGGCCGGCGCGCCGCGCTCGTCGCGGCGGTCGTGGCGGTCTGGTCGCCGTACGTCGCCGAGCGCCTGCTTATCGGCCACTGGTCGCTGCTCCTCGCGGTCGGCGTGCTGCCGTGGGCGCTGCACCACGCGCGTGCCGCGCGCGACGACGTGGCCGGGTCGTGGGCGCGCTGGTTGCTGCTGGTGGCGGTGGCGTCGTTGACCGTCACCGGCGGCCTGCTGGTGCTCCTCGTGACGCTGCCGGTGCTGCTGTGGCGCGGCGGTGCGGCGTACCCCCGGCGGCTCGCCGTCGGCGCAGCGGGACTCGCGCTCCAGCTGCCCTGGCTGATCCCGGCCCTGAACCACCCGGCCGGCGCACCCGGCGGGGCCGACGTCTTCGCGCTGCGGTCCGAGGGCCCGTGGGGTGCGCTGGTCACGGCGCTGGGAACCGGAGGCATCTGGAACGCGACCGTCGTGCCCGGCTCCAGGACCACGGTGCTGGCACCGCTGCTCACGCTGGTCCTGCTCGTGCTGGCGTGGTCCGGGCGTACGGCGCTGCGAGCAGCCGTCGGTCGACCGGTCGCCGTGACCCTGCTCGTCGCCTCGGCCCTCGGCCTGGTCGTCGCGCTGCTCGGGGCCTGGTGGCCGGCGGCGACCGACACCCTCGTCACCCGGCTGCCGGGCGGCGGGCTGCTCCGCGACGGCCAGAAGTGGCTGGCACCGTGGCTCGTCCTGCTGTCGGCCTCGGCGGGGTGCGGCGCGGCTCGACTCGGCGCGATCACGGCCCGGCGCGCCCGCGACCGGCTGGCGGGCTCCGCACTCGTCGTCGCCGCCCTGCTCCTGCCGATCGCCTGCCTCCCGGACCTGGCCTGGGGAGCGCTCGGCCGGCTGAGGACCGTCGACTATCCCGACGACTGGAACCGCGTGCGCGCGGTGCTCGCCGCGGACCCGGCGCCGGGGGACGTCGTGGCCCTGCCGTGGTCTGCCTTCCGCGTCTATGGCTGGAACGAGGGCCGGACCGTGCTCGATCCCGCCCCTCGGTTCATGACCCGCACGGTCGTGACCGACCAGGACCTCGTGGTCTCCCGCCAGGGGACCCTCGTCGTCGTGCCGGGCGACGACCCCCGGGCCGCGCGGATCGGCACGGCGCTGCGCTCGGGCGTCGACGTGGGTCCGACGCTGCGCCGCGAGGGCATCGGATGGCTGCTCGTGGAGGGCGGTGCTCGGGTGGACCTGCCCGAGGGAGCCGCGGAGGTCGTCACCGGCTCCGACCTCGACCTCTACCGGCTCCCCGCGCCCGACCCGGTGCCTGCTGCGGACGGCGTCGCCGCCGTCGTGGCCGCGAACCTCCTGGCGCTGCTGGTCGTGGTCGGGGCGGCTGCTGGCGCCGTCGTGGACAAGATCCGGTCACGACGTCGCCGAAACGGGCGCACCGAGGCTACTGGCTGGTAGTGTCCGCGGGACGTCGAGGAAGGGATCGTCATGCCGGGTCTTGTCGCAGGCATCATCGCCGCCGTGGTCGGCATCGTTCTGGGCGTGGGCGGTGCTGTCGCGCTCACCACCAGCCAGGGCGGTGGCAGCTTCCCCGATCAGCAGCCGGGGTCCATCACGGTCTACGGCAGCAACTGATCTCGAGCCGCCCCGCGGCTCGTCACGGCCGTCGCTCCTCGGGGGCGACGGCCGTCGTCGTGTGCGGGTGCTCGAGGTGGACCTGCACCGCCTCCGGCTCGACGACGGCCGGCACGGGACGCCCGGCGGCCTCGGCCAGCACCCGGGCGAAGCTGCGCGCCGCGGTGTCCCAGCCGAACTCCCAGGTGCGGGCCTCGGCCGCGAACCCGAGCGTGCGTCGCAGCCCTTCGTCGGAGAGCAGGCGGTCGAGCGCCGCGGTGAAGCCCGCCTGATCGTCGGCGAGCAGGCCCGTGACGCCGTCGACCACCGACTCCGCCACTCCGCCCGCGGTCGAGTAGCCCACCGTGGGCACGGCGTAGCCGGCCGCCTCGAGCACCACGAGACCCCAGCCCTCCTTGAGCGACGGGAGGCCGAGCACCCACGCGCGCGCAAGCTCTGCGTGCTTGGCCTCCTCGTCGGCGAAGCCGAGGAAGTCGACGATGTCGGAGACACCGAGCCGCTCGGCGGCGGCGACGAGCTCGTCGGACCACCAGCCGTCGCCCACCACCGAGACACGCAGCCCCGGATGGCGGTCGCGGAGGGCGACCGCCGCCTCGAGCACGTGCTCGACCCGCTTGTGGGGCACGAGGCGACCCAGCACGAGGATGCGGGGCTCGGAGTCGGGGCGGGGATCGCGCTGCGGTCGCTGCACGCCGTTGTGGATCACCGTGATGGCAGAGCCGTCGACACCGAGCTCGACGAGCTCGTCGCGGGTGGCGCGGGAGACGGCGACGTACCGGCTGCCGCGGTAGATCCGCGGGCCGAACCGCGACTCCAGCCACCAGCCGATCCGCGAGCGGACGGGTCCGTAGACGACCGGCCACTGCTCGCGGTGCACGTGGTGCACGAGCACGACGACCGGAGTGCTGCCCGCGAGGGTCGAGGCGAAGGGGATCCCGTTCTGCACGTCGACGACGACGTCGAACTCGCCGAGGCGGCGGCGCAGCTGGTGCCAGAAGGCCTGCGGGTACACGCCGAGCTTGCTGCCCCGCCGCACGAACCGCACGCCGTCGACCACCTCGTCGGCCGGCGCGTTCTCGTGCGCGGCGCACAGCAGGGTGACGTCGTGCCCGGCCGCCGCCAGCGCGGTGGCCACGTTCTCGACGTACACCTCCGACCCGCCGCCCTCGGGGTTGCGGGTGTCGCGCCAGTTGCAGAACAGGACGCGCAGGGGTGCCTCCGGCGCCCCCGCGGCGGGGGAGGTCGTCAAGGGCCACCTCCCCAGGGGGTCCGTGCGTTCGCGGCGAAGGTTACTCCTCGGTAGCAGTCCGGCGTCCACCCCGACGACGGCGCCACCCAGTCGGGTACCGTCCGCGCGTGGCCCCCGAGTTCCGTGCGACCCTGCGGCGCTCGGTCGACCTGTTCTCCGCATTCCGCCTCGAGCAGACCCGCCCGGACGTCTTCTACGGCGCGCTGGCCGCGGACTCGGCCGCCCAGGTCGACTCGTACCTACCGCTGCAGGGCGCCCGGGTCCTCGACGTCGGCGGGGGACCGGGCTACTTCGCGGACGCGTTCGAGGCCCGCGGGGCGGCGTACGTGCCGCTCGACGCCGATGCCGGCGAGCTCGCGCTGCACGGCCGCGAGCCTGGGCCGCGCACGGTGCTCGGCGACGGCACCTCGCTCCCGTTCGCCGACGGCGCGTTCGACGTCGCCTACTCCTCCAACGTGGCCGAGCACGTGGCGCAGCCCTGGCGGATGGCCGACGAGATGGTGCGCGTGACCCGGCCCGGCGGCCTGGTGTTCCTCTCCTACACGCTCTGGTACGGGCCCTGGGGCGGCCACGAGACGGCGCCGTGGCACTACCTCGGCGGCGCCCGTGCCGCCGCGCGCTACGAGTCCAGCCACGGCAGGCGCCCCAAGAACCTGTACGGCGAGTCGCTCTTCCCCATCACCGCGGGAGCCGGCGCACGGTGGGCGCGGCGTCAGGAGCGCAGCGGCGCGCTCGTCGACGTGCGTCTCGTGCCGCGCTACCTCCCCTCGTGGGCCGGTGCCGTCGCGCGGGTACCGGTCGTGCGCGAGGTCGTCTGCTGGAACCTCGTCGTGGTCGGGCGGCGCGGGCGGTGACGAGGCTGGCCTGGCGCCTGCGACTCCTCGCGACGTGCGCCGTCCTCGCAGCGTTCGTGTTCGCGCAGTCGCCCGGGCTCA
>JAKOVT010000438.1 GCA_029781935.1 Actinomycetes bacterium | reverse complement strand
GAAGGAAGAGGGCTAGGCCATGGCCGTCCCGAAGCGGAAGACCAGCCGCAGCAACACCCGCCACCGCCGTTCGCAGTGGAAGGCCAAGCTGCCCCAGATCAACAAGGTCGTGCGGGGCGGCCGCGTCGAGTTCGTGGTGCCCCACCGCGTCGACGCCGACGGCGAGTACAACGGCCGCCAGGTCCTCGACGTCTGATCGCGCACGCCGTCCCGCGGCGTACCGACGCTCGACCCTCGACGACACCCGACGCACGCCGTCGGGTGTCGTCGCACGTCCGGGGGCTGCTCACGCGGCGTCCCTCGTCTAGCGTGGGCCCCATGAGCCACCGCCCCCGGGCGGCCGTGCTCGACCTCCAGGCCGACGACGCGCGGGCCGCCTGCCCGCTCGACGACCTGGGGGCCGAGCCGTGAGCCGCCGCACCCCGTCCCGCCCGCCGCTGCCCGACCTCATGGAGCGCCTCGGCGTGCAGCTCGACGCCGACCTCCTCGAGCGGGCGCTGACCCACCGCTCCTACGCCTACGAGAACGGCGGCCTTCCCACCAACGAGCGCCTGGAGTTCCTCGGCGACTCCGTGCTCGGCCTCGTCGTCACCGACACGCTCTTCCGCACCCACCCCGACCTGCCCGAGGGCCAGCTCGCCAAGCTGCGGGCCGCCGTGGTCAACGCCCGGGCGCTGGCCGGCATCGGTCGCGAGCTGCGCCTCGGCGACCACCTGCTGCTCGGGCGCGGCGAGGAGGCCACGGGCGGTCGCGACAAGTCCTCGATCGTGGCCGACACCGTGGAGGCGGTCATCGGGGCGGTCTACCTCGATCGCGGGCTCGACGTGGCCACCGACCTGGTGCACCGGCTGTTCGACCCGCTCATCGAGCTCTCCGCGGGCATGGGTGCGGGCCTGGACTGGAAGACGTCGCTGCAGGAGCTGTCGGCGTCCCGGGGGTACGGCGTCCCGGAGTACGTCGTCGAGGAGAGCGGCCCGGACCACGCGAAGTCCTTCCGGGCGCGGGTGAAGGTGGCCGGCGAGCTGTACGGCGACGGCCGCGGGCGCAGCAAGAAGGAGGCCGAGCAGGAGGCGGCATCCAGCGCCTACACCGAGCTGAACGCGCTCGCCGAGGCCGCCGACGAGCGGGAGGCCGAGGTGCGCGCCGACGCCGCCGACGGTCCCGGGGCGGCCGGCTAGTGCCCGAGCTGCCCGAGGTCGAGGTCGTCCGGCGCGGGCTCGAGCGCTGGGTCGCAGGCCGCACCGTCGCGTCCGCCGAGGTGCTCCATCCGCGGGCCGCGCGTCGCCACGCGGAGGGCGGCGACGCTCTCGCGGCACGGCTCACCGGTCGCACGCTCGAGGCCGCGAGCCGGCGCGGCAAGTACCTGTGGCTGCCGCTCGACGGCCGCGGCTCCGCGCTGGTCGCCCACCTCGGGATGAGCGGCCAGCTCCTCGTGCAGGACGCCGCCACGCCCGACGAGACCCACCTGCGCGCCCGGTTCCGGTTCGCCGACGGCGGCCGCGAGCTGCGGTTCGTCGACCAGCGCACCTTCGGCGGGCTCGACCTCGACGAGCTCGTGCCCGACGACGCCGACGGCAGGGTGCCCGCGACCGTCGCCCACATCGCCCGCGACCCCCTCGACCCGCTCTTCGACGCCGCCGCCTTCGTGCGCCGGCTGCGCGCCAGGCGCACCGGCCTCAAACGGGCGCTGCTCGACCAGACCCTGGTCTCGGGGATCGGGAACATCTACGCCGACGAGTCGCTCTGGCGAGCGCGGCTGCACGGGGCCCAGCCCACCGACGAGCTCGCCCCCGCGCGCGTGCGGGAGCTGCTCGGCCACGTCCGCGACGTCATGGCCGAGGCCCTCGGCCAGGGCGGCACGTCCTTCGACGCCCTCTACGTGAACGTGAACGGGGAGTCGGGCTACTTCGACGTCTCGCTCGCGGCGTACGGCCAGGCCGACCGGCCCTGCCCCCGCTGCGGGCGGCCGATCGTGCGGGAGCCGTTCATGAACCGCTCGTCGTTCCGCTGCCCCCGCTGCCAGCGCACCCCGCGACGGCCCCACCCGTGACCGCGGCCACCGGACCCGACGAGGTCGTGCGGCTGAACGCGTGGGTGAGCGGGCGTGTGCAGGGGGTCGGGTTCCGGTGGTGGACCAGGGCCCGGGCCCTCGAGCTCGGGCTCACCGGCTCGGCCTCCAACCTGGAGGACGGCCGGGTCGAGGTCGTCGCCGAGGGCCGTCGGTCCGACTGCGAGGCGCTGCTGGCCGCGTTGCGCGGCCCGGGGACGCCGGGACGGGTGCGGGGCGTCGTGGAGCGCTGGGGCCCGGCGCGCGGCGCCACGGGCTTCGTCGAGCGGTAGTCCCGCCGGGCGGGCCGCAGGCCGCGGCCCAGGTCGGCGGCGGGGTGAGGCAGGCCTGCGTGACCTACGCCGCTCTGGGGGCGGGTTGACTGGTCCGATCGGGCGCTGTCACCCTGACTGTGCAGGGAACCGGCGGTCCGGGCCCTGCCACCACGACCTTCGCCGCGACGACCGCGGCACCTCGCCGGGCCCCCGGCACCTGACGTTCCGTGTCAAGGGAGACACCTGATGTCCAAGGCGCTGTACGGCCACCTCGGAGGTCCGGACGCCGCGCTGCTGGCCGAGGTCGCCCGGCTGCGCCGCCGCGTGCGCGAGCTCGAGGAGCAGGTCGCCGCCTACGAGGCCGCCCGGTCGGTCGAGATCGTCGAGCTCCACGACGCCGACCTCGACGCTGCCCTGCGCGAGCTGCACAGCGAGACCGTCCTCACCTAGCCCGCGCCGAGCCGAGCCGCGCCGCGGCGCGCCGCGGCGCGCCGCGGGGCGCCGCGGGGCC
>JAKOVT010000432.1 GCA_029781935.1 Actinomycetes bacterium | reverse complement strand
TCCTCGGGGTCCATCTCGGCGATCTGGGTGGCCGACCAGACCTCCTCGAGGTGCAGCACCGCGCCGCTGGCGGCATCGCCGGCGTCGTTCCAGCCCTCGAAGGCGCACAGCATGACCGGGTCGACGAGCTCGGGCAGCGACTCGGGCAGTCCCTCGAACTCGATCACCGGCTGCCACCTCTCGACGCTGCGCGCGGCCCGGCCGACCGCGACCCCGCCACCGTACGCCTCGCCCCCGACCGGCGCCGCAGCAACGCGCTGAGGGTGGCCTCACGCGCCGTCGATAGGGTGGCCCCGATGTCCGGACCCGACGCCACCCGCGCTGCCGCCCTCCGAGAGGCGCTCGCCTCGCGCGTCGTCGTGGCCGACGGCGCGATGGGCACCATGCTGCAGGCCCACGACCTCACCCTCGACGACTTCCAGGGGCTCGAGGGCTGCAACGAGATCCTCAACGTCTCCCGGCCCGACGTCGTCCGCGCGGTCCACGACGCGTACTTCGCCGTCGGCGTGGACGCCGTCGAGACCAACACCTTCGGCGCGAACCTGGCCAACCTGGGGGAGTACGGCATCCCGGGCCGGATCGAGGAGCTCGCGGAGGCCGGCGCGCGGCTCGCCCGCGAGGTGGCCGACGGTCACGCCGCAGACGGCCGTCCCCGCTGGGTCCTCGGCTCGGTGGGGCCGGGCACCAAGCTGCCCACGTTCGGCCACGCGAGCTACGCCGACCTGCGCGACGCCTACGAGGCGCAGGCCCGCGGAATGATCTCCGGCGGAGTCGACGCGATCCTCGTGGAGACGGCGCAGGACCTGCTCCAGGCGAAGGCCGCGACGGTAGGAGCGCGCCGCGCCCTCGCCGCTTCCGGGATCGACGTACCGGTCATCGTCCAGGTCACCGTCGAGACCACCGGCACGATGCTCGTGGGCTCGGAGATCGGTGCCGCGCTCACGGCGCTCGAGCCGCTCGGCATCGACATGATCGGCCTGAACTGCGCCACCGGGCCCGCCGAGATGAGCGAGCACCTGCGCCACCTCGCGCGGCACGCGCAGGTGGGCGTGTCCTGCATGCCCAACGCCGGCCTCCCCGTGCTCACCGCCGATGGCGCGCACTACCCCCTCACGCCCGAGCAGCTCGCCGCGGCCCACGACACGTTCACCCGCGAGTACGGCCTCGGCCTCGTCGGCGGCTGCTGCGGAACCACGCCCGAGCACCTGCGGCTCGTGGTGGAGCGGGTCGGTGGCCGCGAGGTGGTCGCGCGCACGCCCCGCCGCGACCCCGGCGCGTCGAGCATGTACCAGCACGTGCCGTTCCGGCAGGACACGGCATACCTCGCCATCGGCGAGCGCACGAACGCCAACGGCTCCAAGCAGTTCCGCGAGGCGATGCTCGAGGAGCGCTGGGACGACTGCGTCAAGATCGCCAAGGACCAGATCAAGGACGGCGCGCACCTGCTCGACGTGTGCATCGACTACGTCGGACGCGACGGCGTCGCCGACGTCCGCGAGATCGTCGGCCGCTTCGCCACGGCGTCGACCATCCCGCTCGTCATCGACTCCACCGAGCCGCCCGTCGTGGAGGCGGCTCTCGAGATGATCGGCGGCCGCGCCGTCGTGAACTCGGTGAACTACGAGGACGGCGACGGCCCGGGCTCGCGCATCAGCCGGATGATGCCCATCGTCAAGGAGCACGGTGCCGCCGTCGTGGCGCTCACGATCGACGAGCAGGGCCAGGCCCGCACCGCCGAGTGGAAGGTGCGCGTGGCCGACCGGCTCGTGCGCGACCTCGTCGACACCTGGGGGATGCGGCCCGAGGACATCCTCGTCGACTGCCTGACGTTCCCGATCGCCACCGGCCAGGAGGAGACCCGGCGCGACGGGCTCGAGACGATCGAGGCGATCAAGGAGCTCAAGCGGCTGCACCCGGACGTGCAGACCACGCTCGGAGTCTCGAACGTGTCGTTCGGCCTCAACCCGGCGTCGCGCATCGTGCTCAACTCGGTGTTCCTGCACGAGTGCGTGGAGGCCGGACTCGACTCCGCGATCGCGCACGCCTCGAAGATCGTGCCGATGGCGCGCATCCCCGACGACCAGCGCGAGGCCGCCCTCGACATGGTCTACGACCGACGCCGCTACTCCGCAGACGGCACGCTCGAGTACGACCCGCTCGCCCGGTTCCTCGAGCTGTTCGAAGGTGTCGACGCCTCCGACCTCGCCAAGGCCCGTGCCGACGAGCTGCTGTCGCTGCCGCTCGACGAGCGGCTGCAGCGGCGCATCGTCGACGGGGAGCGCAACGGGCTCGAGGACGACCTCGACGAGGCGCTGCGCGACCGCAGCGCGCTGGAGATCGTCAACGAGGTGCTGCTCGAGGGCATGAAGACGGTCGGCGACCTGTTCGGACGCGGCGAGATGCAGCTGCCCTTCGTCCTGCAGAGCGCCGAGGTGATGAAGACCGCGGTCGCCTACCTCGAGCCGTTCATGGAGCGCAGCGGCGACGAAGGCAAGGGCACGATCGTGCTCGCGACCGTGAAGGGCGACGTCCACGACATCGGCAAGAACCTCGTCGACATCATCCTGAGCAACAACGGCTACACGGTCGTGAACCTCGGCATCAAGGTGCCGGTGGCCGAGATCATCGAGCAGGCGGAGCGGGCTGGTGCCGACGCGATCGGCATGAGCGGCCTGCTGGTGAAGAGCACGGTCGTCATGCGCGAGAACCTCGAGGAGCTCGACCTCCGCGGGGTCGCCGACCGCTATCCCGTGCTGCTCGGCGGCGCGGCCCTCACCCGGGCCTACGTCGAGGAGGACCTCGCGTCCCTCTACCCGGGCACCGTCCGCTACGCGCGCGACGCGTTCGAGGGCCTGCGCCTCATGGACGCGATCATGGGCGTGAAGCGAGGCGTCCCGGGTGCGGCGCTGCCCGAGCTCCGCGGCCGACGGGTGCGGTCCTCGGCGTCCGCGCTCGAGCAGACGGCCGTCGGCGACCTGCCCGCGCGGTCCGACGTCGCCGTCGACAACCCTGTCCCCGTGCCGCCGTTCTGGGGCTCGCGCGTCGTGCGCGGCATCGCGCTGGCCGACTACGTGCCCTACCTCGACGAGCGCGCCACCTTCCTCGGGCAGTGGGGCCTCAAGCCCTCGCGCGGCGAGGGCGGCGCGTCGTACGACGAGCTCGTCGAGAGCGAGGGACGCCCGCGGCTGCGCATGTGGCTCGACCGCGTGCACACCGAGGGTCTGCTGGAGGCAGCGGTCGTCTACGGCTACTTCCCGTGCGTCTCCGACGGCGACGACCTCGTGGTCCTGCACCACGAGGGACCGCTCGAGGGACAGGAGCGGGTGCGCCTGACATTCCCGCGCCAGCGCCGCGACCGGCACCTGTGCCTCTCGGACTTCTTCCGCCCCAAGGACTCCGGCCAGACCGACGTCATCGCCTTCCACGTCGTCACGATGGGCTCGGCGGTCTCGCGGGCGACGGCGGAGCTGTTCGAGAAGAACGCCTACCGCGACTACCTCGAGCTGCACGGGCTGTCGGTGCAGCTCACCGAGGCGCTCGCCGAGATGTGGCACGCGCGCGTGCGCGGCGAGCTCGGATTCTCCGGCGACGACGACGTCGACATGGACACGCTCATCGCCAAGCAGGGCTACCGCGGCTCGCGCTACTCCTTCGGCTACCCGGCCTGCCCCGACGTCGAGCAGCAGGCGGTGCTCGTCGACCTGCTCGAGCCGACGCGCATCGGCGTGGAGCTGTCCGAGGAGTTCCAGCTGCACCCTGAGCAGTCGACGTCGGCGCTGATCGTGCACCACCCTGAAGCCAAGTACTTCAACGCCGTATGAGCACCGACCCTCCGCGGAGCAGAGCGCTGCCCGCCGCCGTCCTGTTCGACATGGACGGCCTGCTCGTCGAGACCGAGCACCTCTGGTACCGGGCCGAGCTCGGGGTCATCGACCAGCTCGGCGGCGAGTGGACCCCGGAGCACCAGGAGATCCTCGTCGGGGGGCCGCTGGAGAAGGCGGTCGAGCTGCTCATCGAGGCGTCGGGCGGCGGGCACGACCACGACGAGGTCATGACCCTGCTGCTCGACACCATGGAGACGCTCCTGCGCACCGAGCCGGTGCACTGGCGGCCGGGCGCGGCCGAGCTGCTCGTCGCGCTCGAGGACGCCGGCGTGCCGCGGGCGCTGGTGTCGGCCTCCTGGCGGCGGCTGCTCGACGCCGTGCACGACGCGGTCATGCACGAGCTGGGGCACGAGCTCTTCGACGTCACCGTCGCCGGCGACGACCTCGAGCGCACCAAGCCGTTCCCCGACCCCTACCTGCACGCGGCCGCCGTGATCGGGGTCGACCCGCGGCACTGCGTCGTGCTCGAGGACTCGCACACCGGGTCCACCGCGGGACGGGCGTCGGGCGCCCTCGTCGTCGCGGTGCCGTCGCTCGTGCCCATCGAGCCGGCCGAGGGCATGCACGTCGTCACGTCCCTGTCCGGGCTCACACCCGAGCTCCTCGGCGAGTGGTCGCACGCGTGGAGCCCGCGCTGATCCTCCCGCAGCGTCGTCGGACCGTGCGGGAGCACGCCGGGGCGGACGTGGGAGCGTGACCTGGATCTGGGCCGACGTCGTACGCGTCGCCCCCATCCTCGTCTTCCTGCTGAGCATCACCGTGGTGGCGGAGCTCGCCGACGCCGCGGGCGTCTTCGAGTCGGCGGCGTCGTTGGCCAGCCGGCAGGGGGGCGGATCGGTGCTGCGGCTGTGGCTGCTGCTGGTGGGCCTGGCCGCCGGCTGCACGATCCTGCTCTCGCTCGACACGACCGCCGTGCTGCTCACGCCCGTCGTCCTCACGATCGCTCGGCACCTCGGGCTGCGGCCGTGGCCGTTCGCGCTGGCCACGGTGTGGCTGGCGAACACGGCGTCGTTGCTGCTGCCGGTCTCGAACCTGACCAACCTCCTGCTCGTCGACCAGCTGCGCTGGAGCGTCGCGACCTACGTCGGACGCATGTGGCTGCCGGCGCTGGTCGCTCTCGGCGTCAGCGTGCTGCTCCTGCTGCTGCTCGTCGGCCGATCGTTGCGCGGGAGGTACGACCACCCGGAACCGCCGGTCCCGCACGATCGGGTGCTGTTCCGGACCGCGGTGGTCGTGTGCCTGCTGCTCGGCCCGGCGTTCGTGCTCGGCGTGCCGCCCTGGCTCGTCGGCTGCGTCGCGGCGGCCCTGCTCGTGGCGGTCTTCGCCCGGCGCCGTCGCGAGGTGCTGCGGATCGGGCTGGTGCCCTGGCAGCTCGTCGTGACGACGCTCGTGCTCTTCCTCGTGGTCGGGTTCCTCGAGCAGCACGGGCTCACCGACGTGCTCGCACGCATCGCGGGCACCGATCCCGATGGCCCGATCCCGTTGCTGCGCACGGCGTTCGTGGGGGCGGCGGCGAGCAACCTGGTGAACAACCTGCCGGCCTACGTCGCGCTCGAGCCCGTCGCGTCGGCCTCGCCCGAGCGGTTGCTGGCGCTGCTGCTCGGGACCAACCTGGGGCCGCTCGTCACCCTGTGGGGGTCGCTCGCGACCCTGCTGTGGCGCGATCGCTGCCGTTCCGGCGGCGTGGAGGTCGGGGCCGGGCGCTTCGCGATCGCCGGAGCGATCGGCGTACCCGTCCTCCTGGTGACCTCGACGCTCACCCTCTGGCTCACCCGTTGATGTGTGTCCACGCCGGCCCCGAGGCGGGCGTGGGCACACATCGACGGGCTACTCGCTGGCGATGGCCCGGAGGACGTCGAGGCGCGCGGCGGTGAACGCGGGCCAGAGCGCCGCCACGAGCCCGCCCACGATGCCGAGGGCGAGGAACCAGCCGATCTGACCGCCGGGGATGGCGAGCACGGTGACGCCCTGCGGCTCGAGCACCCGCTGCAGCAGCGCGCCGTAGACCAGGCCGAGGGCGACGCCGAGAGCGGCGCCGAACAGCGAGATCAGCACCGCCTCGAGGACGACCATCCGGCGCACCTGCGGTCGGCTGGTGCCGACCGCCCGCAGCAGACCCACCTCGCGTCGGCGCTCGTGCACGGACAGGGCGAGGGTGTTGACGATGCCGAGGAACGCCACGATCACCGCGAGCGCCAGCAGCGCGTAGATGAAACCGAAGACGCGGTCGAACTGCGAGTTGATCTGCTCCTTGATGCTCGCCTGGTCCTGCAGCGTCACGGTCGGGAAGGGCTTGAGCCGTCTCTCGAGCTCGGCCTTCACCGTCGAGACGTCGGACGCCGAGGCGGCCTTGATGTAGATCGCGGTGTCGAGCTCGCGCGCACCGATCGACATGAGCGTGGGCATCGAGGAGATCCAGCCCTGGTAGGCACCCGCCTCCTGGTAGATCGCGCGGACCACGAGGGTGCTCTTGCCGTTCACGAAGGTGCCGGTGATCGTGTCGCCGACCGAGACGCCGGCCGCCTGCGCCGTCTTGTCGTCGACGGCGACCTGGCCGAGGGCCAGGTCGGACAGCGAGCCGGAGATCATCGTGAGGTCGACGACCTGGGTGAACTTCGTCGGCTCGACGCCGGTGAGCGCCGACTGCTCGTCCTTGACCTTGATGGGGACCTGGCGGACGTAGGTGACGACGGACGTGCCGGGGGTGTCGCGGACGGCGTCGTAGACGTCGGGGGAGAACGGCTGGAACTTGGCGCCGAACACGATGTAGTCGGCGCCGATCGTGGAGTCGACGACGTCGGCGACCGACGCCTTGGTCGACGCGGCGATCACGCCGATCGCCGTCATGAGCGCGAGGCCGATCGCCAGGGCGCTCGCCGTGGCCGCGGTGCGGCGCGGGTTGCGGCGGCCGTTCTCGCGGGCCAGCCGACCGACCGCCGTGCCGGAGAACGGCCAGCCCAGCACACGCAGGACGGCTCGGCCGATCATCGGCGCCAGCGCGATGATCGCGACGAGCGCGCAGAGGGCGGAGAGGCCGACCAGCTGGGCGGCGCGGGTGCCGTCGTCGGTCGTCGCCAGGCCGCGCTGCGCCGCGACGACCGCGAGGACGAGCAGCACGGCGCCGACCACCGTGCGCACCAGGAGCGACCGGGTCGGCAGCTCGATCTCGTCGCGCATGGCGGCCACCGGCGGGACCACGGCAGCACGGCGGGCCGGCACGTACGCCGAGATCACGGTGACGGCGACGCCGACGAGCACCGCGACGACGATCGTGCGCGGCTCGATCACCAGCGGGCCGCTCGGGAGCTGCGCACCGAAGGTGCCGATGAGGGCGCGCAGGCCGAGCGACACCAGCACACCGCCGACGACGCCGAGCATCGCTGCCATGAGACCGAGCACGGCCGCCTCGGCGAGCACCGACCGGCGCACCTGGCCGCGGCTGGCGCCGACGGCGCGCAGCAGCGCGAGCTCGCGCGTGCGCTGCGCCACGAGCATCGAGAAGGTGTTGAAGATCAGGAAGACCGCGACGAACAGCGCGATGAACGCGAACGTCAGCAGGAACACGTTGATGAACTGGAAGGCGGTCTGCAGCCGGTCGGCGATGTCCTTGCTCCGCTGCTCCCCGGTCCGGACCTGGACGCCCGTGCCGAGCTCGGCCTTCACCTTGACGGCGAGCGCGTCCTGGCTCGCCCCGGCCTCGGCCTTGACCACGACACCGGTGACCTTGTCGGGCGACTGCAGCAGCAGCCGCTGCGCGGTCGCGAGGTCGAAGACCACGAGCGTGCCGCCGTCGCTCCCCGAGATGCCGCGGGACACGAGCCCGACGACCTGAGGGCGCACGTCGCCGCCCGGGGTGGACAGGCGCACGGTGTCGCCGACGGACACGCCGGCGGACGTCGCTGTCGACTCGAGGAGCGCGACCTGGCCCGGACCCGTCGGGGCGCTGCCGGTGGTGAGGGTGAGCGGGTAGATCGTCGAGTCCGGGACCCAGGTGGAGCCCAGAGCCGCGGTACCCGGCTGGCCGACGACCTTGCCGTCGGAGCCGATGACGATCGCACCGTCGGCGTTGACGACGCCGTACGCCTGGGCGACGCCCTGCACCGAGGCGACGCGGACGATGTCGGAGGCGGGCAGGGTCGGCACGACGTCGCCCGCGTTCGGCGGTCCGCCGCCACCGGGGTTGTTGCCCAGCCCGCTGTCGGCAGTGACGGTGAGATCGGGCAGCGGCGAGGTGAACAGCGCGTCGAACGACCGCTTGAGCGAGTCGGTGAAGATGAAGGTGCCGGCGACGAAGGCGACGCCGACGACGACGGCGAGCAGCGTGAGGACGAGCCGCAGCTTGTGCTGCAGCAGGGAGCGGAGGGCGGCGCGGAGCACGACGTCAGACCCGGCCCGCCTCGAACGCCTTCATGCGCTCGAGCACCTTGTCAGCGGTCGGCTCGTGCATCTCGTCGACGATCCGACCGTCGGCGAGGAACAGGACCCGGTCGGCGTACGACGCTGCTCCCGGGTCGTGGGTGACCATGACGATCGTCTGCCCGAACTCGTCGACGCTGCGGCGCAGGAACCCGAGGACCTCCGCGCCCGAGCGGGAGTCGAGGTTGCCGGTGGGCTCGTCGGCGAACACGATCGTCGGCCGGCTGGCGAGCGCCCGGGCGCACGCGACGCGCTGCTGCTGGCCGCCGGAGAGCTCGCTGGGCCGGTGGGTGAGCCGGTCGCGCAGACCCACGGTGTCGATGACGGTGTCGAGCCACGCGCGATCGGGCTTGCGGCCGGCGATGTCGAGGGGGAGCGTGATGTTCTCGAGCGCCGTGAGGGTCGGCACGAGGTTGAACGCCTGGAACACGAAGCCGACGGCGTCGCGGCGCAGCACCGTCAGCTTCTTGTCGGACAGCTCCGACAGCGCCACGTCGCCGATCCAGACCTCGCCGGAGGTGATCGCGTCGAGACCGGCCAGGCAGTGCATGAGGGTGCTCTTGCCCGAGCCGGAGGGCCCCATGATCGCGGTGAACCGACCGGTGTCGATCTCGACGTCGACGGCGTCGAGGGCGGTCACGCGGGTGTCGCCGGTGCCGTAGACCTTGGTGAGCGCGGTGGCGCGAGCAGCGGGAGTCACCCGTCCACGCTAACCCGGGCGCTGGGAGCGCGCTCCGGCGATCCCCAGCGGTGTCGGTGCCGGTGGCTCGACTCAGCCCGGGGGAGCGGCCGCGGGGAGCGGCGGAGGCGTGCCGCCGAACGAGGGGCAGCGCGACTGGTGGTCGCACCAGTCGCACAGCCGCGAGGGGCTCGGCCGCCAGTCGCCGGTCTCGTGCGCCCGCTGGATCGCTGCCCACAGTGCCGTCACCTTGCGCTCGGTGGCCCGAAGGTCGTCCTCGTCGGGCTCGTAGCGCAGGATCTGCTCGTTGCCGAGGTAGAGCAGCTGCAGCAGCCGCGGCACGACGCCGGTGGCGCGCCACAGGACGAGCGCGTAGAAGCGCATCTGGAACAGCGCCTTCTGCTCGTAGCCCTCGCCCGGCGCGCGGCCGGTCTTGTAGTCGACCACGCGGGTGTCGCCGGCGGCGTTGCGGTCGAGCCGGTCGACGTACCCCCGCAGCACGAGGCCGTTGTCGAGCGCGGTCTCGACCCGCAGCTCGCGCTCGGCGGGCTCGAGGGCGGCCGGGTCCTCGAGCCGGAAGTAGGTCTCCACCAGGGGCACCGCCGACGCGAGCCACTCCTGGGCCTCGTCGGGGGAGTCGAAGAGCTCGGTGACCAGGGCCTCGTCCTGCTCCTTCACCGTCTCCCAGGCGCTGGGGAGCATGGCGGTCGCTGTCTGGACGGTGCGCTGCGCCGGCGGGAGGTCGAAGAGGTCCTCGAGCACCTGGTGGACGACGGTGCCCCGGACGGCCTCCCGGCTGGGCTTCTCGGGGATCCGGTCGACGACGCGGAAGCGGTAGAGCAGCGGGCAGGTCATGAAGTCCGACGCGCGCGACGGCGAGAGCGACATGCTCGGGCCGGTCTCCCACGCCTGGGCCGGGTCGACGACCTCGAGCGCGGGGGTGGCGGCGGAGCCTGCCCCTTCGACGAGGGCGGAGGACTCGGTCTGCTCGGTCACGCTGCCGACCCTACGGCGGGCCGCCGACAACCCGGGGCGACTCGCGACCCCCGGCGTGCCGGTCCGGGAGGGGCGCCCGCCTACTGTGGACGGGTGGTCGAGGAGCAGCGCGGGTCCGGGCTGACGTTCCGCCTGGGCGGGATCCCGGTCCACATGCCGTGGAGCAGCCTGCTCGGCATCGTGATCATCAGCTGGCTGTGGTTCGACTTCTTCTCGTTCGATCCCACCGACGGGACCCGGGCCTACGTCCTGACCGGCGCGTTCGCCGTGCTCCTCTACGTCACGATCCTGGGGCACGAGCTGGCCCATGCGGTGGTGGCCCGGGCGTCGGGCTTCCCGGTCAGCGGGATCACCCTGTGGTGGCTCGGCGGGTTCACCACCTTCCGGCGCACCGTGGCCTCGCCGCTGCGCGACGGGCTCATCGCGGCGTCCGGCCCCCTGACGTCGCTGGCGATCGGAGTGCTGGCAGGGCTCGTGGCGACGCTGTCCTACCGCGGGAACGTCACCGTCTACGTGCTGGCCTACGCGCTGTCCTTCTCGAACGTGTTCCTCGCGATCTACAACGCGCTCCCGGGACTGCCTCTCGACGGCGGGAACGTGCTGCGCGCCGTCGTGTGGGGGGTCACGAAGGACGAGCGACGCGGGACCGTCGTCGCGGCCTGGGGCGGCCGCGTCGTCGCCGTCCTCGTCATGACCATTCCGTTCTGGACGGCCTTCCGGAGCGGCAGGTCGCCGGACCTGGTCAGCGTGGTGTTCAGCGTGGCCATCGGCTTCTTCATCTGGCAGGGCGCGAGCCAGGC
>JAKOVT010000413.1 GCA_029781935.1 Actinomycetes bacterium | reverse complement strand
GCTGCGGTAGCGCACCGTCTGGTCCTTCGCGAGGAGGAAGAACAGCGCGACGAACAGCACGACGGGGACGAGCAGGCCGATGAACGGCACGAGCCAGGTGCCCACGGCGATGACCAGCACGATGATCCCGGCGGTCCACAGCATCGTCTTGCTGTCGTACCGCCGCGGGTCGCCGGGGCCGTAGCGGTAGCCCGACGTGTCGGTCGGCGGAGGGGGAGGGGGCGGCTGGATCGGACCGTTCGTGTCGTCGGGCGTGGCGAAGGGGTTCGGCTCCTCGGGGAGCTCGGGCGGGTTCGTCATGCAGCACCTCTCACGGGAGTGCGGACGGACGGGAGGATGCGGTCGTAGACGCCGCGCCGGGCCGCGCGCCAGACGCGCACGGCGAGCAGCGGCGAGAGGACGAGCAGGAAGCCCTGCGAGCGGGTGAGGCCCCAGACGTCGGGCGGGTTGGCGCGCGTGAACTCGACGCCGAACCGGAACACGGCGTACGCCGCGAGGAACAGCACGAACGTCTCGCCCGGAGCGTCGATCCGGTCGCGCAGCCACAGCAGCACGCCGAACGCCGCGAGGCAGAACAGGATCTCGTAGAGGTAGGACGGGTGCATCGGTACGCCGGCCACGCACCCGGGGCACTCGGGGACCGTGGCCGCGACCGACGGGTCGACCGTGATGCCCCACGGCAGCGACGTCGGGCGGCCGGGCGCCTCGGTGAGCAGGCAGCCGATGCGCCCGATCGCGAGCCCGATCGCGACGGCCGGGGCGAACAGGTCGCCGGTGCGCCCGGTGTAGCCGCCGACGCGCTTGCCGACCAGGGCTCCGACGTACGCGCCCGACAGGCCGCCGAGGATGCTGCGCCCGCCCTCCTGCCACGCCCACGCGACGGCGCCGACGCCGTCCTGGGTCGCGGCGTCGAGGACCCCCGCGAGCCGCGCTCCCACGGCTCCGCCCACGACGAGCCCGATGACCACAGGGATGAGCCGCTCGTCCCACATCCGACGGCGCCTGGTCTCGGCCACGAACACGGCGAGGCCGACCGTGAAGGCGAGCACCACGAACACGTCGTGGGTGCCCACCGGTCGCCCCGCCAGCGTGAACAGCACCGGGTGCATCGGACCTCCCGCGGCGCACGGTAGCGAGGCTGCGCCCGCCCGCGGGCGACTTCGCCCGCGCCCACGGCGGCGTCACCGGAATGCCGTCGGACGGCCCTGCCGGCGCCCGCTGAACGGCGGAGCGGGGAGTGGGAGCGACCCCCTACACTGGAGGCACAACTGCACAGGGGGTGATCGGTTTCGACTTCGTCTGTCGTGATGGGGGCAGCGGGCCGAGGATGCTGGTTATCTCGCTAACGATCCAGCGCCTAAATACACGTGCCAACACTCAGCGCACTGACTTCGCCCTCGCTGCCTAAGCGAGCCTGAAGTCCGTCAGCCCGGGGGCGTTCCCGCTCCGGATCCTGGCGTCAGCTAGGGAACTCACTGCGATCCCGGTCACGGGGTGACGCAGGACATCACACAGTGACTGAGCCCGTCGGCAGCTTGCCTGCGTGACTGCCGGGGCTGAGAAAAGCACAGCAGGCTGCGCCCGGAGAAGACCCTGATCGCCACCGAAGGACGCGGGTTCGATTCCCGCCACCTCCACTCACCCCTGTACGCACCAACGGCCCCGTGACTTGTCGCGGGGCCGTTGCGCGTTGCAGGGGTCGCGCGAGGCGCGCGGAATCGGGAGGAATCCGCCACGGGCACGCCGCCCGCCGGCGCGAAGTGCCCCAGCGTGTCCGTCGCGCCATGACGGATCCGCCACCCCCACCCGTCGTGCCAGGGATGCGCGAGGCGCCGAAACGGGCGGACTCGTTCTCCAGCCGTCGCGATCGTCAGTCGACGATCTTCCAGTAGGAGTCCTTGCGCTGGATCAGTCCCTCCGGTGTCAGGTCGAAGAGGTCGCAGCCTCGGACCCGGATGCTGCGGCCCTCGACGGTCGTCCCGGTCAGCAGCCATCTCGAGACAGCGTGCGCCCCGCAGACCCAGTGCTCGTCGTCGCCGTAGTGGACGTCGGGTATGCCGGCGAACCGGCTCGCAAGACCGAGGCGCACGGCGTCCCTCCCCACCATGCGCGTGCCGTGCTCCTCCGTGCCGCGCGGCATGTCGAGCACGCAGTCGTCGGTGAAATAGCCCATGACCGCGTCCAGGTCGTGCCTGTTGAACGCGTCGACCAGCGCGCCGAGCGTCGTCTCATCTGCCATGCACCGAGTCTGCGCCCAACCGCCTCGGCGGGGAACGGCCCGCGCCGCCCAGGTCGTGGCAGCGACATCACTGCGGTTGACCGAGCGCTCGCGTGCGTCGAGGGTAGGGCGGCGGGCGCCGCTGCCCGCACGAGCTGCAAAGGAACTCGATGACCCGCGTCCGGATCGACCTCAACATCTCCCTCGACGGATTCGCCTCCGGCGACCAGACGCCCGACAACCCGATGGGCGAGGACTGGGGCCGGCTGACGGCGGCGTACGTCGCCACCCGCACGTTCCAGCAGCGGGTGCTCGGCGACACGAGCGGTGCCGGCACCACGGGGGTCGACGACCGGTACGCCGCGGCGTACTTCGAGGGCGTCGGCGCTGAGGTGATGGGTGCCGCCATGTTCGGCTTCCACTCCTTCCCCGACGACCCGGAGTGGAAGGGCTGGTGGGGCGACGAGCCGCCGTTCGGCTGCCCGGTCTACGTCCTCACGCACACCGCGCCGCGCCCGCCGCTGGAGATGCAGGGCGGTACGACGTTCCACTTCCGCAGCGCGCCGATCCACGACGTGCTCGCCGAGGCCGTCGAGGCCGCAGGCGGATCGGACGTGCGCGTCGGCGGCGGCGTGGGCACCGCGCGCGAGTTCCTGCGCGCGGGGCTGGTCGACCAGCTGCACGTGGCCGTCGCGCCGATCCTCCTGGGCCGCGGCACGCGCCTCTGGGACGACCTGCGCGGCCTCGACCTCACGCATGAGGTGACGTCCGAGGTCGCGGAGAGCGGGACCATCCACGTCACCTTCTCGCGCTGAGCCGAGTCCGACGATCCAGCGCGAGCACCCCCGGATCGGGGTCGCGCGGACACGCGGAGGCGCGCGCCGGTCCCTTGCCGATCGCTCCGACGGCTGCTCTCATCGAGTCGACCCGCGCGCGGGGGCGACAGGAGGACCGACGTTGACGATCGACCAGCGGACCGAGCGAACCACGACGGTGGTCCTCGGCGGCGAGCTGGTGTTCGAGCGGCAGGCCGAGCTCGACGCCGTCGTGCAGGACTTCCGTGAGAGCGATGCCTCGTCGCTGCTGCTGGACCTGTCGCAGGTCAGCTTCCTCGACTCGACCGGCCTGCGCATCCTGTTCTCCTTGATGGCGATCGCGGAGCAGCGGGGCGGCCGGGTGACGCTCTCCGGGGTGTCACCCACCGTCGCCCGCACGCTGGACCTGGTCGGAGCGTTCACCCTCTTCGAGACCGGGTGACCCTCGAGCGCGACCGGCTGCTGCACGACGCGTTCGCGCAGGCTCCGCTGGGTCTCGCGGTGCTCGACCTCGACCTCCGCTAGCTGGCGATCAACGACAGCCTCGCGCGCATCAACCAGCGCGACGCCGCCGAGCACCTCGGACGCCTCGGCCCGTCGTCGGCTGTCAGGCCAGAGCAGCGGCCGGGTCCGCGTCGCCGGCGTGCACGAGGGGCGCGAGGCGTGTTCTCGCCAGGCGATCCACGAGCGAGGCGACCGGGCGGCGCAGGAGCAGCACGACCGCGGTGGAGACGAGCGCCCCGAGCGCGAGCCCGGCGACGACATCGAGCGGCCAGTGCGCTCCCACGTACACGCGGCTGACGGCCATGAGCGCCGCGAGCGCAGTCGCGACCCAGCCGAGGCGCCGGTCGACGAAGAACAGGCCCGCGGCGACCGCGCCGGTGACGCATGCGTGGTCTGACGGGAACGACGGATCCGTCGTGCGCGAGACGAGGACCAGGACGTCGGGGAGCACGGCGTAGGGCCGCTGCTCGTCGACGAGGGCCACCACGACCTGCTGCACGGCGAAGGCGCCGAGCATCCCGACCGGTGTCAGCAGAGCGGCCGCCATGACGAGTGCCGGCCGACGCCGCGCCAGCCACCAGCCGGCGACCATGAGCAGGCCGAAGACGACGATGCCGTACGTCGCGTAGGAGGCCGCGGGGGAGTGCAGCCACGGGGTCGAACGAGCGAACTCGTTGACGCTGAGGAACAGCTGACTCGCAGGAGGCACCTCAGCACGGTACGTCGAGCCCCCCGGACGACCCGCCGCCCAGGGTCAAGCCTTGGCAAAGGATCCGCGCGCCGACGCTCCATCGTGACCTGCGCGGACGAGCAGGATCGGAGAAGCGTGGATGGTCCGTCGCTTCCTACCGTCGAAGCGGCACGGAGGACCGTGCTCCCAGACGGAGGAGATCACGATGAAGACCATGACCTGCGAGCAGCTCGGCGGACCGTGCGGGCTCGAGCACCGCGGCACCAGCGCCGACGACGTCATCAAGGCCCAGGACCGGCATCTCAAGGACGCGGTGGCGGCCGGCGACACCAGCCACACCGACGCGCTGTCGGCGATGAAGGGCCGCTGGCGCAACCCCATCGGCGGCATGGGTTGGTACCGGCGCGTGAAGCGCGAGTTCGCTGCGCTCCCGGAGGCATGACGAGGCTGCTGGGCTCGACCGCACGTCAGAACACCGCAGTCGGCGAACGTGACATCGCGCAGGTCCACCACGAGACCGCCGAGCCCCTGACGTGCCGCGGCGCGTCGGACCGCGTCGTCGAGGTCGTGACGCCCGCTGTAGTGGAACTCGCCGGTGGGGCGCAGCAGGAGCTGCACGCGGTCGCCCGAGATCGAGATCTAATAGTCGGGAGTGGGTGGAGCGGTCATTGCGTGCTCGTCTCGAAGGTCCGGAGCCTTCGCCCTCCGGCACCGATCGCCGGCGCCAGGGACGGGAGTACAACGAGAGCAGGGGACTGCGTCTCCGACCTTACGCCTGGTGGCGCTCCGCCTACAGCCGCCGTCCGCTGGGGCGACTTCGCCGACGATCCGTGCGACAGTGGGAGGACAAGCGCGCGCCAGGACGTCTCGACCTCTGCGCTCTCCCGCCGCTCGTACCGCACCACCAACTGAGGCGGCGAGTCGCATGACCCGCGTCCGTGCATCCGCCAGACCGTGCGCCCGGACGCCCGGTGTCTCTCCCGCCTCCGCGACGCAGCGATCGACAGAGTCGTCGCGCAGCGAGTCCTCCACCCCCGCTCGCGGACGTCACATCCGCAGCCACCCCCACGCCAGGTCGGTCTCGACCGGGCGACGAGAGCAGACCTGAAGGAGCGCACCATGAACGCCCACGCAGACGAGATCGCCGGCCACACCAAGGAAGTCGCCGGGATCATCGCGGGCGACGACGAGCTCAAGGCCGAGGGGCGTGCCGAGCGGCGCAGCGCCGAGGTCGAGGGCAAGGTCGACGCCGCGACGGAGAAGGTCGGTGCCGGTATCGACACCGCGCAGGAGCACGTCGACGGGCTGTTCCACCGGTTCAGCCGCTGGGTGCGCCGGTCATGACCAGCACCGACGGTCGCACCGTCGACGTACCCGATCTCGCTCTGCTGGCCGAGCCCGTGGAGATGGCACCCGAGGAGCACGAGCAGCCCCTGCTCGCGGGTGCCATCCCGCCGAGCACGATGACCGGCGTAGTGCCCGACGTTGTGCCGCTGGCCCGATCGGCGTGGACGCCGAGCGAGTGGCACGGCGTCATGATCGTGGACGAGGCGGGACGGCACCTCGGCAAGCTGCAGGACGTGTACGCCGACGTCGAGACAGGGGAGCCCGTCTTCGCCACCGTGAAGCAAGGACTCTGGCCCGGCCGGCATCTCACCTTCGTGCCGATCCTCGACGTCCACGTCGAGCCCGAGCAGCTCCGCGCGCCCACCACGGCCGAGCGCGTCGGTTCCGCACCCGACCTCGAGCTCCACGGCGAGGAGCTCACGGTCGAAGGCGAGTCGACGCTCTATCACCACTTCGAGCAGAACTACCTCCCCATGGCCGACGGCGGACGCCGTCTGATCCGGCGCTGAGGGGGTGGGTCCCGTGAGCGCCACGACCGAGGAGCTCGGCGCCCTGAAGATCGACGACCACGAGCCGGGCTCGCAGTCCGACCTCCGCGGGACCTGGTCGCCGCCCAGCGCCGACCTGGCCCGAGAGCTGCCGGCCCTCATCACCGAGCTTCACCTGCGGGGGACCCGCATCTTCCGCGTCGCCTACAACAGGGACCGGTGGGACCCGGCGCCGCGCTCGCTGCGCGCCGACGGCCGCGTCGTCCGGCTCGGTTGGTTCCTGACGCTGGATCCCGACCGGCTGATCCTGCAGGGCTCGAACGGCGAGCGGATCGATCTGACCGTGCCGCCCGTCCGCACCTAGAGCACCACCCGAGCACCACGGCCCCGCGACGAGAGCCCGTCGCGGGGCCCTCTCGTTTGCGGGGCTCCGGTGCCGGCTGCAAACCATGTCCCGACGCCCGACGGGTGCTTCTGTGTCGACCGGCATATGCCATGTGGCACAAGCGGTCACGAGATCGTTCGCACCGGAGTGATCTGCGTCATCCAACGTGCGACCGATGACCGGACAGCGCGAGCATGCCAGTCGACGGAAGCTCCGAGACCACGTCCGGAGCCGGGCGCGACAGGAGATCTCACGTGCTGGTACCGGACACGGATGTATGGGTCGAGGGCGAGGAGACCCTCGCCGAGCACCTGGAGCGGCGCGGTGTCAGCCGGCGATCGTTCCTGAAGTTCTGCTCGGCGATGGCGGCCGTCATCGCCGCGGGCGGCATCAGCACGGGCGACGCGCGTGCGGCGGGCATCACCGCCGACGTGATCGCGGCCAAGCTCGGCGAGCTGCGCAAGCCGGTGCTCGTCTGGCTGCAGCTGCAGGAGTGCACCGGCTGCATGGAGAGCCTGATCCGCTCCGGCGACACCACGGTCGAGCAGCTCGTGCTCAACCTCGTGTCGATGGACTACAACGAGCTGCTCATGGCGGCGGCCGGCGAGGCGGCCGACAAGGCGCTCGCGGCGGCGAACGCCGAAGAGCACATCCTGGTCGTCAACGGGTCGATCCCGCTCGGCCTCGGCGGCGCCTACACCACGATCGCCGGGCGGTCGGCGGAGAGCGTGCTGCGCGAGTCGGCGGAGAAGGCCACCGCGATCTTCGCCGTGGGGGCGTGCGCGCACTGGGGGTCGGTCCAGGCCTCGCACCCGAACCCGACCGGAGCGGTCGGCGTCGACTCGATCATCAAGGACAAGCCCGTGGTCAACGTCGCGGGCTGCCCGCCGATCGGCGAGGTCATCACCGCGACCCTGGTGTACGCCCTGACCTACGGCGGTCCGCCGCCGACCGATACGCAGGGCCGCCCGTTGTTCGCCTACGGCAACCGGATCCACGACTTCTGCCCGCGCCGCGCACGGTTCGACGCCGGCGAGTACGTGCAGACCTTCGACGACAACGCCGCTCGCGACGGCGCCTGCCTCTACCAGGTCGGCTGCCGCGGGCCCGAGACGTTCGCGCCGTGCCCCATCACGCAGTGGAACATGCACACCGACTGGCCGATCGGGGCCGGCCACCCGTGCATCGGCTGCACGGAACCTCAGTTCTACGACCGGTTCACGCCGTTCTACCAGGTGCTCCCCGACCTGAAGGTGCCCGGGCTCGGCGTCGAGGCGGACGCGACCAAGGTCGGTCTCGTCGCCCTCGGGCTGGTGGGCGTGGGCGTCGCCGCGCACGCCACCGCGACCGCCGTGTGGGAACGCCGCGAGGCGCGCGCCGCGGACAAGGTCAACCTGCCGTTGCTCGGCGACCTGCCCACGCGCGAGCAGTCCGCGGCACCGGTGTCGGTCCCCGACTCGCCACCACCGGCGCCCGGGACCCTTGCTGACGACGCGACCACGCCGGAGGAGAAGTCATGAGCAACCGCGTCGTCATCGATCCGGTGACCCGCATCGAGGGCCACCTGCGCATGGAGCTCACCACCACCGACGGCAAGATCGACGAGGCCTGGTCGGAGACCACGCAGTTCAAGGGCATCGAGCTCGTCGTCAAGGACCGCGACCCGCGCGACGCCTGGGCGTTCGTGCAGCGGATCTGCGGCGTGTGCACCGCCGTGCACGCCGTCGCCTCGATCCGCGCGGTGGAAGACGCGCTGCAGTACCCGATCCCGAAGCAGGCCGACCTGATCCGCAACCTGGTGCTCGGCAGCCAGATCGTGCAGGACCACGTCATCCACTTCTACCACCTGCAGGCGCTCGACTTCGTCAACGTCATCGGCGCCTCGAAGGCGGATCCCGCCGCCGCGGCTGCGATCGCGGCGAGCATCGAACCCAAGTACCAGCTCAACAGCGTCGCCCGTTTCACGGAGGTGCGCGACCAGGTCGCCAAGATCGTGGCGAGCGGTCAGCACAGCATCTTCACCAACGGCTACTGGGACCACCCGTCCTACAAGCTGCCGCCCGAGGTCGACCTGATCGGTGTCTCGCACTACCTCGACGCGCTCACCTTCCAGCGGCACATGATCCAGATCAACACGATCTTCGGCGGCAAGAACCCTCACCCCAACTTCCTGGTCGGGGGCATGGCGGCGCCGATCAACATGGACAACGAGATCACCATCAACCAGGTGAAGCTCGACAAGATCCAGGGGATGGTCGACGAGAGCGTCGCGTTCGCGGAGGACGTCTACCTGCCCGACGTGCTCGCGATCCTCGCGGCGTACTCCGAGTACGCGAAGATCGGTGTCTCGAGCCCCAACATCCTCGCCCTCGGCAAGGCCGGCTGGAACGGACCCGGCTACCCGGAGAACACCGGCTTCACGCCCGGTGCGCTCTTCGACGGCAGGCTGCAGGTGGTCGAGTTCGACCTCGCGAAGGTCGAGGAGTTCGTGACGAGCGGCTGGTACGAGTACACCGGCGGGGACGACAAGGGCCTTCAGCCGTGGGACGGCCAGACCAACCCCAAGTACACCGGCCCCACCCCGCCGTACGAGTGGCTCGCCGACAACGAGCGCTACACCTGGTCGAAGGCCCCCCGGTACGACGGCCGCGCGGTGCAGGTCGGTCCGATGCCGCGCATCCTCATGGCCTACGTGCAGCGGGACGCCGAGACGATCGAGATCGTCGACCCGATCCTGCGACAGCTCAAGCTCACGCCCGACGACCTGAACTCCACCGCCGGCCGGATCCTGTGCCGGGCCGTCGAGGCCGTGCTGCTCGCACGCCAGCTCAAGACGTGGTTCGAGGAGTTCGTCGCCGGCATCCGCGCCAACGACGTCACCACCTTCAACCCCGACAAGTGGGAGCCCACGTCGTGGCCGTCGTCGAGCCGTGGTGTCGGCTTCGCCGAGGTCGCGCGCGGCACGCTGAGCCACTGGGTGCACATCGACGACGGGAAGATCTCCAACTACCAGGCCGTGGTGCCGAGCACGTGGAACGGCAGCGGCCGGGCCCTCGGGGAGCGGGGCCCGTACGAGGAGGCGCTCGCGAACGGGCACCCGCTCATCGACCCGAAGGCACCGCTGGAGGCGCTGCGCACGATCCACTCGTTCGACCCGTGCCAGTCGTGCGGCATCCACGTGCTCGACGCCCAGGGCGCCGAGCTCGCGTGGGCACAGGTGCAGTGAGCGGGAGGACGCGGCGATGAAGTTCGACGTACCCATCTCCCGCGAGGCCGTCGAGATCGAGCTCGGCGACCCGGTCGCCTTCGGCGACCATGACCCCGAGGACGTCGTGCGGTACGCCGCTGCCGGCGCACCTCCAGGCTCGGCCGACGACCTCGACCGCGCCCTGGTCGCGGAGGCGGCGCGACGCGGCCCGCTCGTGGCGAGCACGACCACGGGGTGGGCGGAGGCGCGCGAGGGCCACCCCTACTCCGTGACCGAGGTCGTCGACGCCGACGGCGCCCGCCTGTCGATCGCCCGTGGCGACCCGCGCACGCTGGTCGAGCACGTGGTCAAGCCGTCGACCACGCGCCGCGTCCGCGCGATCTCGTCCAAGGCGGGCATGTCGTCGCGCGCTTGGCAGCCGCTCGCGGTCGCGACACGGGCGCCGGACAGCGAGTGGGAGCTGCTCGGGTATGTGCCCGTGCGCGTGTGGAGCCGCCCGGGGCAGAAGCGCGGCCGCTCGTTCGACTACCACCTCGTGTGGGACCTCTGGCTGCGGCTGTGCCACTGGGGCTGGGTCGCCGCGATCATCGTCCTGACCGTGAGCGGCTACGTCATCGCGAACCCGGGCTGGATCCCGATCTGGGAGGCCGACCGTCCCGGCGTCGGCTTCTTCATGGGCTACGTGCGCTACGTGCACCTGCTCGCCGCGGTCGTCCTCATGACGGTGCTGCTCATCCGGGTGTGGAACCTCAGCACGTCGCAGATCCCCTACGACCGCTGGCGCGCGCTCGTCCCGTTCCGCAACCGGCACCAGGCCGGCAACGTGTGGCGCACGCTCGAGGCGTACATGTTCATCAGGCCGAACACCGCACCCGAGTACTTCGGCCACAACCCGTTGCAGCAGCTGACCTACACGACGATGTACCTGATCTTCCTGGCCCAGGTCGTCTCTGGGCTGGCGCTGTGGGGCCTCTACGACACCCAGGGCTGGTTCTGGGGACTGTTCCAGTGGCTGAACCACGTCATGGGCACCCAGCAGGTGCGGCTCCTGCACTACGTGATCATGTGGGTCATCATCCTGTTCGTCCCGCTGCACATGTACCTGTCCATCCGTGCCGACTCGGTCGACCGGTCCGGCGCCATCTCCTCGATGGTGAGCGGCGGACGCTGGGTGCGTCGCGGCGCCCACTTCGAGGACTGGCCGCCCACGACCGGCCCCGACGCCGAGCGCACGATCGAGGAGGAGCCCGCGGAACCGCTGGAGCGGAAGCCGTGACGACCTCCGACCTCCCGACCGCGGGCGAGCTCGGCGCCACGTACGACGAGGACTCGTGGTCCTCGCCGCGGGTGCTCGTGCTCGGTCTCGGCAACCCGCTGCTCGGCGACGACGGCGCGGGTCTCGAGCTGCTCGCCCGGGTCGAGGCCGCCGGGCCGTGGCCGTCGAACGTGCGGCTGGTCGACGGCGG
>JAKOVT010000404.1 GCA_029781935.1 Actinomycetes bacterium | reverse complement strand
TGCTCCGGGATGCGCTGTCGGGCCAGATGGCCGCACGCGGGCTGCTGTGCCGTCTCGACGACCGCGACCAGCCGGTGATCCAGCTCTCCCCGCCGCTCATCGCCGACATGGACACGATCGGCACGATGCTCGGCATCGTGCGCGACGCGCTGATCCACGTCGACGGTCAGGTGCGCAACGGCGAGGCACCCTGGGCCTGATACCCCCTGGGTCCGGGCGGATGCCCGGTCGCCCCCGCGACGCGCGATGATGGGCCGGTGCCCGTCGTGACCCCCTCGCTCGTGGTGCTCGAGCGCGACGGGTGGGAGCCGCGAGCTCGGGCGCACGCGGATCGGGTCGACGCGTGGACGGCGGGACGCCTGGCGCGAGCCGCCCGCGGGCAGCGGCACCCGATCGAGGACTTCCTCTTCGAGTACTACCCCACGCGCCCGGGCCAGCTGCGGCGCTGGCACCCCGGGCTCGGGATCGGGCTGGCCGACGCGACCGCGCTCGCCGAGGACGCGGCGTACCGCGTCGTCGAGGTCGACGGACGGGACGTCGTCACCGTCGACGCGTCGCGGTTCGCCAGGAGGCGCGACGGCCTCGCCTGGGTGGAGGGCCTCGTACGCCGCACCGCGGAGCGCCCGGGCCGGTGGGGCTGCTTCGGGCTGCACGAGTGGGCGATGGTCTACGGCCTCGAGCAGGACGAGGTCCGCCACGAGCAGGTGCCGCTGCGCCTCGCGCCCGACGAGGTCCGTACGGTGGTCGATGAGCAGGGACTGCGATGCACGCACTACGACGCGTTCCGCTTCTTCACGCGCGGCGCCGTGCCGCTCAACGAGATCGAGCCGACGCGGGTGACGCAGCCCGACCTCGACCAGCCCGGCTGCCTGCACGCCACGATGGACCTCTACAAGTGGTCGTCGAAGTACGCAGCGCTCGTCGGGAGCGATCTGGTCGCCGACTGCTTCGCGCTCGCGCTCGACGCCCGCCTGCTCGACATGGACGCCGCGCCGTACGACCTCTCCTCGCTGGGCCGCGAGCCCGTCCGGGTCGAGACGCCGGAGGGCCGGGCCGAGTACGTCCGACGCCAGCGGCAGATCGCCGAGGCCGGCCAGGCGCTGCGCACCCGCCTCGCCGCCGCCCTGCAGGCAGCCCTCGAGTCGGTCGACGCCCTCGACGCCGTCGGGCCTCGACCCGGGGCATCGGCAGGATCGTGATCACGTTGCTGCGCTGCGGGCGGCGGGCTCGGCGGGCTGGGAGGATCCCGGCATGAGCCAGCCTGCGCCGTCGGTCCTCGCCGCCCTCGAGAGCCTCGAGCTGCCCTACCGGGTCATCACCCACGACGCACCCGTGCGCTCGCTGGCCGAGGCCGCCGCCGCGCGAGGCGTCGACGTCGTCGACGTCGTGAAGACCCTCGTCGTACGCCGCGGCGACGACGACTACCTGTTCGTCCTCGTCCCGGGCGGCCGGGCGATCTCGTGGCCGAAGCTGCGAGCGCTCCTCGGCGTCTCGCGGATGTCGATGCCGCCGGCCGACGAGGCGTTCGCCGCGACCGGCTTCGAGCGCGGCACCATCACGCCGCTGGGCTCGGCCCGGCCGTGGCCGGTGGTGGCCGACGTCGTGCTCGCCTCGCGCGGCGAGGTGACGCTCGGCAGCGGGGTGCACGACGTCGCGATCGGGGTCGACGCGCTGGCGCTGCTGGAGCGGGTCGGTGCGACCGTCGCCGACGTCACCGACCCGGAGCCGGACCGGGGCTGACGCCGCACCG
>JAKOVT010000389.1 GCA_029781935.1 Actinomycetes bacterium | reverse complement strand
GCGCTGGGCCATCACCAGCATCGACTGGACGCCGTACTGGGCTGTGCTCTGGGCACCCGACCGGCTCGGGCAGGCGGTCACGTGGGTGACCGCGCACCGTGCGCACGTCCGTGCGGTGATCCTGTCCCGCACTGTCAGCGCAACGAGCGTGCGGGTCGGCAGGAGCATCACCGTCAGCGGGAAGGTCAGTCCCGCAGCGGGTCTCGCGGTCGTTCTCCAGCGCTACTACCTCGGCGCGTGGCGGACGGTGTACCGGTCCACCGGATACCACGGGACGTACGGCTACCTGCTGCTCGCAAGCCCGCCGCGAGGCAGCTGGTACTACCGCGTGAGGGTCATCGGCAGCAGCGAGCTGTACGGCACGGTCGGCCCGGCGTTCGTCCTGCGCGGCGTCTGACTCGGCAGCAGCGACACGGTCAGCCGCGGGTGCACGGCGCCCCGAGTCCGTCGTGGGTGACGTCGTAGGAGAACGCGCGACCGGCGCCGGCACGGCCGATGCGCCCGACAGCGAGACCCGAGAGTGCGTCGACCCCACGTAGGCGCCCTCGAGCTCCGCCTCCTCCGCGATCTCCGCCCGAGCGGACGCGGCGGCCACCGGATCGGCGTCACCGAGACCTGCCCAGTCGCGGAAAAGCAGCTCGTGCGGGCAGTGCGCGACGTCGCCGACGAGGAACACGCGGTCGTCGCCTGACGACACCACCACCACGGTCGTTCCGGGGGTATGACCTGGCGCGAGGCGCACATCGATGCCGGGCAGGACGGTGCTGTCGTGGTCCCACGCCTCGATGCGGTCGTGCACCGGAGCCATCAGCTCGGTCACGGGCGGCGGCGCGGCGGCGTCCAGCTCCTGCGCGGCCACGCGGTAGGTGGCCTGGCGGAACACCGGCGCGCCGTCGGCGGACACCCAGCCGATGTGGTCCAGATGCAGGTGCGTGAGCAGCACATCGGTGACGTCCTCCGGCGACACTCCCTGTGCCCGAAGCGATTCGAGCAGTACTCCGTCGTGCGGCGCTGGGATCCCCGGCGGTGCGAACGGTCGCGGTCCCACACCCACGTCGACCAGCACGACCCGGTCGTCGGTGCGGACGAGGTAGCCCCCGAACGTCATCCAGAACAGTCCGTGAGGATCGAGGTGCTCGGGGTACGCCGACCAGTCCCCCGGCTCGAGTCCGCGAACGCCGTCGAGCACGGGGAAGTGCGCCGCCCCGGCACGCAGCAGCTCATCGCCCGGGATCCGGATCTCGCTGTCGAACACCGGCGTCACGGTCACCGATCCGAGCATGAGCGACCGCATCCGACCACCTCCGCCGGCAGCCAACCAGCGCGTGTCGCCAGGGTCGCCTCCCGCGGTCCGCAGATCGGCACACGATCCGACCGCGCCGCTCCAGCGAGCCGACGCTCCGCGCCCGCGGCGGCACCCGCGGCGACTCCTGCAGCGCTGCGCCGACCCCGAGACCGAAGACCTGCCGGGTGGGCGGCGGCGATCTTGTTCGCCGAGCGCGATCGTCCGGCGCTCAGGCCTGGCTCGAGGCCGCCGAGCGGTCCGGCGGCGGCGGCCGTGTCAGGCCGTCGGCGCGCTGCCGTCGTCGCCGTCGAAGCCCGGGAGCAGCTCGGTCAGGACGGGTCGCACCGCGACCGTGACGTCGAGGCGGCAGAGCACACCGATCACGCCCAGCCAGACCCGCTGCGTCATGAGGTGCTCGGCCGGCACGTCGAGCCCCAGCGCGGCGGTGTAGTCGGGGTCGCGCGACGCGTCATCGCGCCCGAAGCAGCCGCGCAGCCACTCGGGTGAGAACCGGAACTCGTCGTAGCGCGCCGGCACGCCGAACGGCGCCATCACCGACCGGAGGCTCGCGACGTCGATCGAGCGGCCAGGTCGCACCAGACCGAAGTCGCGCAACGCCTGCTCCGCTCCCGCGTCGTCACCCTCGTCGGCGAACGTACGCACCAGACGGCCGAATGCCTGAGGGAGCCCGTCGGGCATGGCGACCACCGCACCGAAATCGAGGACGCCGAGCCGACCGTCGGCCGTGACTCGGAAGTTGCCCGGATGCGGATCGGCGTGCAGCCAGCCCGCGCGCGCGGGAGCGAGCAGGGCGAACCTCTGGTAGCGCTCCGCGGTCCGACGCCGGGACGGCGCGTCGTCCCCGACCGCGGCCACCAGGGGCCGCCCGTCGAGCCACTCCGACACGAGCACGCCGGGGCCGACGTCGACCACGTCGGGGACGGCGTACTCGTCGGAGGCACGGAAGGTCGCCGCCACGGCGCGCTGCGCGCGTGCCTCGTGCTCGTAGTCGAGCTCCTCGGCCGCCCGGGTGCGCAGCTCGCGCACGAGCGGCGGTGCGACGAGACCGGGCAGCACGACGCCAGCCGCGCGCAGCGACCAGGAGAGCGCCGACAGATCGCTGAGCAGGGCGTCGCGGGCGAACGGGTACTGCACCTTCACCGCGACCGCGCGCCCGTCGTGCCACGTCCCCTGGTGCACCTGTCCGAGCGAGGCAGCGGCGACGGCGACCGGGTCGACCTCGACCAGCCGCTCCCGCCACTGTGCCCCGAGGCCACGCACCAGCAGCGGCTCCACCTCGGCCCACGGCAGCGCGGGGTTGGACTCCTGCAGCGAGGTGAGCGCCTCCGTCCAGGTGCGCTCCGGATCGGGCGGGAACAACGAGTCGACGGTGGAGAGGAGCTGCCCGGCCTTGAGCACGCCGCCCTTCATGTCGCCCAGGGTCGAGCGCAGCGCCTCGGCGTTGCGTTCCCGTGCCTCGCGACGCAGCCCCGCGGGGTCCTCGGCGTACCGGGACCGCAACGCCGTCACCGTCGACCGCGCGGACAGTGCAGCGACGAGCGCCACGATCCGAGCCGACCGCAGCGCGGCCGAGCGCCGGCCATCCAGGACCACGCACCCAGTATCCGGTCCGGCCGTGCGAGGGCGGCCACCCGGCATCGAGCAGCTCGGCACGGCGCCGCGCGCCGGCTCAGTCGCCGAGGCCGTAGGTGCCGATCGCGGCGGCCGGCAGCGAGGTGCGCAACGTCGTCACCCCGGGCAGGCGGCTGGGCTGCGACGGGTGCAGCGCGCCCCACGACGGCGTCTGGAAGTCGACGAGCACCCGCTGCATCACCTGCCAGAGCGTCGCGCGCTCGGCCGCGGCGATCACGAACCCCTCGCACGCGCGCATCACCAGGCAGGGCCAATAGGTGCTGCCGGTGTCGAAGACGCCGCCGCCGGCACGCGACGAGTAGTACGTCGTCGACACGGGCTGGTCGTCGAACCCGGCACGCCGCAGCACTCCCTGCGCCAGCACCTGGATCCCGTCGGGAACGGGGTAGGTGCCGGGACGGATGCCGTTCACCTCGTTCCACGCGGCGTGCGGGAGCACCGCGCCCGCGACGAAACCAGGGATACCGCCGAGCCACTGCGGCACCGGTCCGACCACCAGGCCGCCTCGCGCGCGGACCGCGGTGTACGACTGGCCGATGACCGCCGAGGGGTTGCGCAGCAGCGGTGCGTGCCGCCACTGCACTGTGGCCGACTGCGGGTCCTGACGCGCGAGCGGGTCGAGCGTCTGGACCCGCGCCACGAACAACGACGTCGGCGCGCCGGTCGCGTCGTATCCGACCCTGGCGTGCCAGTACATGTCGTTCGCGCCGAGGTCGGCGATGTTCGCACCCGCGTTGCGCGCTTGGGTCAGCGCGTCGAACATCGCACGCGTCCAGTACTCGCTGTGCCCGGGCAGCACGACCTCGGTGCGGTGCACGAGCAGGGAGGGCCAGGCGTCGACGTCGGTGTCGACCAGCGGGTCGGCCGCGACACCGGCGCGGTCGAGCAGTTGCGCGACGGGGACGTCGTAGGTCAGCAGCGGGCTGCCGGAGTGGAACATGAGCGG
>JAKOVT010000517.1 GCA_029781935.1 Actinomycetes bacterium | reverse complement strand
CGGCCTGCTGCACGGCATGCGCAGCCAGGCCGAGATGGTGCGCGCGGGCTTCGGCGCGGAGGCGGTGTCGACCACCACCGCGGCGGAGGCGGTCGCTGCGCTCCCCGGCCTCTGCGCGCATGCGCTGCGCACCGGCCGCCCGGTCTACCTCGGCGTCCCGGCCGACGTCCTGCACGAGCCGTGGGACGGACCGGTGCCCGGTCCGCTGCCCCTCGAGCCGGTGCCGCCCGCCGCCGTCGACGTCGAGTCCGCTGTCGAGACGCTGCGCGGCAAGCGCGTCGTGCTCTGGCTCGGTGCCCGCGCGGTGCCCGCGGAGGCCGAGGTGCTGCGCCTGGCCGAGGCGCTCGACGCGCACGTGGTCACGACGTACCAGGCGCGCGGGATGCTCGCGTCGTACGCCGGCAGCATCCTCGCGCCGCCGCACGAGCCCGCCGTCGCGGGGCGCATCGCGGCGGCCGACGTCCTGCTCGTGATCGGCGACGACCTCGCCGGCATGACCACGCGCAACTGGCGGATGCCGGTGCCGCCCACGATCGTCGCGGTCGTCGACGACGCCGGGCTGAGCCTCGGCGACTACGACCTCGCGGCCAAGGTCGTCGGCGACGTGGCCGCGAGCGTCGCCGCCCTCGCCGACGCGCTCGCCGACGGCGCACGCGCGGGCACGGTGACCGACGACCTCAGCGCCGGGATCCTGGCGTCGATCGCGGCCGACCCGCGCACCGCCGACGCCGCAACGTTCGTCCGGACGGTGCAGGAGACCTGGCCGGCCGAGGGCTCGCTCGTGGTCGACATGTGCATCGCCGGCTACTGGACCGGCGGCTACTCCCGTCAGCCTCGCGCCCGCCGCCTGGCCTACCCGGTCGGCTGGGGCACGCTCGGCTTCGGCCTCCCCGCCTCGATCGGGCCGGCCGCCCAGGGCATCGAGACCCTCGCGATCGTCGGCGACGGCGGTACGGCGATGGGTCCGGGCGAGCTCGCCACCATGGTCCAGGAGCGGCTCCCGCTCGTCGTCCTCGTCGTCACCGACGGTGGCTACGGCATGCTCCGCTTCGACCAGACCGTCGCGGGCGACGAGCACAGAGGGGTCGACCTCGTCGAGCCGCGATGGGAGGACCTCGGCGCCGCGTACGGCATGCCGGTGCGGCGCACCGACGACCCGGGCGACGGGCTGGCCAAGGCGCTCGCCGAGGCCCGCACGGTCGGGGGTCCGGCGATGGTCGTGCTCGAGGCCGCGTTCCACCCGCCGCGGACCACCTCCCCGCGCTGGAACGAGGCCTGAGGGCCCGGCGTCGTCGCCCGATCACGCGCCGCAGCGGAGCGGCCCGTCCCGCCGGGAATCCTCACGTTCGGCGATCCTTCGGCCGATGGTTGACGTAGAACGGTTCACGGGAGGATCGGTCCGAGGAGAGCCATGTCCGTCCGCCGCAGCATCGTCGTCGGTGCGTTGACCGTCGGGCTCGTGGCCGCGAGCCCGGCCGCGTCGTACGCCGCGTCGTCTCCGAGCCCCGCGCCCTCGAGCGGCGCCGCGACGCCGGCCGCACCCGGGCCCCGGCCGGCACCGTCGCCCACGCCGCCGGCGGGGAAGACCACGCTGCCACTGGTGGCCGGCGACCGCGGCACCCTCGTCGCGGGCGTGCAGCAGCGGCTGGTGTGGCTCGGCTACGGCGTCCGCGTCACCCGCGTGATGGATCGATCGACCCTCGCCGCCGTGAAGGCGTTCCGGATCAAGTTCTTCCTCGGTTCGACGGCGTCGGTCACCGCTCCGGTCTGGTCGAAGCTGCGCTCCCTCACCCGCACGAACGGCGTGCTCCCCGCCGCGTGCCGCACGTCGGGCCTGGTGCTCTGCGTGGACAAGACCCAGAAGTCGCTGCGCCTGGTGGACCGCGGCCGCGTCGTCCTCACCACCGACGCCCGCTTCGGGGGCGCGGGGCACGCGACTCGTGAGGGCGTCTTCCGGGTGTTCTCCAAGTCGCGCTACCACGTGTCGTCGCTGTACCGCACCTCCATGCCCTACGCGATGTTCTTCTCCGGCGGCCAGGCCGTGCACTACTCGGCCTACTTCCACCGCGACGGCTACAACGGCGCCTCGCACGGCTGCGTGAACCTGCGCAGCACGACGACGGCGGCGTACCTGTTCGCCCACGTGCCGATCGGCACGCGCGTGGTCGTCTACCACTGAGCCCGGGCACCCGCACGCGCCACGGACGGGGTCAGCCCAGCTGGCTGACGATCCAGTGCGCCCGGATCCCCATGCCCGTCGGCGTGGGGTGCGATCCGTCGTTCATGTACGGGATCTTCGCCTGCTTCGCGTAGGCGGCGTAGTCGAGGTACTTGGCGTTGGGGTGCTTGGCGACGGCCGCCTTCATCGCGGCGTTGTTCTCGCGCCAGTGCACACCGGCCCACTGCTTGTCGTCGAGGTACATCCCCACCCAGTAGACGGTGGTGGTCGCGGGCACCATCGCCATGATCCGGTCGACGCCGGCGGCGAACGACGCGGCCGGGTCCTGACCCGCGATGACGTTGTGACCGTCGGCGTCCTTCTTCGTCCGCTCGCCGCTGTCGGTCGCGGTCGGCGCCTTCACCCGTACCTTCGCGACGTTGAAGGAGTTGGTGCCGAGCGCGATCACGACGGTGCCCGGGATGCTCGGCTGCGCCTCGAGCACGAGGTCGGCACCGCAGAGCGGCTTGTCGCTGCACAGCGGCGTCCAGTCCGGTCGCGGGCCGGCGATGATCGGACGCCCGCCCAGCGCGTCGACGGTGTAGTCCCACTTCGCGGCGCCGAGCGCCTCCTCGAGCGGGACCGCGCCGCGGTTGGTGATCGAGTCGCCGATGTAGAGCAGCCGCGTGTCGGCCTTCTCGACCGGCTTGAGGCCCTGCGTGACGTACTCGTACTGCGCGGCCACCTTCGCGTCGGCGAGACGGCCGACGCCGACCGCCGCCACGCAGGTGGTCACGATGAGCACGAGGCCGAACCACAGCGCCCGGTTCGTCGGACGCAGGCGGGCAAGACGCTGCGGCGGCTGCTCGATCACCCAGTAGGAGCCCCAGGCCAGCAGCACCGACACGATCATGCCGAGCACGGCCTGCTTCACGGTCATCAGCCCGGTGGCGGTGAGCGCGGCACCGAGCACCAGGACCGGCCAGTGCCAGAGGTAGAGCGAGTACGAGATCCGGCCGAACCAGCGCGGCACGGCGGTCGACAGGCCGCGGCTCACGATGCCCGACTCGTGCCCGGCCATCACGAGCACCGTGCCGATGACGACCGGGAGCGCCGCCAGGCCCGGGAACGGCGTCAGCGTCGTGTAGGTGGCCATGCACCACACGACCACCAGGAAGCCGACGATGGCGCCCACCACGCGGGCCGCACGCGGCGCGCGGAGCACCGCGGGCATCGAGATCGCGAGCAGACCGCCGGCCGCGAGCTCGAAGGCGCGCGAGAACGCCGAGAAGTACGCCGAGGTGTCGCCGGTGCTCACGAGGTGCTGCGACCACAGCAGCGACGGGATCGCGAGCAGCGACAGGGCTACGAACAGCGCGGGACGCAGGTGGCGGCGGCTGACGCGATGGGCGATGACCGTCGCGACCAGCAGCACGACCGGCCAGACGACGTAGAACTTCTCCTCGTCGTTGAGGCTCCAGAAGTGCAGCACCGGGCTCGGGTCGGTGGCCACGCCCATGTAGTCGATGCCGCTGTTGGCGAAGTGGACGTCGGCGTTGAACAGCGCCGCCCACAGCACGTCGACCGCGGTCGACGCCGCGCGCGCCGCCGGGAGGATGAGGTAGGACGCCACGAGGGTGACGAGCAGCGTGAGGGTCGCGGCGGGAAGGATGCGGCGCGCGCGGCGCGCGTAGAACCTGCCGAAGTGCACCCGGCCGGTGGTCTCGCCCTCGCGCACGAGCAGGCCCGTGATGAGGAAGCCCGAGATCACGAAGAAGACGTCGACGCCGAGGTAGCCGCCGGGGACCCAGCCCAGGACGGTCGAGACGAGCCCGAGCGGGCCGGTCGCGGTCGGCGACAGGAACTCGTGCGCGTGGAAGATCAGCACCGGGATGATCGCGAGCGCGCGCAGGCCCTCGATGTCGGGCCGGAAGGAGCTCGAGCGACGGGGCCCGGCCGCCTCGGACGTCGACGACGTCCGGGTGGTCGTGGCAGCCATGTCGTGGTCTCCTCGGGGCCCCTCGGACGGGCCGGATGATGCGCTCGGCGTACGGAAAAGTGTCACACAGCCCGCCCGGCCCACCCCGCGAGCGGCGCGTGGCCGGGCGCGGCCGTGTGACGGGGATCGCGCTGGTCAGGGTCGTGACCTCGGTCTCCCCCGGCGTACGACGATTACGCCCCAGCCGGTGTCCCCGGCTACCCTGGGTGACGCGTCACCTCAGGAAGACCTCATTGACGCGTCCCGCCTGCGGCCCGCAGGCCACCTCGTGTCGACAGTCAGGTTCCTCGTGACCCCCCGCTCCGCCCTGCGTTCC
>JAKOVT010000358.1 GCA_029781935.1 Actinomycetes bacterium | reverse complement strand
CGCACGTTCCTGGACCACGAGGCGAAGTGGTTCCCCGAGGGCACCCTCGCGGAGCTGCCGGCGATCGAGGGCCACCGCGACGACTTCGACATCCTCGGCTGGGCGCTCGAGCCGGGCGACTGCGTGTTCTTCCACATGCTGACGCTGCACCACGCGTACGGCGTCCCCGGCAGCAACCGACGGCGGGCGTTCTCCCTGCGGTTCCTGGGTGACGACGCCGTGCACGCACCGCGGCCGTGGCGCACCTCGCCGCAGTTCGACGGGCTCGAGGGCGAGCTCCCGGCCGGCGCGCCGATGGACCACCCGCTGTTCCCCGTGCTGCGGACCCGCGCGTGACCGAGCCCGAACCGTCCGCCGCCGTCGAGCGGCCGTCCGATCAGCCGGCGCCGCGGGCGGGTGGGCGAGGTGTGCAGGGCTCGTGGTGGCAGCGCAACCACCGCAGGTTCTGGCTGTTCCTGGCCTTCCTCGTCGCCGTGACGGCGCCGCTGTGGGGGAGCCTCCTCCTGCTCTGGCTGTTCTCGCCCAGCTCCCCCTTCCCGAAGGGCTGAGCTCCGTCCTTCCACCGCGCTGCCATCACGAATGCCCTCGCATCTCCGGGAACGCGAGGGCATCAGTGCCTTCGTCGAGGTCTCGACGGCGCGGGTGACGGCGTCAGGCCGTCGGGGCTTCGGGGCGTCGGGGCGTCCGAGCGTCAGGGCAGCCGGGGCGGGAGGAGGCGGGCGGCCTCGGCGTCGGTGACGCGGACGTCGAAGGCCTCGGCGAGCAGGGCGGCGAGCTCGTCGTCGGCGATCAGGCGCTGGACCTCGCCGTCGGCGCGGTAGACGCGGTAGTCGCGGTCCTGCAGCGAGCGCACCTCGTCGTCGCGGATCACCGAGGCCACGAACCGGTTCACGAACGAGGCCTGCGGGTGCCGGTGGGAGTAGAAGTGCCCGACCTCGCAGTCGCTCGCGCCGTACTCGAGCACCTCGAAGCGGTAGAGCGAGAGCCAGTCGTCGCCCACGGGCGTCTGCATCGTCCAGTGGCCCGGCCGCAGCTCGACGACGCGGAACCGCCGCCAGTCCGAGCCCACGACCTCACCGCCGAGCGGCACGGGGAGGTGCGGCCCCGGAGCGCCGAACCCGACGTCGACCACGTGCGGCGTCCCGTCGAGCTCCACGAGGCTGATGCGGTGGGTGAGCCCGGGGTGCGGCTTCCCCGACAGCAGCACCCGGCCCAGGATCAGACGCGGCTGGTACCCGAGCTCGGTGAGCACCTCGAACAGCAGCCCGTTCTGCTCGAAGCAGTAGCCCCCGCGCCGGCGTACGACGATGCGGTCGAGGAGCTCCGGGGGATCGAGCGGCAGCGGGTCGCCGAGACGCGGCCCGACGCTCGTGAACGCGAACGCCGCGACGTGCCGGCGCTGGATCTCGGCCAGCAGCCCGGCGGTCGGGTCGTCGCGCTCGAGCCCGAGGTCCGCGAGGTAGGCGTCGGTCAGCTGGCTGCGGTCCACGCGTCCCACCGTGCCAGACGCCGGTGGCGGGGGCCGCAACCGGTACGCCGGATGCTCACCGAGTCGAGGCGCTCCAGAGGTCGGTCCACGCGACGCCGAGCTCGGCGAGCAGCCGCCGGAGCAGCGGGAGCGAGAGGCCGACGACGTTCGACGGGTCGCCGTCGATGCGTTCCACGAACGGTCCGCCGAGGCCGTCGAGGGTGAAGGCGCCTGCGACGTGCAGCGGCTCGCCCGTCGCGACGTACGCGTCGATCGTGGCGTCGTCGAGGTCGGCGAACACCACCAGCGTGGAGGCCACGGCGGTGGTGCTCGCGGGCGCTGCGGTCCAGCCGCGTCCCCAGCGGTCGAGCCGAGCGACGAAGTGGCCGGTGCGCAGGATGCCGGTGCGTCCCCGCATCGCGCGCCAGCGCCGGACCGCGTCGTCGGCGTCGTCGGGCTTGCCGAGCGGTACGCCGTCGAGGTCGAGCACCGAGTCGCAGGCGACGACGACGCCGTCGCGGACACCGTCGCCCACGAGACGGTCGCCGACGGCCGTCCCCTTGGCGAGCGCGAGCGCCTCGCACAGCTCGGCGGGCGACGTGCGGCCCTGACGCGCGAGGTCGTCCTCGAGCGCGTCCTCGTCGACGCCGCTCACGACGACCTCGGGCTCGACGCCGGCCGCGCGCAGCAGCGCGCGCCGGGCCGGCGAGGCCGAGGCCAGGACGACGCGGGTCACCCGCGCGTCACCGCGGCGCGAAGGACGCGCGCCAGCCACCGCCGGGCATCGGGCCGCGGACCGAGCGCGCCGGGTCGGCCCATGCCGAGCGCACCGGTGCCCGGTGCGACGCCCCTCCCGCCGACGCCGCCGCGGTGACGACCGCGACGAGAGCCGCGAGCTCGACGGCGTCGGGCTCGCCGCGCACGACGGTGAGGACCGGGCGCTGCGGCGCGGCCTCGGCGGCGGGACTCTGCTCGGTCACAGCGGGATGTTCCCGTGCTTCTTGGGCGGCAGCGCCGCGCGCTTGGTGCGCAGGGTGCGCAGGGCGCGGGTGACCTGGGCGCGGGTCTCGCTGGGGCGGATGACGGCGTCGATGTAGCCGCGCTCCGCCGCGATGTAGGGGTTGGCCAGGGTGCGCTCGTAGTCGGCGATGAGCTCCGCACGCGTGGCCTCGGCGTCGTCGGCCTTGGCGAGCTCGCGCCGGTAGAGGATGTTGACGGCGCCCTGCGCGCCCATCACCGCGATCTGCGCCGTGGGCCAGGCGAGGTTCACGTCGGCGCCGAGGTGCTTGGAGCCCATGACGTCGTAGGCGCCGCCGTAGGCCTTGCGCGTGATCACCGTGACGAGCGGGACCGTGGCCTCGGCGTAGGCGTAGATCAGCTTCGCGCCGCGGCGGATGATGCCGTTCCACTCCTGGTCGGTCCCGGGCAGGAACCCGGGGACGTCGACGAACGTGAGCACCGGGACGTTGAACGCGTCGCACGTGCGGACGAAGCGGGCGGCCTTCTCCGACGCCTCGATGTCGAGCGTGCCGGCGAACTGCATCGGCTGGTTGGCCACCACGCCGACGGAGCGGCCCTCGACGCGGCCGAACCCGATGATCATGTTCGGGGCCCACAGCGGCTGGATCTCGAGGAAGTCGGCGTCGTCGAGCACCGTCTCGATGACCGTGTGCATGTCGTAGGGCTGGTTCGGCGAGTCGGGCACCAGGGTGTCGAGCGCGAGGTCGACGTCGCTCGGCGCGAGGTCGGCCTCCACGTCGAACGCGGGCGCCTCGTCGAGGTTGTTGCTCGGCAGGAAGCCGAGCAGCGCCTTCACCATCTCGATGGCGTCGGCCTCGTCGGCCGCCATCTGGTGCGCCACGCCGCTCTTGCTGTTGTGGGTGCGCGCCCCGCCGAGCTCCTCGAACTCGACGTCCTCGCCGGTGACGGTCTTGATGACGTCGGGCCCGGTGATGAACATGTGCGAG
>JAKOVT010000350.1 GCA_029781935.1 Actinomycetes bacterium | reverse complement strand
ACGCCTGGGCGCCACAGCGGTCACAGCGGTCGAGCGCCGTGAGCGGCGTGGTCGGGCTCAGGGTCGGGGTCATCCGCGCTACCTCCTAGGACGTGTTCTCAAGTCTCGCACGGTCCAACGACGAGCACCCCTTCGGCCTTCCCGAGTTCGCCTCCGGCGTAAGCCGATCGTGACCTGGATCACCCGCCGGGGCCAGCATCGTGCACCTGCGTGTCGCGACGGTTACCGACATGGTGCGTCGGCGTCACGGAACGCGATCCTGACCGGGCGTCCGAGTAGTGAGACGCGGCGTGCCCCGGCGGCGGCGTGGGCAGTGCCGACTACCCTGACGGGGACCGCAGCAGCCTCTCCCTCCGGAGCCACCGCCACCATGACCGCCCAGCCCGTCGCCCCTCGTCAGTCGAGCTCCACGGGCGGGTACTCGGCCAAGCACCTGTCGGTGCTCGAGGGCCTCGACGCGGTCCGCAAGCGCCCGGGCATGTACATCGGCTCCACCGACGGCCGCGGGCTGATGCACTGCCTGTGGGAGATCATCGACAACGCGGTCGACGAGGCGCTGGGCGGGTTCTGCCACCGGATCGACGTCGTCCTGCACGCCGACGGCTCGGTCGAGGTGCGCGACGACGGCCGCGGCATCCCGGTCGACGTCGAGCCCAAGACCAAGCTCACCGGCGTCGAGGTCGTGATGACCAGGCTGCACGCCGGCGGCAAGTTCGGCGGCGGCTCCTACACCGCGTCGGGCGGTCTGCACGGTGTCGGCGCCTCGGTCGTCAACGCGCTGTCCGAGCGGCTCGACGTCGAGGTCGACCGCGACGGCAAGATCCACACGATGTCGTTCAAGCGCGGCGTCCCCGGCCTGTTCGACGGCGAGGGCCCTGAGGCCGGCTTCACCAAGAAGTCGGGCCTGGTCGTGGCGGGCCGCGCGAAGAGGGGCGTCACCGGCACCCGGGTGCGCTACTGGGCCGACCGCCAGATCTTCATCAAGGACGCCGAGTTCGACGTCGAGGCGCTGCGGGCCCGCGCGCGGCAGACCGCCTTCCTGGTGCCCGGCCTCGCGATCCACCTGCGCGACGAGCGCGGCGAGGAGCCCACCGACGAGACGTTCCTGTTCAAGGGCGGCATCACCGAGTTCGTCGACCACCTGAGCAGCGACGAGGCGGTCACCGGCGTGCTGCGCCTCAAGGGCACCGGGCACTTCACCGAGACGGTCCCCGTCCTCGACGGCAAGGGGCACATGTCGACGCAGGAGGTCGAGCGCGAGCTCGGCGTCGACGTCGCGCTTCGCTGGGGGAGCGGCTACGACAGCGACGTCCGCTCGTTCGTGAACATCATCGCCACGCCCAAGGGCGGCACCCACGTCACCGGGTTCGAGCGGGCGCTCACCAAGACGATCAACGACCAGCTCCGGGCGCAGAAGGTGCTCAAGGCCAACGAGGACAACGTCGTGAAGGACGACATCACCGAAGGCCTCACCGCCATCGTCACCGTGCGCCTGGCCGAGCCGCAGTTCGAGGGCCAGACCAAGGAGGTCCTCGGCACGCCGGCGGCCTCGCGCATCGTGTCGCACGTGGTGTCCAAGGAGCTCGGCGCGTGGTTCACCTCCCCGCCGCGCGGCGACAAGGCCGCCACCAAGGCGGTGCTCGACAAGATCGCCTCGGCGGCGCGCACCCGCATCGCCGCGCGCACGCACCGCGACGTCCAGCGGCGCAAGAACGCGCTGGAGTCCTCGGCGCTGCCGGCCAAGCTCGCCGACTGCCGCAGCGACGACGTCGCGCGCAGCGAGCTGTTCATCGTCGAGGGCGACAGCGCGCTGGGCACCGCGAAGCTGGCACGCAACGCCGACCACCAGGCGCTGCTGCCGATCCGCGGCAAGATCCTCAACACGCAGAAGGCCTCGCTCGCCGACATGCTGAAGAACGCCGAGTGCGCGGCGATCATCCAGGTGATCGGCGCGGGCTCGGGCCGCACCTTCGACCTCGAGCAGGCGCGGTACGGCAAGATCATCCTGATGTCCGACGCCGACGTCGACGGCGCGCACATCCGCTGCCTGCTCCTCACCTTGATCCACCGGTATCTGCGTCCCCTGCTCGAGGACGGCCGGGTCTACGCCGCCGTGCCGCCGCTGCACCGGTTCGAGATCACCAACCCCGGCGGGAAGAAGAACGAGATCCTCTACACCTACAGCGAGGACGAGTACCGCCGCGTGCTCGCCGACCTCAACGCCAAGGGCCGCTCGTTCAAGACCCCGCAGCGCTACAAGGGCCTCGGCGAGATGGACGCTGCGCAGCTGCGCGAGACCACGATGGATCCGGCCACGCGCACGCTGCGCCGGATCACGATGGCCGAGGCCGACGGTGCGCTCGAGGTCTTCGACCTGCTGATGGGCAGCGACGTCGCCCCTCGCAAGGAGTTCATCGTCGAGGGCGCCTCGGCCCTCGACCGCTCCCGCATCGACGCATGACCCCCGCGCTGCTGCCGGTCGTCGCTGCGGCGGTTGCGGCGTACGGCCTCGACGTCGAGGTGCTCGCCTGCGACCCCGAGCTGGCCGACACCGCCGCCTTCTGCGACCACTACGGATTCGCCCTCGACGACGCCGCGAACACGATCATCGTGACGTCGAAGAAGGTCGAGCCGCCGATGCGTGCGGTCTGCGTGGTGCTCGGTACGACGCGCCTCGACGTCAACCGAGTCTGCCGCGAGCGGCTCGGCGTCAAGCGGGTCTCCTTCGCCGACGCTGACACCACCGTCGAGCTCAGCGGGATGCAGATCGGCGGCGTCACGGCACCCGGGATCGAGGGTCTCCCACTCTGGATCGACGCGGCGGTGCTGGGTCGCGACCGCGTCGTCATGGGCGGCGGCAACCGGTCGAGCAAGATCGCCCTCGACCCGCGCGAGCTGCTCAAGCTGCCCGGCGCCGAGGTCGTCGACGGTCTCGCCAACCCCGTGATGGACCACCCGAACCCCGAGGGCACCGGCTGACCGCCGTCGACGTGTGCTCACGCCGGTCCCGGCACCAGCGTGGACACACATCGACGGTCAGTCGTCGCGGTTCCTGCCGGCGAGGTGCTGCCGGACGTCGGAGTCGCTGCTGACGAGCTCGCCCACGACCTCGTCGCCGAGGCAGGTGCGCAGGGCCAGGCGTACGACGTCGCCGTCGTCGGAGGCGACCTCCCAGTGCCCGCCGGACGCCTCCCAGCGCAGCAGCTCGTCGAGGCGCTCGCTCACGAGCCCTCGCTGAGCATGTCCCTCACCAGGGGGATGACCTGGGTGCCGTAGAGCTCGATGGTCCGCATCATGTGCGCGTGCGGCAGGGTGCCCATGGAGTACTTGAGGTCGAAGCGCGACAGGCCCAGCAGACGCGCTGTGGTGGCGATCTTGCGCGCGACGGTCTCGGGCGACCCGACGTACAGGGCGCCCTGCGGGCCTGTCTGGGCGTCGAACTCGGCGCGGCTCATCGGTCCCCAGCCGCGCTCGCGTCCGATGCGGTCGTGCATGGCCCGGTAGTGCGGCCACGCCTGCTCGAGCGCCTGCTCGTCGGTGTCGGCGACGTGGCCCGGGGAGTGCACCGCGATCGGGAGCTCCTCGCGGCCGACCTCCTCGAGCGCGCGGCGGTACAGGTCGGCGAACGGGGCGAACCGCTCGGCCGGGCCGCCGATGATCGCGATGACGAGAGGGAACCCGTAGCGCGCCGCGCGCACGACCGACTGCGGGCTGCCGCCTACACCGATCCAGGCCTTGAGGCCGTGGCGGGTCAGCGGGTAGGCCCGCTGCCCGTCGAGCGGCGCCCGGTGGCTGCCGGTCCAGTGCAGCGGCTGCTCGTCGAGCAGGGTCGCGAAGAGGTCGAGCTTCTCGGCGAACAGCGCCTCGTAGTCGGCGAGGTCGTAGCCGAACAGCGGGAAGCTCTCGATGAAGGAACCGCGCCCGAGGGTGACCTCGGCGCGTCCGTTCGACAGCGCGTCGAGCGTCGCGAACCGCTGGAAGACCCGGATCGGGTCGTCGCTGGAGAGCACCGTGACGGCCGAGCCGAGCACGATCCGCTCGGTGCGCGTGGCGATGCCCGCGAGCACGGTCTCGGGGGAGGAGACGGCGAAGTCGGGGCGGTGGTGCTCCCCGACACCGAGGGCGTCGACGCCGACCTGGTCGGCGAGCACGCCCTCCTCGACGAGGTCGCGGATCACCTGGTCCTGCGGCACCGCGCGCCCCTCGGCGTCGACCGTGACGTCGCCGAAGGTGTCGAGACCCATCTCGAGCTGCATGCGCGTTCCTCATCGTCGTGGTCCGGGACGACCAACGTACGACGCCCTCGTCGGTCAGGACGTCGAGGGCGCTCTGGCACCGCCGGTGGACGGCGCGGGGTGCTCCGACCGCATCGCGACCGCGAGGAGCGCATCGGCGCTCCCGCCCGGGGTCCGGCCGGTCTGCCACACGGCCCGGAACCGTCGCCGCAGCCGGAGGTCCTCGGTGGCGACCACGACGAGGCTGCCGCTGCCGATCTCGGCGACGGCGGCGAGCCGACTGAGCACGGCAGGGCCCTGACCCGCGGCGACCGCCGACTTGATCGCCGTCGTCGACCCGAGCTCGAGGACGGCTGCGGGTCGCTGGCCGTGCAGGGCGAGGGCCTGTTCCAGTGCCTCGCGCGTCCCGGAGCCCGCCTCCCGGAGGACGAGCGGCGCGGCGACGAGCTCGGCCGCGGTCACGGGGCGGCGGCGCCGAGCCCAGGGATGGTCAGGCGCGACGACGAGCACGAGCTCGTCGGTGCCGATCGTGCGCGCCCGAAGGCCTGCCGGCACCCGGGGGCACTCCACGAAACCGAGATCGGCGTCGCCGTCCCGGACCAGGGTCGCGACGGCCTCGGAGTTGCCCACCCGCAGCGCCACCGCTGCCGACGGCTCGATGGCGTGGAAGTCGACCAGCCACCCGGGCACCAGGTGGTCGGCGATCGTCAGCGACGCGGCCACCCGGAGGCGGCTCACCTGCTCGGCGCGCAGGGCGGCAGCCCGGCGAGCCAGGGCGTCGGTCGCGTCGAGGACCGGACCCACCGAGTCGACGACCGAGGCTCCGGCCGGTGTCAGACGCGATCCCGTGGGCGAGCGCTCCAGCAGGGTGAGGCCGAGCCGGCGCTCGAGCGTGCGGATGCGCAGGCTCGCGGCCGGCTGCGAGATCGACATCCGCTGCGCGCCACGACCGAGACTGCCCGTCTCCGCCACGGCTGCGAGCAGGGCGAGCGTCGTGAGGTCGAACGGTTCCTCGGCGCTCATAGCCACCGCCTATGACGTGGACGTCGAGAGGGGTCTAGCGGAAGCCCGTCGCCCGGGCGACGGTGGGAGTCCGACGCTCGGGAGGTCGCATGAGCCTGCACGCCCTGGATTCTGACGTGTCCGTCTCGCGACGGGTGAGGCGGGCGGCTCCGGGGGTGGCGCTCGCCGTGGTCGTCGCGACGGTGGCCACGGCACTGGGGCACCTGGCGCCGATAGTCGGCGGGCCGGTCTTCGGCATCGTGCTGGGAGTGCTCGTCGCGGCGCTCCTCCGTCCCGGCGATGCTCTGCGGCCGGGCCTGGCCTTCGCGGGGAGGTACGTGCTGCAGGCGTCCATCGTGCTGCTCGGCACGGGTCTGTCGCTCACCCAGGTCGCCACCGTGGGTGCCGGCTCCCTGCCGGTGATGCTGGGCACGCTCGCGGTGGCCCTCGGCGGTGCTGCCCTGGTCGGCCGGCTGCTCGGGGTCGGGCGCGACGCGCGCACGCTCATCGGCGTCGGCACCGGGATCTGCGGTGCCTCGGCGATCGCGGCGGTCACGGCCGTCGTGGAGGTGGCCGAGGTCGACGTCGCCTACGCGATCGGCACGATCTTCCTGTTCAACGTGGTCGCCGTCCTGTCCT
>JAKOVT010000255.1 GCA_029781935.1 Actinomycetes bacterium | reverse complement strand
GTGCTCGAGGACCTCGGGCTCCACCACGAAGGACTTCTCCGGGTCGAAGCCCAGGATCTCCTTCACCTTCGCCACCTCGTCGGCGCCGAGGGCGCTGCCGTGGGCCTTGAAGGTGTTCTTCAGCGTGGGCGCCGGCCACCCGATGATGCTGTGCATCCGGATCAGCGACGGCCGGTCGGTGACGGCGATGGCGTTCTGCAGCGCCGTGGCGAGCGCGAGGACGTCGACCCGGCCGTCGGGCAGGTGCTCCACCGTCTGCACGTGCCAGCCGTAGGCCTCGTAGCGCGTCGCGACGTCCTCGCTGAACGCGATCGCCGTGTCGTCCTCGATGGAGATGTGGTTGTCGTCGTAGACGGCGATGAGGTTGCCCAGCTTCTGCACGCCCGCCAACGACGACGCCTCGGACGTGACGCCCTCCTCGAGATCACCGTCGCCGCAGATCACGAAGACGCGGCGGTCGAAGATGCTCTCGCCGAGCGGGGCGTCGGGGTCGAGCATCCCGCGCTCGTAGCGGGCTCCCATGGCCATGCCGACCGCCGTGGCCAGGCCCTGCCCGAGGGGACCCGTGGTGGTCTCGACACCGGGCGTGTGGCCGCGCTCCGGGTGACCGGGCGTGAGCGAGCCCCACGTGCGGAACGCCTCGAGGTCGGACAGCTGCACGGCGTACCCGGACAGGTAGAGCTGGATGTACAGCGTGAGCGACGAGTGCCCGGCCGAGAGCACGAACCGGTCGCGCGCGATCCAGGCGGGGTCGGCCGGGTCGTGGGCCAGGAAGTGCTGGAAGAGCAGGTACGCCGCAGGAGCCAGGCTCATCGCGGTGCCCGGGTGGCCGTTGCCCACCTTCTGGACGGCGTCGGCGGCCAGCACGCGGATGGTGTCGACGGTGCGCTCGTCCAGCTCGGTCCAGGTGGCGTCGCGGAACAGGTCGGGGGAGTCCGGGAAGGAGGTCACGAGGCCCGAGCCTAGCCCGGAGCCGTCGCCCACCGGCGGGCGCGGCTACACTCGCAGCGCGCCCCTGATCGGGCCGCCGATCCTGCCGTCCCGCCCACCCCGGAGCCGCTTGTGACCGCCGTCGACCCCCGGTCGGCCCACGGCCACGGTCCCTCGGTCGAGGGCGTGCGCGGCGACGAGGTCCAGGTGCACCGGCGGTCGAAGGCCGCGGCCTACGTCGCGCTCACCAAGCCGCGGATCATCGAGCTGCTGCTCGTCACCACGGTGCCGACGATGATCCTGGCGTCGGGCGGCCTGCCGTCGCTCGCGCTCGTCGCCGTCACCCTGGTCGGCGGCTTCCTCGCGGCCGGCGGCGCCAACGCGCTCAACATGTACATCGACCGCGACATCGACAGCCTCATGGTGCGCACCGGCCACCGCCCGATCGTCACCGGCGAGGTCAGCCCCAACGGTGCTCTCGCGTTCGGCCTGCTGCTCGCGGTCGGCTCGGTCGCGTGGTTCGCCCTCACGACGAACGCGCTGGCCGCCGCCCTCACCGCCGCCGCGATCCTCATGTACGTCGTCGGCTACACCCTGCTGCTCAAGCGGCGCACCCCGCAGAACATCGTGTGGGGCGGCGCGGCCGGATGCATGCAGATCCTCATCGGCTGGACCGCCGTGACCGGGTCGCTGTCGTGGGCGCCGATGGTGCTGTTCGGCGTCGTGTTCTTCTGGACGCCGCCGCACTACTGGCCGCTGTCGCTGCGCTTCAAGGACGACTACGCCGCCGCCGGCGTCCCGATGCTGCCGGTGGTCGCGCCGCTGTCGAAGGTGGCGCGCGAGATCATCGGCTACTCGTGGGCGATGGTCCTCACCTCGCTCCTGCTGGTGCCCGCAGGCGGGATGACGCCGTTCTACGCCGTCGCCGCCACCGTCCTCGGCGGCTGGTTCCTGTGGGAGGCGCACGCGCTCCTGCGCCGAGTCCGTCGCGGCGACAAGGACGTCAAGGCGATGCGCCTGTTCCACGGGTCGATCAGCTATCTGGCGCTGCTCTTCCTCGTCGTGGCGATCGACGCGTTCCTCTAGGGCTCCAAGCTCGCGAGCCTCGCTGCTTCTCCGCGGCTCCAAGCGAGCGCGCCTCGCTGCTTCTCCGCGGCTCCAAGCGAGCGCGCCTCGCTTCGCTCGGCAGGAGCCGTCCGCTCCGCGAGCCTCCTTCGTCGGCCCCCGTCGCGGACGGCTCGCGCTCGCGTCGCCGGCGCGCCGAGGACCGGTCGGCTCGGGCCCTGACGGGCCGTCGCCGCCCGGTGCGGCCTTCGGCCGCGCGGCGCGCACGTCCGGGGGCTGGCTCCGGAGCGGCTCGTGCGGGGAACCGTGCAGAGGTGTGGCCGGGAGAGCTGACTGTGGTCTCCCGACCGCTCGGACGCCTCGGCGGTCAGGCGAGGGTGTCGAGGGGGGTGGTGCCTCGGGTTCTGGTGGATAGGAGGAGGCGGATCGTCGCCCACCAGATCACGGTGGCGAGCAGGACGTGGAGGGCGACGAGGACCCACGGTTCGCCGGTGAAGTACTGGACGTAGCCGACCAGGCCCTGGGCGAGGAACGCCATGAGCAGGTGCGTCGCGGCCCGGGTGGTGCGCTCGGGAGCCCCGGTCGCGCGCAGCGCGATGAGCAGCCCGATCAGCAGGCCGATGCAGAGCACGACGAGGTCGGCGTGCAGCCAGCTGATCATCCGCGGGTCGAGCCCGAGGCGCGTCGTCCGTTCGTCGCCGGCGTGCGGGCCGCTCGCCGTGACCAGCATGCCGACGACGAGGACGACGCCCATCAGCCCGGTGAGCAGCTGCGTGCCGATCCGGACCTCGCGGCGTACGACGACGACCACCGGCTCGTCGCCCGGCTCGCCGGCCCGCGCGACGAGGACGGTCGTGAGCGCCACGATCGCCAGCGACAGCAGCAGGTGCGA
>JAKOVT010000239.1 GCA_029781935.1 Actinomycetes bacterium | reverse complement strand
GTGCTCGCCGTCGCCCCACAGGGCCATCTTCGCCGCGGCGATCGCCTTGCCCGCCGCGATGGCGTTGCGCTCGATGCACGGGATCTGCACGAGGCCGCCGATCGGGTCGCACGTGAGCCCGAGGTTGTGCTCCATCGCGATCTCGGCGGCGTTCTCCACCTGCTCGGGGGTGCCGCCCATGACCTCGGCGAGCCCCGCGGCCGCCATGGAGGAGGCCGAGCCGACCTCGCCCTGGCAGCCGACCTCGGCACCTGAGATCGACGCCATCTCCTTGTAAAGGACGCCGATCGCTCCGGCTGCGAGGAGGAACCGCACCGTCGCGTCGTCGCGCGCCGCGGGGCCGCCGTCGCGCACCCAGGGGACGTACCGCGTCGCGTAGTAGAGCACCGCGGGCACGATGCCGGCTGCACCGTTGGTGGGCGCGGTCACCACCCGGCCGCCCGAGGCGTTCTCCTCGTTCACGGCGAGGGCGACGAGGGTGACCCACTCCTGCCAGTGCTGGGGGTCCTTGTCGGGGTCGACCGTCTTGAGCTTCTCCCACCACGCCGTCGCGCGACGGCGGACGTTGAGGCCGCCGGGCAGCGGGCCCTCGCGACGCAGGCTCGACTCCATGCACTCGGTCATCACGTCGCGGATGTGCAGCAGTCCTGCGCGGATCTCGTCGTCGCTGCGGCGTGCTCGCTCGTTGGCGAGCATGATCTCGCTGACCGAGAGGCCCGAGGTCGTGCAGTGCTCGAGCAGCTCGACCGCGGTGCGGTAGGGGAAGGGCCGAGCGTCGACGTCGTCGGCCCCCGCCGACGCCGTGTGGCCCTCGCGCTCGACGAAGCCGCCGCCGACGGAGTAGTAGGTGGCCGACAGGAGCTCGGCGCCGGCCGCATCGGTCGCCGTGCACACCATGCCGTTGCTGTGCGCCGGGAGGAACGTGAGCGGGTGCAGCACCGGCGAGTCGGCGGTGAACGGCACGTCGTGGCGGCCCAGCAGCTGGACCGTGCCCTCCTCGGCGACCCGGGCGAGGTGCGACGCGATCTGCTCGGCGGTGACCGTCTCGGGCTCGAGGCCCTCGAGCCCGAGCAGCAGCGCGGTGTGCGTGCCGTGGCCGTGGCCGGTCGCCGCGAGCGAGCCGTAGAGGTCGATGCGCAGCGCGGCGACGCGGTCGAGGACGCCGAGGTCGTCGAGCTCGCCGACGTACAAGCGCGCCGCGCGCATCGGCCCGACGGTGTGCGACGACGACGGACCGATGCCCACGCGGAACAGGTCGAAGACGCCGACGCTCATGCGTCGGCCCGCGTCGACGTCCACGTCATGCGGCGGACGCTACCGGCAGCGCCGGTGGCCGCCTAGGGACCGTCGCATCTGTTCCACGATGCGAGGGGTGCGATGTCGCGCATCGTGCGACGTCCGGTGCGGGGTACGCCGGTACGCCGTCGCGGGAACGCGTGCCCCGGCGTACGCGGGGTGCCACGATGGGCGTCCCGTGAAGGAGGCGCCATGCACGTCCCGCTGACCGTCAACGACTTCCTCGACCGCGCCGCGACCGTGTATCCGCAGCGCACCGCGGTGGTCGACGAGCCCGACCAGCCGGCCGCGCCGCTCGGGCCGTGGACCTACGAGCAGCTTGCCGGGGCCGCGCGCTCGCAGGCCGCCGCGCTCGACCGGCTCGGCGTCGGGGTCGGCGCGCGGGTGGCGATCGTGTCGCACAACTCCGCGCGGCTGCTCACGAGCTTCTTCGGCGTCTCCGGCTCGGGGCGGGTCCTGGTGCCGGTCAACTTCCGGCTCGCGCCCGCGGAGGTCGAGTACATCGTCGGGCACAGCGGCTCGGAGGTCCTCCTCGTCGACCCCGAGCTCACCGGGCTGCTCGACACGGTGAAGGCCGAGCACACCTTCGTCCTCGGCGAGTGCGACGACGAGTTCTTCTCCGGACGGGATGCGGGTCGTCCGTGGGAGGGCGACGAGACGGCGACCGCCACGATCAACTACACGTCGGGCACCACCGCCCGGCCCAAGGGCGTGCAGCTCACGCATCGCAACATCTGGATCAACGCCGCCACCTTCGCGCTGCATGTGACGCTGTCCGACCGCGACGTGCTGCTCCACACGCTGCCGATGTTCCATGCCAACGGGTGGGGGATGCCTTACGCGCTCACCGGTGTCGGCGGCCGGCACATCGTGCTGCGCAAGGTCGACGGAGCAGAGGTCCTGCGCCGTGTCGAGGAGCACGGCGTCACGGTCATGTGCGGCGCCCCCGCCGTGCTCGCGATGGTGCTCGACGCCGCGGCGACGTGGGACGGCCCGATCCCTGGTCGCGACCGAGTGCGTGTGATCGTGGCGGGTGCTCCGCCGCCCACGCGCACCATCGAGCGGATCGAGACCGAGCTCGGCTGGGAGTTCATCCAGATCTACGGTCTCACCGAGACCTCGCCGCTGCTCACGGTGAACCGGCGGCGTCAGGAGTGGGACGACCTCGACCCGTCGACCCGCGCGCGCAAGCTCGGCAGCGCCGGGGCGCCGGCTCTCGGCGTCACGATCCGCACGGACGAGTCGGGCGAGGTGCTCGCGCGCAGCAACGTCGTGCTCGAGTCGTACTGGGAGCAGCCGGCGGAGTCGGCGCAGGCGCTCGAGGGCGGCTGGTTCCACACCGGCGACGGCGGGTCGTTCGAGAACGGCTACCTCACCATCAGCGACCGCAAGAAGGACGTCATCATCAGCGGCGGCGAGAACGTGTCGTCGATCGAGGTCGAGGACGCCCTCGCGTCGCACCCGCACGTGCGCGAGGTCGCCGTGGTCGGTACGCCGGACGAGAAGTGGGGCGAGGCCGTGACGGCGCTCATCGTCACCGACGGCACGCCGCTCACCGCCGACGACGTCATCGCGCACTGCCGCGAGCGGCTGGCCGGCTACAAGTGCCCGAAGCGGGTCGAGTTCCGCGACGAGCTCCCGCGCACCGCCACCGGCAAGCTCCAGAAGTTCAAGCTCCGCGCCGACTTCTGGCAGGGCCAGGACCGCCCCATCCAGGGCTGACCCCCCGAACTGGAGGCCTGAGCGGTGTCCCTAGGTACCGCTCAGACCTCCGAAGCGGGTGGGTGTCAGCGCATCGAGGCGATGTCGATGACGAAGCGGTAGCGCACGTCGCCGGCCACCACGCGGTCGTGCGCCGCCGAGATGGAGGGCGCCTCGATGGTCTCGATGTCGGCGCCGAACCCGTGCGCCGCCGCCACGTCGAGCATCTCCTGCGTCTCGGGCAGTCCACCGATCGGCGACCCCGCGAGCGACTTGCGGCCGCCGAGCAGCGGGTACATGTGCAGCGACATCGGCTCCGGCGGCACGCCGACCTGCACCATGACGCCGTCGACGTCGAGCAGCCGCAGGTGCTGGCCGAGCTTGATGGGCACCGAGATGGTGTTGATGATCAGGTCGAGGCTGCCCTCGCGGTCCTCGAAGGTCGCGGGGTCGCTCGTCGCGTAGACGCCCGAGGC
>JAKOVT010000236.1 GCA_029781935.1 Actinomycetes bacterium | reverse complement strand
GAGCCGTCGGTGCGCAGGATGCGGTGGCAGGGCACGAACGGCGCGACCTTGTTGCGCGCGCACGCCTGACCGGCGGCACGGACCGCCGAGGGCGATCCGGCACGCACCGCGAGCCCGGAGTAGGTGTCGGTCTCGCCCGCGCGCACCTCGCGCATGACCTCCCACGCGCGGTCGAGGAACGGTCCGCTGTGCTGGCGGACGAGCACCGCGTCGAGCGCGTCGACGTCGCCGCCGGCGTACGCCGTCAGTGCCTCGACCACCGGCGCCACCGAGGGCGCGTCGGGCGCGACCTCGACGTGGCCGCGAGCCTGCTCGGCGGCCGTGAGGAACGAGAACGTGAGGGCCAGGTCGCCGAAACCCGACGCGACGACGGCGCCGTCGTCGGGGTCGACGACCACGACGACCGTGCCGCCGGGGATCGCGACGGAGGTGGTCTCGTACGGGGTCATGGCGTCTCCAGGGTCGAGGGCGTGCTCGGAGTGGCGGCGGTCCAGAGGTGCTGGGCGGCGTAGGAGCGCCACGGGCTCCACGCGCGGGCGTGCTCGTCGAGAGCGCAGGGCTGCTCGGGGAGGCCGACGGCACGGGCGCCGTGGCGGATCCCGAGGTCGGTCGCCGGCAGGACGTCGGGGTCGCCGAGGGCGCGCAGCCGCACGTACGCCGACGTCCACGGCCCGACCCCCGGCAGCGCCTCGAGCGCCGCCCCGACGTCGGCAGGATCACCGGCGAGCAGGTCGAGGGAGCCGTCGGCGACCGCCTCGGCGACGGCGACGACCGTGCGCGCCCGGGCACCGGGCATGCCGAGCGCAGCCACGTCGCCCGGGTCGGCCGCCGCGAGCTCCGCCGCGGTCGGGAACGCCACGAGGTCGCTCGCCGGAGCGCCGTACGCCGCGACGATGCGGCCGAGGATCGTGCGCGCACCGGCGACCGACACCTGCTGGCCCACGATCGCGCGCACGACCGTCTCCCAGGGGTCGACCGTGGTCGGCACACGCAGCCCCGGCCGGGCGGCGACGAGCGGTGCGAGCGCGGGGTCGGTCGCGAGCGCCGCCTCGACCATCGCGGGCTCCGCGTCGAGGTCGAGCCAGCGCCGCACGCGGGACACGAGCAGGGCGGTGCCGCGCACGTCGGCGTCGGCCCGGACGACGACGTGGTCGCCGACCACGCGGACGTCGACCACAGCGGTGCGCACGCCGAGCGGCACCACGCGGCGGTGCGTCCAGCCGCCCGGGTCGACGACGTGCTCCTCGAGACCCTCGATCGCCCGCGCCGCTAGGAACTCGCCGACCGCGACGGCGTCGTACGGCGGACGCAGACGCAGCCGGAGCACGAGCCGCGGATCAGCCGCAGCCACAAGCGATTCCGGAGACCGGCGCAGGTGCGACGGGGGTACGCCGAACTCCTTGCGCATCACGTCGTTGAACTGGCGCACGCTCGAGAACCCGGCGGCGAACGCCACCTCGGCCAGCGGCAGCGACGTCTGCTCGACCAGCAGCTTCGCCGTCTGCGCGCGACGGCTCGTGGCGAGCTGGAGGGGCCCCGCGCCCACCTCCGCCACCAGCGTTCGGTGCACGTGCCGCTCGCTGACGTGCAGCGTGCGGGCCAGACCCGCGACTCCGCCGTCGTCGACCGCGCCCTCGGCGATCAGCCGGAGCGCTCGAGCGGCGAGATCCCCGCGGTGGTCCCAGTGCCGCGAGCCCGGCGCCGAATCGGGGCGGCACCGCTTGCACGCGCGGAAGCCGCTGCTCACGGCGGCCGCGGGCGACGCGAAGAACCGCACGTTCGTCGGCTTCGGCGTCTGAGCCGGGCACACCGGCCGGCAGTAGACCCCGGTGCTGGTGACGCCGAACCAGATCCGGCCGTCGAAGCGGCGGTCGCGGGCCGCGAGAGCCTGGTACGCGGCGTCGACGTCGAGGCCGGCCGGCGCCGTGATCGCGCCTCGCGGCTCGGTCGTGACGGCCGCCGGGTTCGTGGTCATGGCCCGATCCTGCCCCATGCCCCCGACGATCGGCTGGCGGGATTCGGACCTGACCGACGACCCCGGCCGGGGCGCGCGCCCCCGGGCCCGGACGCGCCGCGTCGCCGCCGCGGTCGGGCGCTCAGGGCGCCAGCGCCCGCACGACCGGAACGAGCTCGGGCCACCAGGCGAGCTCGCACGCGCAGCGGGCGAACGTCCAGGCGCGCACGGCGTCGGCGTCGGTCGACGTGAGGTCGGCGAGGCGTGCGGTGAGCCCGTGCGGGTCGGACACGAGCCGGTGGCGGCAGTTGAGCAGGTGCTGCACGACGTCGTACGCCGGGTCCCCCACGAACGGCTTCGGGTCGACGAGCAGCCACGGCTCACGACGTGCGGCGAGCACGTTCTCCGCGTGCACGTCGGTGCCGAGCAGGACGTCGCCCCGACGCCGCCCGGTGGACGGTCGTGCCCGCAGCACAGCGATCGCCTCACGCACCAGCCCGGGGTCACCCGGGTAGCCGCCGCCCCCGAGCCGCTCCTCCGTCTCGTCTGCCCACGTCCCGCACAGGACGCCGAGCGGCTCGAACGGGTCGTCGTCGCCCGGCAGAGCACCGATCGGCGTCGCCCAGATCCTGTGCAGCACCGCGGCCATCGCGACGTCCTGATCGGGCTCGGGCAGCGCTGCGAGCGGCGTCCCCGGATCGCAGCGCTCGAGCAGCAGGGCGAGGGACCGGTCGTCGTACGCCGCCCGGTGCAGCCGTACCGCGCCCGAGCCGTCCCACAGCCGCAGCGCCGCGGCCTCGTGCTCGGCCTCCGGATGGCGCATCCCGACCTTGAGGACGAGCTCGTCGCCGTCGCGCGTGCGCACCGGTGCCACCCACGCGGTGTTCCCACCGGGCTCGTAGGCCGGCCCGGCCTCGAGGGCCCACTCGTCGAGGTAGTGCGCGACCGCGTCCGGCATCACGTCGAGCCACGCGCGCACGGGGGCGTCGATCGCCGCGCACTCGAGCAGCCTCGTCGTCGGCCGGATGTCAGGCATCGTCCGCCACCAGCTCGACCTCGAACCCCTCGGCGTCCTCGAGGTAGGCGGCGTAGTGCCGCGGGCCGCCGGCGTACGGGTGGCGGTCGGCGAACAGCAGCGACCAGCCGTGCTCGCCGCAGGCGGTGACGAGCGCGTCGACGTCGGCACGCGAGCCGCCGTGCAGCGCCACGTGATTCACGCCGGGCCGGCGCCGCTCGTGCGCGGCCTCGAGGACGTCGGGGCCGCTCTCCACGACGATGTACGCCGCATCGAGCCGCCAGCTCGTGCCGCGGTCCCAGCTGCGGTCGACGGCGTAGCCCAGCGCGACGAGCAGCCAGCCCCACGACGCGCGCGCGGTATCGAGGTCGGCGACCCAGAGCTCGAGGTGGTGCAGCGAGCCGCGCGGAGCGCCCATCGCGTCAGACGTGGCGCGGGCGGTCGAGCAGCCAGTCGGCGACGTCGAAGGCGAGCTCGAGGGACTGCACCCGGTTCAGGCGCGGGTCGCACGCGGTCTCGTAGCGGTCGCCGAGGCGGTCCTCCGCCACTCCCGCGGTGCCCCCGACGCACTCGGTGACGTCGTCGCCGGTCAGCTCCACGTGGATCCCGCCGGGCACGGTGCCGAGCGACTTGTGCACCTGGAAGAAGCCGAGCACCTCGTCGGCGACGTCGTCGTAGGCCCGGGTCTTGTGGCCGGTGCTGGCCTCGCGGGTGTTGCCGTGCATCGGGTCGCAGACCCAGAGCACCGGGTGGCCGCTCGCGGTGACCTTCTCGACGATCGGTGGCAGCGCCTCGCGGATCACGCCTGCGCCCATCCGCGTGATGAACGTGAGGCGGCCGGGCGTGTGCTCGGGGTCGAGCCGGTCGGCGATCTCCACCGCCTGCTCGGGCGTGGTGGTCGGGCCGAGCTTCACGCCGACCGGGTTGCTGATGCGCGACACGAAGTCGAGGTGGGCGCCGTCGAGCTGCCGCGTGCGCTCCCCCACCCACACCATGTGGCCCGAGACGTCGTAGAGGTTCCCCGTGCGGGAGTCGATGCGGGTCAACGCCTTCTCGTAGTCGAGGACCAGCGCCTCGTGGCTGGCGTAGAACTCGACGCGGCGGAACTCCTCGGGGTCGGCGCCGCAGGCGGCCATGAACGACAGCGCACGGTCGATCTCGCCCGCGACCTGCTCGTACCGGTTGCCCGCCGGCGTCTCGGACACGAAGTCCTGGTTCCACGCATGGACCTGGCGGAGGTCGGCGTACCCGCCCTGTGTGAACGCGCGGACGAGGTTCAGCGTGGCGCTCGCGGTGTGGTAGCTCTTCACCAGGCGCTGCGGGTCCGGAGTGCGCCGTGCCGCGTCCCACTCGATCCCGTTGACGCCGTCGCCGAAGTACGACGACAGCTCGACGCCGTCGCGCACCTCGGTCGGCTTGCTGCGCGGCTTGAAGTACTGGCCGGCCATCCGGCCGATCTTCACGACGGGCAGGCTCGCACCGTAGGTGAGGACGATCGCCATCTGCAGGACCGTCTTGAGCTTCGCGCGGATCGCCTCGGCCGAGGCCTGGTCGAACGTCTCGGCGCAGTCGCCGCCCATGAGCACGAACGCGCGCCCCTGCGCGGCGTCGGCCAGGCGCCCGGTGAGGTTGTCGCACTCGCCCGCGAAGACGAGCGGCGGCAGGGTGCGCAGCTCGGCGAGCGCCGCGTCGAGCGCGGCGGCGTCCGGCCACACCGGCTGCTGGGCAGCGGGCAGCTCGGGCCACTCGATGACGTCGACCATGCCAGAAGCCTACGGGCACCCACCACGTGCCACGAACGCACGTAGTTCCCCAAACATGATCATGTTTGGGGAACAACGTGCGGAGTGGTGAGGGCGGTGCCCTAGCCGAAGAAGGTGCGGACCTCGTCGTAGCGCGCGAGCGGCACGGTCTTGAGCTCGCCGGTCGCGTCGATGAGCGGAACGCGGACGATGTCGGTGCCGCGCAGGGCGACCATCTTCCCGTAGTCCTTGTCGTGCACGGCGTCGATGGCCTGCAGGCCGAAGCGGGTCGCGAGCACCCGGTCGAACGCGGTCGGGGTGCCCCCGCGCTGGATGTGGCCGAGCACCGACGCGCGGGCCTCCTGGCCGGTGCGGTCCTCGAGCGCCGAGGCCAGCCAGTCGCCGATGCCGGTGAGCCGCACGTGCCCGAACGCGTCGAGCGACTGGTCCTTGGTGATGAGGTCGCCGTCGTTGGGCAGCGCGCCCTCGCTGACGACGATGATCGGCGAGTAGTTGGTCTGGAACCGCGACTCGACCCAGCCCGCGACCTCGTCGAGATCGAAGGGGACCTCGGGGATCAGGATGCCGTTGGCACCGCCGGACAGTCCGGCGTGCAGGGCGATCCAGCCGGCGTGGCGGCCCATGACCTCCACGACGAGCACGCGGTGGTGCGACTCGGCGGTGGTGTGCAGGCGGTCGATGGCCTCCGACGCGATGTTCACCGCGGTGTCGAAGCCGAAGGTGTAGTCGGTGGCGTTGAGGTCGTTGTCGATGGTCTTGGGTACGCCGACCACCGGCACGCCGCGGTCGTGCAGCTGCGTCGCGACGCCGAGGGTGTCCTCGCCGCCGATGGCGATGAGGGCGTCGACGCCGTGCGCGGCGAGGTTGGCCTTGATCTTGTCGACGCCGCCCTCGATCTTCATCGGGTTGGTGCGGCTCGAGCCGAGGATCGTCCCGCCGCGCGGCAGGATGCCGCGGACCTGCGGGATGCCGAGCTCGGAGGTGAGGCCCTCGAGCGGGCCCTTCCAGCCGTCGCGGAAGCCGAGGAACTCGTAGCCGTACTCCTTGACGCCCTTGCGGACGACGCCGCGGATGACGGCGTTGAGGCCGGGGCAGTCGCCGCCGCCGGTGAGGACTCCGATGCGCATGGTTCTCCCCTTGCTGCGCGGGATGGCGCGTGGTTCGCGGGTCGCGCGAGGTCCGACACCCTTGTCACGACCTGGCGGCCGCCAGCCTAGGGCAAGCGCTTCCGGGGACGCAGGAGGCGGGGCGGTCGCCCCCTCCCGCACGATCCGGCCGGGACGTCACGGCCGGGACGTCACGGCCGGGACGTCACGGCCGATACGTCACGACCGATACGTCACGGCCGGGACGTCACTGCCGCAACGCACGGATTCTGGCCGGGAATGCGTGCGCTCGGGCAGTGACGTCAGGGGATCCGTGCGCTCGGGCAGTGACGTCAGGGGAGCCGTGCGCTCGGGCAGTGACGTCCGGGGATCCGTGCGCGCGGGCCGTGACGGCAGGGGATCCGGGCGTCCGGGCCGCGACGTCAGGGGGTCCGTGCGCTCGGGCAGTGACGTCAGGGGATCCGTGCGCTCGGGCAGTGACGTCAGGGGATCCGTGCGCTCGGGCAGTGACGTCCGGGGATCCGTGCGCTCGGGCCGAGACGTCAGGGGATCCGTGCGCTCGGGCCGTGACGTCAGGGGATCCGTGCGGCCGGGCCGCGCCGTCAGGGGATCCGTGCGCTCGGGCAGCGACGTCAGGGGATCCGTGCGTTGGGGCAGTGACGTCGACGGGGACCCGGGCGTGGGTCGCCCGCCGCGCCCGGGGGACGGCGGCCCGCTAGCGTCGCGCCCATGACCTTCTCCCTCGTCGCGCGCTCGGAGGACGGCGAGCAGCTCGGCGTCGCGGTCGCCTCGAAGTTCCTCGCCGTGGGCGCGGTCGTGCCCGCCGCGGCCGTCGGGGCCGGGGCGATCGCGACCCAGGCGATGGCCAACCTCGCCTACCGCCCGCAGGGCCTCGACCGGCTCGCCGCCGGCGACGACGCCCGCACGGCCCTCACCGCGCTGCTCACCGCCGACCCCGACCACCACCATCGGCAGGCCGGCGTGGTCGACGCCCGCGGCGGCGCCGCGTCGTTCACCGGCGAGTCGTGCCTGCCGTGGGCGGGGGGCTCGAGCGGCACCACGGCCGCGGGATCGGCGTACGCCGTGCAGGGCAACATCCTCACCGGTCCCGAGGTCGTCGAGGCGGTCGAGGCCGCCTGGCGCGCGGCACCGGCCGACCGCCCGTTCAGCCACCGCCTCCTCGAGGCACTCCTCGCGGGCGACCGGGCCGGCGGCGACTCGCGCGGCCGGCAGAGCGCGGCGCTGCTCGTCGTGACGCCGGGAGGCGGTTACGGCGGCGGCTCCGACGTCCTCGTCGACCTGCGCGTCGACGACCATCCCGACCCGGTGCCCGAGCTGGTCCGGCTCCTCGGCATCCGCGACCTGCTGTTCGAGCGCCCCGACCCCGACGAATGCCTCGCTCTGGAGGGCGCTGTCGCCGACGAGGTGCGGGACCGCCTGGCCGCCCTCGGCCACGACACCACCGATGTCGGCGCCGCACTCGAGCGCTGGGCCGGTATCGAGAACGTCGAGGAGCGGATGGTGCCCGGCCGCATCGACCCCGTGGTGCTCGACCACCTGCGCAGCCTCCAAGGAGACCGGCCATGAGCGTGCTCGCCCTCGATGCCGGCACCACCGGCGTCACCGCCCTCGTCGTCTCGCGCGACGCGCAGGTCCTGGCCCGCGGGTACGCCGAGTTCCCCCAGCACTTCCCGCAGGAGGGCTGGGTCGAGCACGACCCCGGCGAGATCTGGTCCGCGGCGCTCTCGGCCGTGGGTGCGGCGCTCGAGGCGCTCGGGCCCGACGGCGACGCACCGACCGCCGTCGGCATCACCAACCAGCGCGAGACCGTGGTGCTCTGGGACCGCGAGACGCTCGGCTCGCCCCGCCGCGCGATCGTGTGGCAGGACCGGCGTACCGCGGGCATCTGCGAGCAGCTGCGCGGCGACGGCCACGAGCCGATGGTGAGCGCCCGCACCGGGCTGCGCCTCGACCCCTACTTCTCGGCCACGAAGCTCACCTGG